>JBEKOW010000045.1:0-26946 GCA_049521375.1 Terriglobales bacterium
CAATCGCATTATCAAATTCTCAGGCTGCCTACAGCATCCCATTCACATCCACCGGGAAATACCTCATCACAGCCGTCTACTCTGGCGATACAAACAATCTCGCCAGCACATCGGCTACGCTGAAACAATCTGTGGAACATCTGCCCGCTGCGACCACCACTAAACTGGCTACATCTGGTAGCCCGACCTTCGTCAATCAGACTGTGACTTTCACATCCACCACAACTTCAACCGACGGCTCGATACCTGACGGAGAGATCGTCACGTTCTTTGATGGCACGACCAAGATTGGCACAGGTATCACGGCGAACGGCTTGGCGGCGTTCAGCACTTCATCGCTGACGGCAAAGACGCACAGCATAAAGGCAACATACGCCGGAGACGCTACCTTCAAAACCAGTTCGGGAACTGTGAAGCAAGTGGTGACTTTCGACCAATCTATACATCGGTGACCTCTGGCCCGAATCGACCGACCTACTATACTAAAAATGATAGGCGGCGTACCAACTGGCATTTGCCGAGCCCCGGATGACTACCGGGGCTTTCGTTTGCCCGGGGCGTCCTTTGCCCCTCAGTTCTGCACTCAATTCAGGAAATGTTGGCCGGTGGCGCACATCCGCTTTCACCCCGTCGGTGCCCCACATCTGCCTGGTTTTGGAAGATGTGGTTTTTTTCTTTCCCTTCGACGTGCGGTCCACTCTACCAAGCCAGCCTCTCCGGCAGCGTAGTGGCGGAAGCTGCTCCGGCGCCTGTCCTCCGGGCGTTCACAGAACCCGCGCTTCACCGGATTTCCAGGTATGTAGTTGGTCTTCTCGACAATCGAGTGAGGAGAGAAATATGTTGCGAACACGCTCGCTCAAGTATGGCAGGCGGCGGTAACAACTGAAGGTGACAAAGTGCGACTGACGGAACTGCTGATAGCGCTGCAGACCTCAGGGCATGCGACGACAGTACAGTAAAGACCCACATCTGCCAAAACCGGGCAGATGTAGGGCACCGACGGTGTGGAAGCGGATGCGGGCCACCAGACCCTCGGCGTCAGCCGCGAAGCTTTGAGTTTTAAGCATCGTGAGAACGCCTTGATGGGCCTGGGGAGTACGCACACGACCGCGGGGTCCTTCGACTGCGCGAGTGCTGCGCTTCGCACAGCACTGGCTTCGCTCAGGATGACAAAGTAGTGAGACTGGTGAAACCCACGCACGTTGCGATGTGTGCGATTCCCCCAACCACTGCTGCGCTTCAATTAAGAAAATGTTGGCGGTAGAGCGTGTCGCGGCGGGCTGGGCGGAAGCCAGCGTCTCGGATTATACGGCGCAATTCTTCTTCTGTGGTGCAGTTGGTTACGCCTGCGGCTCTTACTACATTTTCTTCCAGCATGACTGAGCCCACGTCGTTGCCTCCGAAGCGGAGGCCCATCTGGCAGACTTTCAGGCCCTGGGTTACCCAACTGGATTGCACGTTCAGAAAGTTGGAAAGATAGAGGCGCGAGATGGCCAGGACTTTCAGATATTCGACGGCGGTGGCCTCATCCCAGTGGCGTCCACCGAGGGCGGTGTTGGTGGGCTGGAAGCTCCAGGGGATGAAGGCGGTGAAGCCTCCGGTTTCTTCCTGCAGGCGGTAGATGGCTTCGAAGTGGTTGATGCGGTGCTCGTAGGATTCGCCTACTCCGAACATCATGGTGGCGGTGGTGCGCATGCCTAGCTGGTGGGCGGTGCGATGGACTTCCAGCCAGTCGGCGGTGAGGCATTTCAGGCGCGCGATTTTGTAACGGACTTCGTCGTCGAGAATCTCAGCGCCTCCGCCGGGGATGGAGTCGAGTCCGGCATCGCGGAGGCGGGCGATGGTGTCGCGCACGCTTAGCGCGCTGTACTCGGCGATGGCGAGAATCTCGGAAGCGGAGTAGCAATGAAGATGAATCTGGGGAAAGCGCTGCTTGATGCCGCTCAGCATCTTCTCGTGCCAGTCGATTTTGAGGTCGGGGTGGAGGCCTCCCTGCATGAGGACTCCGGTGCCGCCCAGTTCTACAGTCTCGCGGATTTTTTCGTAGATGGTGTCGAAGTCGAGGATGTAGCCTTCTTTGGCGGCGGGGCCTTTCAGCGGGCGATAGAAGGCGCAGAAGGTGCAATATTCGGTACAGAAGTTCGTGTAATTAATATTGCGATCAATGATGTAGGTGACGGTGCCTTCGGGATGCAGGCGCCGGCGGACGGCGTCGGCTTCCATGCCGATGCCGATGAGGTCGTTGGACTGGAACATTTCGAGGGCTTGCTGTTTGGTCAGGGACATTGGGCTTCGCGTTTGCCTTACGACATTCTATCCAAAATCATGGAACGGGCTCCAGTGGTAGGAAACCGGAAGTCCACGCGCCTAGCGCTCATTCACCATAGCCAGCAGTTCACGATGGAGTTCTTCCCACGGGACGGTTACTGCCTTTCCCGCTTTAAGGTCTGCAATTCGGCGCGCCACCTCGTCATCCCATGCTGCCTGCACGGTCTCATCCGTGCCCTCAATGCTGTCGAGCAGCGTGTTAGCCAGCGCAGCACGCTCGTCCGGAGACAAGGCCAAGGCCCGTTTTAGAAGATCCGAAACCTCAGGGTTCATACCTCGGATTCTATACCGAACTTGAGTTGTTCATGCGGTTCGGCGGCGGATACGCGTTTTTGCGGGGGCTGGTTGGGGGTTTCCGGACTTTTGTCTCCGCTTGTATTCGAATACGCCGTAGAGACCGGCAATTACGGAGAAGGCGATCAGGATGATCAGGGTCGGCATGTAGTACTGGGCGAAGAATTTGGTGATGCTGCGGCCGTAATGGGCTCCGAGATAAGACAGGAGCGAGTAGCGGATGGCGCGGCCGGTGGCTAGAGCGGCCAGGAATTTCTTTGTCGGGTATTGCATGGCTCCGGCCGCTAACAGCATGGCTACGATGGGAAATGGTGGCGGGAGCAAGGCTGGGATGGCGACGGCGGCAAATCCATACTTTTCGAAGATGGCGTAAATCCGGGTCACTTTTCTTTTAGGGAAGCGCCTTTCCAGCGTTTCTTTGCCGCCTTTGCGGGCCATGCGGTAGGTGAGGTATCCGCCGATCAGGGACCCGAGCGTGGCCATGACTGCGTAGTAGAGCCAGGGCTCGCGACGGTGAGCGGCCAGCAGGATGGTGATGATATCCATGCTGCCGGGGAGGGGGATCACGGAGTTGTCGAGCAGGCCAAGGAGGATCAGGCCGGGGCCTCCGAGATGGACCAGCCATCGGAGGGCGCTCTTCTTGGTGGCAAGCACGGCGATGGCAGGGAGATACATTGCTATTAGAGGCTGAGCCGATGATAACGGATGCAATGCGGGGCGTGGATTTACAGTCCGTGACAGAGTTGAGACCGGCGAGCGCTATAGAAAGGTCAACTCGGGCGCGCTTGGGAGCGCGCCGATCTCCGCGGCCAGATTGTAGAAAAGCTTTAGACCTTCGAGGGCGGGCGGGTCGAGGAAATAGTGGATATTGTGCAGGAGGTAAGTGCGAACTACCTCGAGGGTCAGGCCCAGCCTGGGAGCCCACTCCTGGGCTATCTTCTCCAGATTCTCTGCCTGAAGTCCGTGATCGCGCGAGCGCTGGAAGAGGGCCTTGATTATGGCTGGATCCCGGGATGTGTCTGCGATTGAGGCTACGTTTTCGCGATCCAGCGACTGCCTTCGAATGGCCCAGAAGGCGAAGACGAAGGGCTTTTTTGTGCGTGCAATCCACTCTTCGGCGAGATCGAGCGTGGTGTAGCGGGTGCGATCAACCTGGAGGGCGGGATCTCCGATGAGGAGGGCGGCGTCGCAAGTTGCCAGCATGGAATCGAGGTTGGGAGGCATTGCGGAATAGACGCGGGCTCCGCCGAGCCATTTTGCGAAGATGATTTTGGTGAGGGCAACCGACGTCATGGAGGAAGTGTCGAGCGCTACGGTGCGGGCTTGCTCCAGCGGCTTTTTGCTCACGAGCAGGATGGAGCGGACGGCCCGTTTCGCGGCAATGGCTATGTTCGGGATGATGGCAAGATCGGGCGTCGTAGTGTATGCGGCGGCTGGGATGATGCCGATATCCGCGGTGCCCCCGGCTACAGCTCGCGCACATGCGGACGGGATGGTGTAGGAAATATCGAAGTCGGCGGCGGCGTCTCCGTGTTCGAAATCCCACATAAGAGGCGCGGTGTTGAGGTAGGAGATCGCCGAAATCCTTAACCGGCTCATGACGTTGCGAATTCTACCAAAAGCGATGTGAGGGCCATCATTGACAGGGGATCGCGGCGTGGATAGCGTCGAGCCCTATGTCGTCGTCTTCGCCTTTGCCCTCATCGTCTCCGTCCGTGTCTGCACCAACTGAGGCGTCTCCCGCCGCGCCGAGGCCTGCTGCCGCTGCTTGTCCAGCGTCAGGCGAGACTACCGCCTGGCTCGCGTTGGCGCTCACGGATGGATTGGGGCCGTCGCGCATTCGAAAATTGATTGAGCACTTTGGCAGCGCGGAACGGATCCTGCAAGCCAGTTTGACGGAACTCGAAGCAACCGGGATGCGAGCTGTATCGGCACAGTCGATTGCCACGGGAAAGTCGCTGGGGCTGGCGCAGGATGAACTGGCCAAGGCTGTGCAGGCGAACGCGCGAATTGTGGCGCTCAGCGATCCGGAATACCCGCCGCGATTGAAAGAGATTTACGATCCGCCGGTAATTTTGTTTGTGAAGGGAAGCGTGGAGTTGCTCTCGCGGCCTGGAATTGCAGTTGTCGGGACGCGGCATCCCACGCCTTACGGCAGCGGCATGGCAGAACGGCTGGCTACGGATTTGGCCGCGCGCGGGCTGGTGATCATCAGCGGGATGGCGCGGGGGATCGATACGGCGTCGCATCGCGGGGCGATTGCCGCTAAAGGGAAGACCATCGCTGTATTCGGGACGGGAATCGATGTTCCTTATCCTCGGGAAAATACGCGGCTGGCGGAACAGATTCTCGCGTTCGGAGGCTCTCTGGTTTCGGAGTTTCCGATTGGTACCTCGCCGGTACCGCAGAACTTCCCGATCCGCAATCGAATTATCAGCGGCATGTCCGCGGGGGTGCTGGTGGTGGAGGCGGCGGAGTACAGCGGCACGCGGATCACTTCGCGCTGCGCGCTGGAACAGAATCGCGATGTCTACGCGGTGCCGGGGAATGTGACCAACAAAAACTCGTGGGGTCCGAATACTTTGATCAAGCAGGGCGCGAAGCTGGTGGCCACGTGGGAGGACGTGTGGGAGGAGCTGCCGACCGATATCCAGGCGATGCTGCAATCGGCGCAGAATGAATCTCCCGAGCCGGCGACCGCATCTCTATTCCCGGACGACGCGCAATCGCCTCATGAAAAGAAGCTGCTCAAGCTGCTGAAGCCGGATCAGGCAACTCATATCGATGAACTGGTCGAGATGCTGGAAGGGGAGATGTCTTCCTCGGAGATTTTTTCCGCGCTGTTCGAACTGGAGTTGAATGGGAAGGTGAGGCAGTTGCCAGGGAAGAATTTTGTCAGAAGCTTCTAGCTGCTAGCTACTGGCTTCTGGCAATCAAGACCCAGAGCTTCTAGCTGCTAGCTACTGGCTTCTAGCAATCAAAACCCAGAGCTTCTTGCTCCTTGCTGCTGGCTTCTGGCAATCAAAATGTGACTCGGAGGCGACATGAAAGACTTTAAGGAACTCAAGGTCTGGTCGAAGGCGCATGAATTGACTATCGCTATTTATGGTCTGACGCGATCGTTTCCCAGAGAGGAGATTTATGGAGTGACGTCGCAAATTCGACGGTCGGCGGCATCGATCGCTGCGAACATCGCCGAAGGATGCGGGCGGCGCTCAGACGGAGAGCTCGCCCGGTTTCTGCAGATCGCCCGTGGCTCCGCCAGCGAGACGGAATATCACTTACTTCTGGCAAAAGACCTGAAATTTTTGTCCGAAAGCGACTACGTGGGAACGGAGAAGAAGGTCGTTGAGGTCCAAAGAATGCTCACTTCACTGGTTCAAAAGGTTCAACCAGTGCGCGCGTTACGCGCCGGGAGCGAAGCCTGACGGAGCCTTTGTTTGCTAACAGCCAGCAGCTAACAGCTAGAGGCTCGCTTGTTGCATCGCCCGGATTCATGCTAGCTTCAATTCCAAGACCGTCATACTGAGGAGAACATTGTCTAAAGGTCTAGTCATTGTCGAGTCGCCGGCCAAGGCGAAAACTATTCAGAAATATCTGGGGAAGGGTTTTACTGTCGATGCCTCGTTTGGGCACGTGAAGGATCTCCCCAAGAGCAGTCTCGGCGTCGATGTCGATGACGAGTTTTCTACGGAATACGTCGTCATCCCTGGCAAAGAGAAGGTTCTGGCCAAGCTGAAAAAGCTGGCGCTGTCCGCCGACATGATTTACCTGGCGCCTGACCCGGACCGTGAGGGCGAGGCTATCGCCGCGCACCTGGCCGATGAGTTGGGGGACAACAACGGCAAGAAAAAGAAGAAGACCAAGGCCAGCAAAGAGCATCCGGATGGGGAGCGCATCCGGCGCGTAACGTTTAATGAGATCACGCAACGCGCGGTGAAGGCGGCATTCGAGCATCCTCGGGATATTGACCGCAACCTGGTAGACGCACAACAGGCGCGGCGCGTGCTGGACCGGCTCGTGGGATACCAGGTCTCTCCTTTATTGTGGGATAAGGTGCGGCGCGGGCTTTCCGCGGGGCGCGTGCAAACCGTCGCGCTGCGGCTGATCGTCGACCGGGAACGCGAGATCAAGGCGTTTGAGAAGAAGGAATACTGGACGATCGACGCCAACCTGGCGGCGGCGAAGCCTCCGGCATTTGACGCGCGCTTTGTCGGCAAAGGCGAAGAGAAAGTCGAAGTCACGAACGGCGAGGACGCGGAAAAGATTCGGCTCGCGCTGGAGAAGGCCGCCTGGATTGTTCGTTCGGCGGAGAAGAAAGAGCGGCGGCGGAATGCCACTCCTCCGTTTACTACCAGCAAACTGCAACAGGATTCGTCGCGCAAGCTGCGCTTCAGCGTGAAGCGCACGATGATGATCGCGCAGCGGCTTTATGAAGGCATTGAACTGGGCGAAGAAGGACTAGTCGGCCTGATCACCTACATGCGCACCGATTCGACGCGCGTTGCGCCCGAGGCTCTCACCGAGGTGCGGGAATACATCACGAGCGAATATGGCGCGCAGTATATGCCCGCGTCTCCGAATACATATAAGGAGAAGAAGGAAGCGCAGGCGGCGCACGAAGCGATTCGTCCGACTTCGGCTATGCGGCATCCGGACACGGTCAAACAGTATCTGCAGGAAGACGAATTCAAGGTGTACAAGCTCATCTGGCAGCGCTTTGTGGCGTCGCAGATGAACCCGGCGATCTTCGATCAGACTACGGTCGACATCGATGCCAAGTCGGGGAACGAGACTTTCTGGTTCCGCGTGACCGGTTCGGTGATGAAGTTCGACGGCTTCCTGAAGGTTTACGAGGAGTCGAAGGACAACAAGGACGAAGAAGACGAAGAGCTGAAGCACAAGTTGCCGCCGCTCGAAGCGGGGCAGAAGCTTACGTTGAAATCGCTGCTGCCGGAGCAGCATTTCACCGAGCCGCCTCCGCGGTACAACGAAGCTTCGCTGGTGAAAGAGCTGGAGGAGCGCGGCATCGGACGTCCATCGACCTATGCGACCATCCTGAGCACGATTCAGGAGCGGCAGTACGCGCAGAAAGTTGGCGGGAAGTTTACTCCCACGGAGATTGGGCTCGTCGTGACCGACCTGCTGGTCGAAAACTTCAAGGACATTTTCGATTTCCAGTACACAGCGAAGCTGGAAGAAGAACTCGACGAGATTGAGGAAGGCAAAGAGAAGTGGACCGACGCGCTGGGCGAGTTCTATAAAAAGTTCGCCAAGGACCTCAAATACGCTGAGAAGCACATGGAAAACATCAAGCGTATGGAGAAGCCTACGGATGAAAAGTGCGAACGGTGCGGCGCTCCGCTGGTGATCAAATGGGGCAAGCATGGCTCGTTCTACGCTTGCAGCACGTATGACAAGGAAGATCCGAACTCGTGCACGTTCACGAAAGAGAATCCCATCAACCTGCCCGATCTCGATTCGGCTGACGTGCAGGAGACTGCGCAGGAAGAGTATTGCGAAAACTGCGGGCGGGTGATGGTGCTGAAGCGCGGGCGGTTCGGGCAGTTCATGGCTTGCACCGGGTATCCGGATTGCAAAACCACGCGGCGGCTCGACCAGGGCAAGCGCGTGCCGGATATTCCGCTGGATGAAAAGTGTCCGGAGTGCGGCCGGAATCTGATTATCCGCCACGGGCGGTATGGCGAGTTTACGTCGTGCAGCGGGTATCCCGATTGCAAATATGTGAAGCAGAATTTTATCGGCGTGAAGTGCCCGCTGTGCGGGGAAGGCGAGCTGGTCGAAAAACGCGCGCGCAAGGGCAACACGTTTTATGGATGCTCGAAGTATCCGAAGTGCAAGTTTACTTCGGCGGCGAAACCGATTGCGGAGAAGTGTCCGGATTGCGGGCATGACTACCTGGTGGAGCGGCTGCGCAAAGAGGGAACCGTGATCGCGTGTCCGAACAAGGAATGCGATTATGAGCGAGAGCCGGTGGGTGCGACTTCGGACGGCGGCAAATCGAGCTGAGAGGCTGCTGAAGTCAGGCGGCTGGAATTAAAGACAAATGAAATAACGAGGCGAACATGGCAAAGAGAGCAACTGCACACGATGGACAATTGCTGCTTCAGCTTTACGATTTGCGACGCGAGGCGGAGATGCGCAAGGCGCGAAACTGGTTCGTGACCGAGTTCTGGCCGCTGAGCGCCGACGATTTCCTGAAAGTTGCGAACGCGTTTCCGAGCCAGGAAAATAGCTGGATACGGCAGGTGGGCAGCTATTGGGATATGGCGGCGGCGCTGGTACTGCACGGAGCGCTGCATGAGGAGCTTTTTTTGCAGCCGGGCTGCAGCGGGGAGATGTTTTTCATCTTCGCCAAGATTCACCCGTTCCTGAAGGAACTGCGCCAGAAGATGAACAATCCGGATGCGTGGTCGAACATCGAGAAAGTAGCGACCGGGTCGAAAGTCGCTCGCAAGCGGCTGGAGCGGGTTTCTGCGAACGTTGCAGCGCGGCGCACGGCCCTCGCCAAGGCGAAGAAGTAGGATGGCGGGCTTCTGAATTCGAGGAGTGCGCTGGCGCCAGTTTGTATTGAGAGAACCGCTCCCCTGAGCGGTTTTTTCTGGCCATGTTATCGCTGCCGCCGGGGCGCGCTTCTGCTATCCTAGTGCGTTGTGCGGATGCTCTGGTGGTTTTTGATCCTGGGAATCGGTCTGGTACTGGTCGTCTCGGTTGTGATTTCGCTCTATATGCGGGTGCGGCGCCAAATGAGGAACTCGGCAGCCCACGCTGCGGAATCAGACGGACTTGACCGACGTTTGCCTCCGCCTCAACCCTGATTTGCCGTCACGAAAGGAAGGACATGTCAAGAGTCGCGACGCAAGTTTTATCCACTGGAACTTTGGCGCAGTCGTTGGCGAAACCCAGCCGCTCCATGGAGTGGGCGAAACAGGCGGGCATCGTAATTGGAGCGAGCCTTTTTGTCGCGCTCTGTGCGCGGGTTACGATACCGCTGCCTTTTACGCCGGTTCCGCTCACTCTGCAGAACTTCGGAGTGCTGGCCGTGGGATTGATGCTCGGGTCTCGCCGGGGATTCGCCGCGCTCGCGCTTTATCTGGCCGAGGGCGCCGCGGGCTTGCCCGTGTTTAATCCGGCGGGGTTGGGCGGGATTGCGCAGATCATTGGGCCGACGGGCGGTTTCCTGATGGCTTACCCGTTGGTGGCGTTTGCCACGGGATGGGTTTACGAGAAGGTCCCGGCGCGCAAGTCCGGCCGTTTTGCCTGCGCAGCGCTTTCTGCCGTGGCCGGCGAGTTGGTGCTGTTCGCCGGTGGACTGGGCTGGCTCGCTTTGGAAACGCACTCGGTCGCGCTGGCGATCCGGCTGGGACTCTACTGGTTTGTTTTTGCTGAAGTGATCAAGGTGCTCATGGCTGCCGGCGTTGCGGGCCGTTGGGGAAAGCGGTCATCGCAAGCCTAAGTCAAGTTTCTATATTCGAGACCTCGCACCATTGCTATCGACGCTCGGAATTCTGAGTTGAAGTCCCAGCGAAACTCCAAATTATGACTACAGTGTCTTCTCCAGTCCGTGAAATCACGGTGGCGCATAGCCCCGATTCCGACGATGCGTTCATGTTTTACGGCCTGGCTACGAACAAGGTTCGGGTGCCAGGTCTGCGCTTCACCCACACCTTGTGCGATATCGAAACGCTGAATCGCGATGCCCAGAAGGGCGTCTACGACGTGACCGCGATTTCATTCCACGCGTATCCGTATATCCAGGAGAAGTACGCGCTGATGTCGTGCGGGGGGAGCGTTGGCGACGGCTACGGGCCGATGGTGGTTTCTACGCGATCTTTTGACGCGGAGGAAATCAAGAGCAGGCGGATCGCGGTGCCCGGCAAACTCACGACAGCATACCTTGCGCTGCAATTGTTTGCGCCGGGAATCCAGGTGGATGTCGTGCCTTTCGATCAGATCATCCCGCAGATTCTCGAGGGAAAATACGAAGCGGGGCTGATCATCCACGAAGGGCAACTCACTTATGACAAGTCAGGGTTGCATCGCGTGCTTGACCTTGGCAAGTGGTGGCACAAAACTACGGGCCTGCCGCTGCCGCTGGGGGGAAATGCCATCCGGCGCTCGCTGGGGCCCGAATTGATGGCCAGTGTTACGCAGGCGCTCCACGAAAGTATTCAATATGCCATCGATCATCGCGAGGAGGCTCTCTCGTACGCGATGCAATTTGCGCGCGACCTTGACCCGCAGATGGCGGATAAATTCGTTGGGATGTACGTGAACGAGCGCACGCTCGATTACGGCGACGACGGACGGGAAGCGGTACGGCGGCTGCTGGAGATGGGGCACGAGGCGGGGATCATTCCGCTGAAGTCGCGCGTCGAGTGGGTGTAGGGGAGCCGCGGGCATCGAGCCGCGAGCCGCGAGCGATCGAGAACCGCTTCGCTCCTTGGTTCGAACGGTTACTTAATTCGTCGTAGAGGCTTTCAATCATTAAGTGCCAACTGCAGATCCCTCGCTCCGCTCGGGATGACAATGTTTTAGGCGGGATGACAGTGTTCTAGTCGGGATGAAAATGTTCTCGTCGGGATGAAAATTTCTTAAAGGTGGGCAGCGGGTTTTAAGGGTCCAATGCTTGATTTTGCCTGGCTCGCGGCTCGAAACTCGGGACTCTTAGCTTTCCTACTTCACCCTCTCGGGGAACGAGTAGACGGGATCAATATCGACCGGGACCTTCGAAGCTTCCGCTAGCGAAATCTTTAACTCCGGGGACATCTGATCGTACTTCTTGAACCAGTTCTGGGCGCGCTGGCGATCGCCGGTCACTTCGATTTCCAGTAATTCTTTCGCGAGATCGGCGGTGGCGGCGGGGATCTTCTCGTAGTCGATTGCGTAACGTCCGCGGTGGTCGCGGATTACTGCGCCACGCTCCACGAGGTAATTGAACTCCATGATCTCGGCCTGGCCGTGAGCCTCGGCGACTCCGAAGCGAACGGTGCGAAACAGATCGCCTACATAGGAGGCGTAGTACTCCTCGAGTTTTTCCTTCGGGAGCGCGTCGTGATCCACCAGCCATTGCACGGCAAACATTCCGGTCACATCGGCCTTGGCCTCTTCGAGGGAGCTGTAGAGAGGGCCGATCGACTCGCGGATGTCGACCTTGCCCGCGGGGGTGCGCGCGAAGGCAGGGCCTAGTCCGTGACAGATCTCGTGCATGATCGTGCCGACCAGGTAGCCTTCGTTCGTGACCTTCGCGGCCTGCTCGGGCTCCATCAGTTTGCGCGCTACTGGCACGATCACGTATTCGACGCGCGCGTCCATGAAGTTTTTGAAAAATATTTTCTTGCTGCCCTTCTGCTCGTGCACGCGGGGATCGTTGGGAAGATTGTCGGCCACTGCCTGGTAGCCGTGGGTCAAGTCCCCGGCGCGAAAGGGAGAGTCGACTACTTCCATCGGCGTTTCGAGACCATGCTTGGAGGGGCGGTCTTCCGCGGGCAGCGGGAGGGCGTCTTGAATTTCTGGCACGTACTTTGCGAACAGGTCGAGCTTCTTACTTTCACGTTCGTTGCGCAGCATCACGGCCGCGCCGTAGGAACCCTTCACTCCGAGCAGATCGTCCATGTAAGTCTCATCCGGGGCGAAGACGAGATCGATCTTCGGGTTGTGCAACGCAAGCCAAGCGAGGTCGCTGGGAAAATAATCGTCGGTAAGCAGCGCGTCGGCGCGGAGTCGAAGGAAGTTCGCGAACGCCGGGTCGTTGCTGAGAGCAGCCGCGGCCCGCAGGGATTGCGCCGCAGGATCGAGGAACCGGCGATACGCGATGTGGTACGGGACTGTTTCCAACTTCCCGCCCTGCCAGCGCACAATCGTGAACTGATCGTAGATCGCCGCCTTCTGGCCGGGATGATCGTGGACGTACTGCTCAACCTGCGCGCGGGTCAGGTTGGCGGGATAGAAACCATGACCCGGAGGAATGGGGTCGCTTCCCACGAACGGCTTGTTGTTGTCGATGAGGTCGAAGCGCGAGGCGCTGATCCATAGGTAGCGGCGCAGTTCAATATCTTTTGAGCTCTTGCTACCAGCTAACGACTGGTAGAGGGACAGGGCTTCGGGATCGCTCTGCCGCCAGTAGATGCTTTCGAGGTAGCCGCAGGCGTCGACCAGTTTGTGGATGAGTTGTATTTCGCGCGCGCTCAAACCGGCTGTGCTGAAAGGCATCTGGACTCGCCGGAACTCCGCGACACGCGCGGCCAGGTCGGGCACCACGTGCAGGTTGGCGGGAATGCCGGCTTTCGACGCTGAGCCCGTCATGAAGTGCGGTTTGCGAGTTTGTGAGGAGGAGTAAATCGGGAACAACGATATTACGAACAGAAGGAGCCCACGAACTTTCATGCGCTTCCGATCTTATCAAAGCCCTCTTCGGGCCGGGAGCCGTTATGATTATTTTATGTGGGAACAGAACGGCGCTCAGACTCTGCTGATCGATGCGGATGACACGCTTTGGGAGAACAACATTTACTTTGAACGCGCGATCGCAAAGTTCATTTCATTTCTCGACCACCGCGAATATTCGCCGGAACAGGTGCGCCTGGTGCTGAACGATGTGGAGCGCAGTTCAATTCTCAAGCATGGATATGGGCTGCACAGTTTCGCGCATTCGCTCATGGAGACGTTTGAAAAACTGTCGGTCGATCCGCTGACTCCCGAGATGCACGAACGCATTCACAGTTTCGCCCACCGGATCGCGGATCACGCGATCGAAGTCATTGCCGGCGTGCCGGAGACGCTGGAGTATCTTGGGGCTAGACATCATCTTATTTTGATGACGAAGGGGCATCCGGCCGAACAAGCAGGGAAGGTCGAGCGCTCAGGATTGAAAGACTATTTTTCAGCAGTGGAAATCGTGGCGGAGAAGGATGAGCCGACGTACCGGTCCGTGATTTCGAAATATGCGCTGGCTACCGATGTCACGTGGATGGTCGGGAACAGTCCCAAGTCTGACATCAATCCTTCGCTGGCGGCCGGGCTGCATGCGGTGTTCGTGCCCCATGGCAACACGTGGATTCTTGAACATGAGGAGTTGGCGAGCGCGCCTCCGGCGCAACGGCTATTGGTGGTGGAGCGGTTTGCCGACCTGCAAGAACATTTCTAGAGTTACGGTGCGGCTACAAGCCGCAACCCTTCAAAGCACGTTCGTCTTTTCACCTAGTGGACTGTCGCGGAGAATTTGTCAGCGCGGGCACGGGGAGAATTCCGGGACGCGTAACCCCAGAATTTTGATCGAACAGGGGTCCTTCGACTCCGCAACCGCTTCGCTGCGCGAAGCGATTGCTCCGCTCAGGATGACCTCGTTTGATAACGCCAAAGCCTCTCAGGATGACCTCGTTTCATAACGCCAGAACCTCTCAGGATGACAAGGATTCCGGTTGGCGCCGTTGGTAACGCCGTCTCCGCGACAGTCCACTGGTTACTGAACCGTGATGTTGACCGGTGCGGATGGAATGCCATTGGCCACCACTTCCAGCTGGCTTGCACCCGTCTCCATGGAAGCCGGCACGTCGAAATGGGTCGATACGACCGCGGAGCCGGTCGCGACGCCCATGGTGCTGTGGTCGTGGGTTCTCGCGTAAAAGACGTGGGTTGTTGCATTATTGGTGATCCGCACCAAGGGATAATTGGTGGCTGTCTGATATTCGTCGCCGAAGGCGTTGGCCTGCGACAGGCCATTGAACTGGGTTCCGGAGATCGAGTAAGTCATGCCTCGAGTTACTGTGGTTGGATAAGTCGAGATCGCGGGTTGCCACGATGTTTGATAAGTGCCAGCGGGTATATAAACCTCGGTTGGGCCGCCCCCTACCAAAACCTGGCCCGTGGGCAACAACATCAAAGAACCGGGCGTTGACGGGCCGGCGAGGAGGGCGGTGCCGTTGAAGAGATAGGACGTGCCTGAATCGCCTTCGACTAAGACATCTCCGTTGGGGAGGAGCACGGCAAAAGAGTCGCCGGCGTTATCGCCATTGGGGAAGATGGGACCTGCGGTCCATTTGCCGGTCAGGCTGTCATAGATGGCGGTGTTTCCGGGGCCGTTGTTTGCCGTATAGGAACCGGTCACGAAGACCGTTCCATCGGGACGGAGAATCTGTGGGCCGATTTCTCCGGGCGGGTAGTAGCAAAGTTTGCCGCCTGGGCCGTAATGGATGCAACCGAAGGGGGATGGGGAGCGAAGGTCGACGATGGTGCTGCCGCCAGACGTCCATTCTTTCGCGGTGGTGGAGTAAATTTCGGAGTTGGGCGCGGCTTTCACGTCGGCGGTAAGAATTGTGCCGTTGGCCAGCAAGGTCCAGCCTTCTTCGGCGTTGAAATCGTCTTTCCCCCTGGATGGAAGGGGCGTCCATTTCAGGGTAGTGGGATTCAGTTGTTGCAACTGCTTGGTCAGTTTGTTGCCCACCAGAAAGTTGCCGTCCGGCAAAACGGTGGAGGGCGAATCTCCGATGTAGTTCCAGGCCTTTGGCGGAGGCAAGTTGGTCCAGGTGTTGGCTACGGGATCGTAGATTGCGCCGAGGTTGGTGAGCGTGAAGTTGCCGAAGTTGTACTCGCCTCCGGTGATGACCAATTTTCCGTTTGCCAGAACGGCGGAAGCGAATGCTTCGGGAGAATATCCCGAGGGAAGGCTGGCCACCTGAGTCCAGGTTCCATTCACATAACTTCCGGTGATGTCGGGCGTGAGCTTCCACCAGTCCGAGTCGTTGTAGTCCTGGGCCAGCACGGTGCCGTCGGTCAATTGGAAGGTGAGCTGTGCGCCGTCGGGGGGTTGATTCTTCAGCACGGTAACGGTCTGCGCGCACAGGATGGTGGAGAAAAGGAGTATTGCCGCGAAGGCCAAGGCGCAATTATGGCGTTGAGGTGGATGACCGACCATTCGTACCCTCCTGGGGGTTAACGGGGTGCAGCAGAGTGAGATAAGGCATGGTACCAGAGGCGGGCGTGGAAAACGGCTGCAGTGCGGGCATTCTGCTCGGAGTGGGCAGGCCAAATAACACAGGCTGGAAGCCCGGAATCTCTTCCGGTTCCAGCCTGCGCTTCGATCAACTTTTGGACCTCTGCTAGTTGGTTGTGCCCGCGGCGGTGTTGGCTGCGGTGGTGGCGGTGGTTTGAGCGGCAGCCGGGTTCGCGTTGTAGCGCGAGAGGCGCGGGAAGAAGGGCGTTACCTCGAACGGCATTTTGTCGCGCGCTGAGGTGATGGCCACGGGCTGCGTCTTCACGATTTCGACTTTGTCATCCCAGGGATTCAGCTTGACGCGTCCGCCCATGGGGAGCGCGGCGATCTGATCCAGTTTGTTCCAATCGAGTGCCGGGGCGGTGGTTTCCAACTGCGCCATCCGGGTGACGGTGCCGTTCTCGATCATGCTGTTGCCGAGGTGAGCCTGCAGAAGAGCGGTCAGGTGCGGAGAGCGGGTCTGCAGCGCTTTGAGGAAAAGTCCGGCCGTATCGAGCTTCTGCGCATAGGGAGAGGCTTTCAGCATCTCGACGGCTTTCTTGTCGGCGGCGGCTTCTTCTTCGGGGATGTGTTTGAAGCCGAGGTTCTGGAAGGTGCCATCATCGGAGAACAGCATGCGGTCGTTGAAGGCATACTGGCTGCCGAGGTTATGTCCCAGGACGATGTGAGCGAGTTCGTGCGAGAGGACCATGGCGAGGCTGGCTTCGTCGGGAAGAACGTCGATCAGGCCGCGGCTCACGATGATGGTGTTGCCGACGCTGAAAGTTTCCAGCGGAGAAGTGGTCAGGACGCGCGTGCGGACCGGGCGCGGCAGTTCCACGTTGTTGGTGATCTCAAGATTGTTGACGACGGTTTGCAGGACCTTATCCACGTCGCCTTCGGGCGAAAGCAGCCCGGCGCGCTCGAGGCGCTCGATGACGTTGTCTTCCGCCTGCTGCTGCCATTCGCGCTCGGCGGCGAGCGGGGAAGCGTCCTGCGTGGTGGGCGTTTCGTCTTTCACGCTGTCGACTCGAATCTGGGTCAATTCATCGTTGGGCGTGCCCATTTTCAGGTTGTAGCCCCAGAGGCGCGTCTGAGCCTTGAAGGCGATGTTGTTGCGGGCTCCGGCGGTGAAGTCGCCTTCCTCGCTGTAAATGTAGGTGGGCACCCAGTAGCCCGGAATCAGGTTGAGGCGCCAGCTATCCATGTGGAAGTAATAGGTGTTGCGCATTGGCCGCGCGTATGTGCCATTCAGGCGCACGATGTTGAAGTCCTGATCCTCGACCCAGATGCGGCCCAGGAAGCGGCCTTTGCCGGCATCTTTCTTGGGCGTGACATCGAACACCAGGCAGCGGACGTCGCCCAGGAACTCGCGGCGAGCATAGTGAAAGTCATAGTGCTGACGGTCGAAATCGTTGCGGTCGGCATAGATCATCCAGGAAAAGCCAAGCGGCTGGTACTGGAATTTGAATTTGTTCACCAGGCCGCCGAGCAGATGCTTCGCCATGCCCTCTTCGCTGTCTTTTTCTTTACCCTTGCCTTTTTCGGTGAGATAGTCGGAGCGATCGATGGATTCGCTCAGATCCATGCGGCCGAGGAAATAGTGGTCATCCTGCGGGATCGGGCCGAGTTGCGTGTCCTGCGTGAGATTCTGCAGATAGGTTTCGACGATGGGCGTGCGCGGGGCGAGGAACTTGATCAGATCCTTCTCGCGGATGATGACACGGTCCACCACCTGATCCATGGTGGTCGGTTGCGCGAGCGTTGAACCCTGCGCCGTCTGTGCCGCCTGCGAATTCTGCGGTGTGGATGCCGATTGTTGGGCCGCCGCCGTGATTGTCAACGCCAGCAGAGCTAATACCATCAAGTTCGTGATGCGCATAACATTCCTCTCCAAATTCAGTACGCCAGTTGAAATACGACGTGCACAATTGCTGTAGAATCGACGGCCTGCCCGAAGCGCAACGCCGGCTTAAAACGCATATGGTTGGCGGCGGTTATGGCCGCTTCATCCAGTCCATGGCCCAAACCCCTTACAACGCGATTGACCTGTAACTTGCCGTTGGCTCCGAATTGCACTTCGAGAAGAACCTCGCCCTCAAGTCGAAGATTGCGAGCTTCCTGGGTATAAACCGGGCTTGGCTTATCGATGATTTCGACCGCAGTGGTCGGTGGGCCGCCATCGACTCGCTGCACGTGCGGAACGTTCTGCGCGATCTCCTGATTTCCAAAACCGGAGGTCTGCACGGCTGCATTGCCCCGGCCACTGCTGCGTCCATCGCCTCGTCCCGGTGTGGCTACACCGTTGCCGAAATCGGCGCTGGCTACCGTTCCCTTGATTCCTTTCGCTCCGCCGGAACCGTTACCCTGGCCTGGGCCGACGGGCATGTCGAAGGACCCGGCCGCGGAGGCGATGAGCTTGCCGTTCGGCTTGCTGTTTGCGTTCGGCTTCAATCCGTTGGGATCGCCAAAGCCGCCGGTCTGCACCTTGTCAATCGGAGCATTCACGGTCGGAGCTACGGAACTTCCCTGGAACTCGCCGGTGTGAATCAGCACCGGGCGGGCGCCTCCCGGAGTCTGTTTGAGGACGGCGGGCGCGAAATTGTTAAGCGCGACCTTGGGCGGTTCGATCTCCTGCGGTTCCTGCTTGCGGGCGCGGACCTCGCGCGGCACGACCAGCTTGGGCGCTTCGAACACCGGATCCTTTGGCAGCAGTTTGGCGTGCACTGGGAGCGGCTTCGGCTTGGGCAACTCTTCGGGGACCAGAGCTGGCCGCGGAATGAGTTCGGTCACGTGGTAGTTGGACGTGATGCTGAGGGTTTCGGGCAAGAGCACTCCGAGGAACATGAGTGCGACAACGAATGCCGTAATCAGCCCGTAGCTTGCGGCGAAAGTTCGCCAGTCAAGTTTCTTTTCGGGCAACAGGCCGAGTTGAAATTCACCGTTATACGTAGGCATCCGTTGACTCCAATAGGGGCCCGGGATGGGGAGATCGCCCGGAGTTGGAGTCTTTAAGTTAGGGGAGTTTCCGGAGGGGGTAAACGTGTCGGCTGCGCGTGTCCTTTGGTAACCGCTTTGGCGGGTAGGCCTGATTACTGAAAGAAAGTGGGATAACGAATCCGAAACGGCATCGGCCGATTACTTTAGTGCGGCGGGACGGCGGCGTGCGAAGAAATAGAAGACCGGAACTCCGGCGAGTATGACCAGGCATCCGCCGGCGGAGTTGGCCAGGTTGTCGGTGAAGGTGTAATAAAGGAGCGCGGCGGAGGCGGCGATGAAGATAGCGGGCACGACGGGATACCCCAGCACGCGGTAGGGACGATCCGCGCTGGGCTCACGGTAGCGAAAGACAAAAATGGTGCTGCCGGCGATCATGTAGAAGAGCCACTCCGCGAAGATCGCCAGGGAGAATAACTGCCGGAAACTCGCGCCGAGCAATAGCAATACAATCGATAGAGCGCACTGGACCACGAGCGACACGTACGGGGTGTGGAAGCGGGGGTGCACTTCGGCGATGGCCTTGAAAAAATATCCATCACGTGACATGGCATAAGGAACGCGCGCCCCGCTCATGGTAGTGCCATTCAAGGTCACCAGCATCGAGATGGCAATGCCAACGGATACCAGGGCCGCACCGGCGTGGCCCAGTACCAAGGCTACCGCGTCGGCTGCCGGACGATCGGAGGCGGCCACCGCCGCGGCCGGCATTACGTATTGCACGGCCGCATTGACCAGCACGTACAGCAGTCCGACGGTGGCAACTCCCCAGATTAGGGCCAGCGGAATGTTGCGCTGCGGATTGCGAATCTCGCCGGCTACCATGTTCAGATCGTTCCATCCGTCGTAAGCCCAGAGCGCGGCCACCAGGGCGGCAAAGAAACCGGCAATGCCGCCCTTCGCGCCGGCGAACTCGGTCGCGAAATTTCCCCAGGTCCCACCTTTGTAGCTGAAGCCGACGGCCACGATTGCGAGGATGATGGCGACTTTCAGGAGCGTGAACAGGAATTGGAATTCTCCTGCCTTGCGCACTCCGATGTAGTTGAGCCCCGTGATTAAGATCGCCGCTGCGATCGCGACCAGTTGCCCGTAGGTGACGACGAATGGATGTGCTCCCAAAGGGGTCTCGATGAAGGGGTGCGTGAAGAAAGAAAATGCGGGGAAGGTTCCGAGGGTGCGCACGAGTCCGGTGGTTATGGTTGCGATCGATGCCGGCTTCGCGATCAGAAACCAGGTCCAGCCGTATAAGAAGCCGGCGAGGGGTCCGTAGGCATCGCGGACATAAACGTACTCTCCACCGGCCTGCGGCTTCATCGCGCCCAGTTCCGCGTAGGTGAGCGCGCCGAAAAATGAGAGGACGCCGCCCACCATCCATGCAAGATAGACGATGCGGGCAGAACCCACCGCCTGCATCATCTCTTTCGGAACCAGAAAAATTCCGCTGCCGATGATGGTGCCGACGACTACTGCTCCGGCGTGGGAAAGTTGCAGGTCGCGGGCGAGTTCGGGCCTGGGTGTACTTGACTGAGTGTTCGAGCGTCTCGCGGATTCAGGTTTCATCGGCCCTCGGAAGCGAACTGGCTGCGTATCCCAGCGCGAATGTGACGCATGTGCCGATGGCCACCCACCAGGTGAACGCGACGTGCGACCATCCCCAGAGGTAAAGTTCCACGGCGAGCCCGCAGATCATGCCAACGATGGCGCCACTCTGATTCGCCTTCTTTGTCAGAACTCCTAACAGGAATACGCCCAGCAATGCGCCATAGGCTACCGAGGCGATCTGAAGTCCCACTTCGACCACGCGGCCTACAAAATGCAAAGCCAGGACCGCCAGCGAAAACAGAACCAGCGCCCAGGCAACGGTCGTCCGCCGAGCCATGGTCAGACGCTTCGCGTCGTTCGCCTCGGGATGAGAACGAAAATAGAGGTCCATCATCGAACTGGAGGACAGGGAATTGAGCGCGGCGCTCAGGTTCGACATTGCCGCCGCGAGGATGGCAGCAATCAGCAGACCAGATATACCGTGCGGCATGTGAGTGACGATGAAGGTCGGGTAAATACGATCAGCTTTGCCAAAGGTTGCGGAAGGCACGCGATAGTAAACGAACAGCATCACGTTCATTACGAGCGGCCAGTAGTCTTTGCACGATGAGCTGGTCGGTGCCGTGGCTCGCGGTCGTGAAGAAGGCTCCGCCGATAATGCCGGCCCACAGCGTGTAGGGCCGAGCGAGATTCAAAATCTGAATAGGCGCGCCGTCCGCATGATTTAAGAAAGAGAAATCGAACAGGCGGAACTTGTCGAAACTCACGGCAATCGCGTGCGCTGCAGGCCATCCTCCCGGGATGAGATGAAGAATCGTGAACAGCCCGACCAGCGTTCCGCCAACATAGATGAAGGTCTGCACGACGTCGGTCCAGATCACGGCTGCGAGCCCGCCCTCGAAGGTATAGATCAGGGTCAGCAGGGTAATGATTGCGATCGACGTGATTTCACCCGTTCCGAGCGCGATCGATACCACGATAGACACAGCGTATACGCGCACTCCTTCCGCGAGCGCCCTGGTCAGCAGAAACAATCCGGCGGTGACCGTGCGCAACGCTGGGCCGAAGCGGCGCTCGATGAGCTGATAAGCGGTGTAGAGTTCGCCGCGAAAATACTGGGGGAGCAGGATGAAACTGATGATGACGCGGCCGACGAGGTACCCCATGACCCATTGCAGGAAGGTCAGATTCGAATCATAGGCGAGTCCGGGAATGCCGATGATGGTCAGCGTGCTCGTCTCGGCGGCGACGATGGAGAGCGAAATTGCCCACCAGGGGATATTGCGGTCGGCGAGAAAATAGTCGCGCATGGTGCGCTGGCGTTTGCGGAAGCGCAGGCCAAAGAGGGTGATTCCCGCCAGGTACAGCGCGATGATCAGCAGGTCGATCCGGTTCAGTCCCAACCGCGCACCTTTTCGTCGCTCGCGGGGAGACGCGGCCGCCCGCGTCGTTTCACGGTGTTCCCGGAGAGACGGATGAAGTTTCGAGCATTGTACAAGGATGTTCCGCGCGCGCTGCGGGCCAGCGAACCTGTGTTAGAACTAGCGCGATGGGTTTCTATGCCGGAATCGACGGCGGCGGCACCAAGACGCGCTGTGTTGTAGGCAATGAAAGCAGCGTGCTGGCCACGGCAGTTTCCGGCGGTTGCAACATTGTCCGCCTGGGCGAAGTGAACGCGGAGCGGAGCACGGCCCGTGATTCCATACACACGGCTGTCCGCCAGGCGTGTACGGCTGCGAAGGTTTCTCCCCAGGATCTGCAAGCGATTTGCCTCGGTGCGGCGGGGGCTGCTCGCTCGGATGCGGCTGCAAGACTGCATGAGTTTCTCAGCGAGTTGAATCCGAAGATGGAGATCGAAGTCGTCGGCGATCACGTGATTGCTCTGGAAGCTGCGTTTGGCTCGGCACCCGGCGTGATCGCGATTTCCGGCACCGGCTCGGTGGTTTACGGACGCGATGGGAGTGGAAGGATTGCGCGCGCCGGGGGATGGGGTTTCGCCGTGTCCGACGAAGGGTCTGGGCAATGGATTGGACGGCACGCGATTGCCGCTCTACTGCGAGCCCGCGACGAGGGCGAGGAAACCGCTCTGACGGCGCTGATTCTCGAGGCGTGGAAACTGGACAATATCGAATCGCTCGTCCAGCATGCCAATGGAACTCCGGCTCCGGAATTTCCGCGCCTATTTCCAATGGTGGTGCGCGCCGCGGATGACGGCGATGCGATTGCCCGCGAACTTCTGGAGGACGCAGGAACCCAGTTGGCGGCGCTGGCCGGCATCGTACTTCGGCGCGTCTCTCCTGCTCCGCCCTATGTCCCAGTGGCCATGACGGGGAGCGTCTTTCGGCAGTCGGCGGCGGTGCGCCGAGTTTTCTACAATCATCTGGCAACCAGTTTTCCGGGGATCGTGCTGCGCAATGAATTCGCAGATCCCGCGCTGGGCGCGCTCGCGCGGGCCCGGCGGGCGGGGGCAAAACTGAAGTAGAGGCGCAGCTTGTTGTGCCGTAATCGTCATTACGCCTTTGTAGTTATTGGGATTGCGTTGTATGACCGAGCAAAACGCGTCGCCTGAGCTCGATTTATCGATTGCTACCGGCACTGCGCTGGCGGACGCTATTCACAGCGCCGACCAGGACGTGATACTGCGGGCTGCCGCAGATCCTGCGCTGACTGGAGATCTGGCGCTGGCTCTGCTTCAACGCAACGATCTTTCGGGAGCAGTGTTGGAGCAACTTGCCAAGCATCGCTCCGCGCTTGGATTGCGTAAGGCGAGGATTGCATTGGCCTGCCATCCGCATACACCGCGCCATGTTTCGGTGCCGCTGATCCGGCAGTTCTACACTTTCGATCTGATGAAGGTGGCGCTTTCGCCGCTTGTCCCCGCGGACGTGAAACTTACCGCGGATGAGACGCTGGTTGCGCGGCTCAAGACGACAACGTCTGGAGAGCGTTTGACGCTGGCGCGGCGGGGCTCGGGGCGAATCGCTGGCGCGCTGCTGCTTGACGGGGAGCAGCGAATCATGCGAGTGGCGCTCGAGAATTCGCGGCTCGCGGAAACTTCTGTCATGCAGGCTGTTGTGAATCCTTCGGCGAGTATTGCCCTGGTTGAGGCGGTGTCGGGGCATGGCAAATGGTCGCCGCGCCGCGATGTGCAGGTTGCGCTGCTGCGGTCCGAGCATCTTTCGCTGGCGCGAGCCCTGGCGTTCGCCGGGGGACTGCCCCCTGAGCAGTTGCGCGAAATCCTGCAGGCCTCGCGGCTTCCCACGGGGGTAAAAGAAAACTTGCTGCGCGCGAGTGAGAAGACAACTTCGCCGTGACGCCCGCTGCGCGTGCTACTTTATATTCGCCTCAAAAAGTCGCCGACGATCAGCGGCGCGAGAAAGACGGGGCGCGCTCGGAAATCCATAGCCAGGAAACATCATGAAACGACCCGCAACTTTAATTCCGCTGCTGTGTGCCTTGCTGATATATTCCGCATTCGCGACGAAGCAAAAGTCCGCCAAGGGCGCGGAGCTTCTGTTTCAACTGGAAGCCGACTTTGCCCGGGATGCTGCCCTGCACGGTCACGACGCGTTCCTGACCTGGTTTGCCGAGGATGGAGTGGAACTGGACGACGGGGGCGGGATCGTCAGCAAGGAGGAAATGCGGAAGCAACCGGCATGGGCCGAAGGGACTTCGCTGACGTGGACGCCCGTTAAAGCCGACATGTCCGCCTCGGGAGACCTTGGCTACACCTATGGCAACTACGTCTTCAAGCACAAAGACAAGGCGGGGAAACTGATCACCGACTATGGCAAGTACACGTCGATCTGGAAAAAGCAGAAGGATGGATTGTGGAAAGTGGTCGTGGATATGGGAAATTCGAGTCCGGCCCCGAAAAGTCCCGAGTGACTTGCACCAGAAGGCAGTAGTTCGCGCGCCCAAGGAGCCGCTATAATCTACGGCAGTCTGCATCCTTATGAGTGACAAAACCGATAACAAACTGGGAATGAACCGTTCGATCTCCCGTCGCGATTTCCTCAACGGAGTCGCGCTCACGGTGGGCAGCACACTGATTCCGCATGCGGCCCTGGCGTTTGACGACTCGGGCTATGCTCCCGAGAAGGCGCCCGGGTACTACCCTCCGGCACTCATGGGCATGCGCGGCAACCACGACGGGACGTTTACCTACGCCCACCAGTTGCGCGATGGCGAATCGTGGAACTCCTCCGGAAAGCCGGAAAGTACGGGGGAGAGTTATGACCTGGTCATCGTGGGAGCGGGCATCAGCGGCCTCGCGGCCGCACATTTTTATCGCCAGGCCAACCACAGCAAAGCGCGCATCCTCGTTCTTGATAATCACGATGACTTCGGAGGGCATGCCAAGCGGAACGAGTTTCGCGTCGGCGACCGCATGCTGATCGCCCATGGCGGCACCATGTCGATCGAGCGACCCGCCGAGTACAGCAAGGTTGCGATGGGATTGCTGACGGACCTCGGCATCGATGTGCAGCGTTTTTACAAGGATTATGACCGGAAGCTTTACAGCCAATTGGGCACCGGGGTGTTCTACGATCGAGCCACTTTCGGCGAGGACCGACTTGTTCCGGGCATGGGCAAGGCGCCCTGGCCCGAATTTCTGGCGAACTCGCCGCTTTCGGAACACGTGCGGCGTGACATTGCGCGCATCCACACGGAAAAAAAGGATTACCTCGCGGGTCTGACGCAGAAACAGAAGATCGAGCGCCTGCGCAAAATCAGCTACTCCGATTTCCTGACGCAGATCTGCAAAGTCACTCCCGAGGCGCTGCCGTTTTTCCAGTCCTACACGAACGACCTTTTTGCGGTCGGGATTGATGCGGTGCCCGCGCTTGACTGTTATATGGTCGGCGACGACTACGGGGCGGTCAGCTATCCCGGCTTCGATGGTCTCGGCCTGAAAAGTATGGCGGAGAAATTGGGGCGCCAGACGGAGCCCTACATTTTTCATTTTCCCGATGGAAACGCGTCCATTGCGCGCTTGCTGGTGCGGACCCTGGTGCCGGGCTCGCTGCCGGGCCACACCATGGACGATGTCGTAACGGCCCGCGTCGACTATGGGAGACTTGACGAGCCGCGATCCGCCGTCCGCATCCGGCTTAACAGCACGGTCGTCCATGTGAATCACATGGGCACGCCGCACACCGCGAAGGAAGTCGAGATTGCTTACGTGCGCGGGGGGAAGTTACAAACTGTGCGTGCGCAACATTGCATTCTTGCCTGCTACAACACGATGATCCCCTATCTCTGCCCGGAACTTCCGGATAAGCAGAAGGAAGGGCTTTCTTATTTGGTCAAAGCCCCGCTGGTGTACACGCATGTTGCCATTTCGAACTGGAGCAGCTTCCACAAGCTGGGGGTTCACCAGATCGTGTCTCCGGGCAGCTATCACTGCTTCACGGCTCTGGATTACCCCGTCAGCATGGGTGATTACCGGTTTCCAAGCAATCCTGAAGAGCCGATGATTCTGTTTATGCTGCGCACTCCTTGCCAGCGCGGATTGCCGGCGCGCGACCAGAATCGCGCCGGGCGCATGGAGTTGATGACCACAACCTTCTCCACGTTCGAGCGCAATATCCGGGAACAACTGGGACTCATGCTGGGATCGGCGGGGTTCGATCCGGCTCGCGACATTCAGGGGATCACCGTGAACCGGTGGGCACACGGGTACGCCTACAGTCCGAATTCGCTTTTTGATCCGGAGTGGAAAGAAGAAAATCAGCCGTGGGTGATTGGACGGCAGCCATTCGGGCGCATCACGATTGCGAATTCCGACGCGGGAGCTTCGGCGGAAACGGACACGGCCATCGACGAGGCCCATCGCGCGGTGCATGAAATTCTGAAGAGTGGGTGAGCGGTAAGCTGGGAGTAGCAGGTTGAACTTATTGGCCGCAGGGTGACCTACTTTGCTGCCAGTTTTTCATCCGCGAGGCGCTCGATGCGGTCGACCACCTCATCCTCGCTCAGATGCGTGGAATCGAGCACGACTGCATCGTCGGCCGCTACCAGCGGAGATGCGGTTCGGGTTCGGTCACGGCGATCGCGCTCGCGCAATTCAGCGGCGATCGATTCGGCCGGGGCTCCTTTTATGTTTTGCTGGTCGAGGCGGCGTTGCTCGCGGATTACGGGGTCCGCGTCCAGGAAAATCTTGAGGTCGGCATCGGGAAAAACCATGGTTCCTATGTCGCGCCCTTCCATGACCACGCCGCCTCCAAGGCCGAGTTCGCGCTGACGGGCGACCATCCACGCGCGCACTGCTGGATGTACGGAAACTTTTGACGCGCCCTCGGTTACGTCGCGTTCGCGAATGCGCCCCGAAATGTCGCGTCCATCGAGGAGAACGCGGTTGCCCCCGATGGTGGGCTCGAGGGTGATGCGCGAGTCCTGCGCCATTTTCAGGAGCGCCGCTTCGTCCTCGAAGGATGCATCCCATTCGATCGCCTTTAGCGCCAGCGCTCGATACATTGCGCCACTTTCAAGGTTGACGTAGCCGAGCTTGCGCGCGAGGCGGGAGGCGATCGTGCTCTTGCCCGCTCCGGCTGGGCCGTCGATGGCGATAATGAGTTTTCCGGTGGAAGAGTCGATCATGCGGCAAAAAAGATCATCGTGCGAAGGGCGATTCTACACGGCTTACGCCCGGAAAACTACCCGGTAACGGCATTTACCGAATGCTTGCGTTCTGAGGTACGCCGGTCTATCGTGGGCAGTTCAAGCGATGGCCACTTCGGAACAACTCGACCAGAAGCTGCAACAATGGGTTGCGGCAAGCGTGATTGACT
>JBEKOW010000046.1:0-20707 GCA_049521375.1 Terriglobales bacterium
ATTTCAGGATATGCCGGCAGCGGGATGGTGCTGCAGGACAACGGCGGCAACAACCTGACTGTATCTTCAGGCGCGACCGCGTTCACGTTCACCCAGGGCATCGTGAGCGGCGGCGGTTATGCCGTCACGGTTCTGACGCAGCCATCGACTCCGACGCAGACGTGCACGGTCACCAACGGCAGCGGGACAGTCGGCACTTCGAACATCACCAATGTTCAAATCGCCTGCACGACGAACAACTACACGATTGGCGGGACCATCTCGGGATACGCAGGCAGCGGGCTGGTGCTGCAGGATAACGGCGGCAACAACCTGACAGTCAATTCCGGCGCGACGGCGTTCACATTCAGTACGGCGATCGCAAGCGGCAGCGCTTACGCGGTGACGGTGCTGACGCAGCCTTCCAGCCCAGCCGAAACCTGCACGGTAACAAACGGAAGCGGAACCGTCGGCGGCGCGAATGTCACCAATGTTCAGATCGCCTGCGCGGCGGTCACGTATACGATCGGCGGCACGATTTCCGGCTACTCGGGCAGCGGGATGGTGCTGCAGGACAATGGCGGCAACAACCTGACGGTCAATTCCGGCGCGACTACATTCACGTTCAGCCAGGGAATCCCGAGCGGCAGCGGTTACAACGTAACGGTTCTGACGCAGCCATCGAACCCCGCGCAGACTTGCACGGTCACGAACGGAACCGGGACGGCCACGTCGAATGTCACGAATGTTCAGATTGCCTGCACGACGGTGACGTACACGATCGGGGGCACGATTTCTGGCTATTCCGGCAGCGGGATGGTGTTACAAGATAACGGCGGCAACAACCTGACGGTCAATTCCGGCGCTACTGCATTCACCTTCAGCCAGGCCATTAACGCGGGTAGCACATATAACGTCACGGTTCTCACGCAGCCCACAAATCCCACGGAAACCTGCTCGGTGACAAACGGCAGCGGCACGGCGAACTCGAATGTCACGAGCGTTCAGATCGTCTGCAGCACGATGACCTACACGATCGGGGGCACGATCTCCGGATACACGGGCAGCGGGTTGGTGTTGCAGGACAACGGCGGCAACAACCTGACAGTAAATTCAGGAGCGACGGCATTCACGTTCAGCCAGGCGATTCCGAGCGGCAGCACTTACGCGGTGACGGTGCTGACGCAGCCCACGAGTCCGGCGCAGACGTGCACGGTGACCAACGGCAGCGGTACAGCAACTGCGAATGTCACTAACGTTCAGGTCGCCTGCACCACGATCACGTACACGATTGGGGGCACGATCTCGGGATATTCGGGATCGGGACTGGTGCTGCTGGACAACGGCGGCAACAATCTGTCGGTCAATTCGGGCGCGACTACGTTTACCTTCAGCCAGGCCCTGAATGCGGGCAGCACTTACAACGTCACCGTGCTTACGCAACCGACGGGTCCGAACGAGAACTGCACGGTGAGCAATGGCAGCGGGACCGCCAACTCGAATGTGACGAACGTCGCGGTCGCCTGCACAGTGGTTACGAGCAGCGCCACGCTGACGCCGTCCTCGGGGCACCAGGGCTCGACGCAGACGGTTGTTATTACCGGGACGGCGACCAACTTCGGGCCGACTACGACGGTCAATTTCGGCGCGAACATCAGCACCGGCACATTAACTGTGAATGGCCCAACGAGCGCTTCGGTGCCGATCACGATTGCCAATAACGCGGCTATCGGATCGCGCCAGGTAATCGTCGCGACCGGATCGCAGGCGGTGACGACCAACTTTACGGTACTGGCGGGCGTGGCGGCGATTACGGCAATCAGCCCGAACGCAATTGCTCCGACGCAATCGGAAAGCGTCACGGTAACTGGAGCCTTCACGAGCTGGGTGAGTGGGACGACGAAGGCTAATTTCGGGCCTGGGATCTCAGTCGGCGGCGCAGCAGCGGGCACCTTCGGTCCGGTAACGGTGAACAGCGGCACGAGTTTGACCGCCAGCCTTTCCACGTCTGGCGCGTTCACGCAGGCGAACCCGGTGCAGATCCAGACCGGTTCGCAAACGCTGACCGTAAACAACGGCATCTTCATTCAGACCTGCAACGGAACGACGCCAACCGTAGTGTCCATCAGTCCGAACAGTGGCGCTGTCGCGGTACCGCTGAATAGTACGATCCAGGTGCAATTCAGCGCGCCCATGAATGCGAGCACGTTCACGCTCGGCAGCAGCGGCACGGTATTCTTCTACGACACGACCAGCGGGCTCGAAGTTCCCGGCACGATCGCGCTCGACCCGTCGAGCACGATTGCCACGATTACGCCGAGCGAAGCGCTTCCGGCAGGCCGCGCGTTCAATATCAACCTCAGCAACGTCGGTTCCATTCAGGACACTTGCGCGGATCTTTTCCCCAGCCAGCAATTCTCCTTCACGACGGCGTTTGGCGATCAGGTGACTGGACCAACCCTTACCGGGACCAGTCCTGTGAACACCGATTCCAACATCCCGATCAATGCGCCGGTGGTTCTCCAGTTCAACGACCAGCTCGATCCAGTGACGGCGCAGACGGGCTTCTCGATGACCAGGAGCGGCAGCGCGGTCTCGGGCAACTTTACTTATTCTCCGGACGACAAGACGGTTACGTTCACGCCGGCGACTACGCTGGTGCCGAGCGCCACCTATACGGTCACTTACAGCGCGGCGATTACGGATACGGTGGGCAACGTTCTTACGAATCCGGGCAGCTTCAGCTTTACGACCGGAACGGGGAGCGACATCATTCCTCCATCGGTGTCCGGGGTCGATCCTGCCAACCAGTCTTCGGGGGCGGGCCTGAACGTCAGACCGCACGTTACTTTCGCCATGCCGATCAACGGGCTGACGATCGCGAACGCGCTGACTCTGACGTATCAAGAAGGCGGAGCCATCGTTCCGGCAACCGTGTCGGTTGCTGCGAACCGCCTGAGCGCGACCATCACGCCGACCGCATCGCTTCTGGCGAACACGGGATACCAGGTGAATCTCTGCGGATACACCGACATCGCGGGGAACACTGGCGTCTGCTTTACTTCCACTTTTGTTACCGGCAGCAGCGCGATCACCAGCCATCCGGTGGTGAACTCGATCAGTCCGCCTAACGGGCAGACGAGCGTGCCCTTGAACCCGCTAGTCATCGCGGTGATGAGCAATGCCATCGACCCGACAACGGTCACCAATAATTCGATCACGTTGACGCCCGCCAACAAGAGCGCGCTTGCAGGAACGGTCAGCCTGGCCAGTGACGGGGTGACCCTAACCTATACAACGACCGGCACCACGGGGCTCGTGGGGAACACGGTCTACACGGTTGTAGTGAGCGGATTCTCCGACGTTCAGGGGAATACCGTCACGTCGTTCACGAGTACGTTCACGCCTGGGGCTGGTTCGTACGGCGCCAGTTCATTCAAGCTGTCCTCGACGACTCCGGCGAACAAAGCGACCGGGGTTTCCGTGACCAGCCCGGTGACGTTCACGATGAGCAACCTCATCGATGCGGCGTCGGTGAACCCGAATACGGCCGCGGTCGAGATTTGTTTTGATGGCGCGGGCTGCAGTGCCAGCGAATCCGTAGCCGGCACTTACAGCGTGAGCGGCGCGACCGTCACATTTGCTCCGTTGGCGCCGTATCCGGCGAACACGGTTATCGGCATGGAAGTGAATGGCATGCTGGACGAGGCGGGGAACGCTTGCCCCGACGGATTCCATTACTTCACAACCACGAGCACGGCCGATACGACACCGCCCACAGTCACGATTTCTCCGGCTAACGGTGCGACCAATGTCGGGCTGAACACGCAGATCGTTCTCACCTTCTCGGAGTCCATCAACGCGTCCACCCTTTCGACGACTTCGGTGGCAGTGTTTAACGGCGATATCCCGGTCAATTACAACTACACGATTTCCGCCGACAGCCGGACGATTGTGATTACTCCAAGCGGATCCGGCTGGACGTCGGGCGGCGTCATCACGGTTGGATTGACGAATGCGATTCAGGATCTGTCGGGCAACGCACTGGCGAACACGAGCAGCCAGTTCACGTTGACGACGGCGCCGTCGGCGACCACGCCAACGGTAGTTTCCATGCGTCCGGGCAACGGATCGACCAATGTGCCGGCAAATACGGCGATTACTCTATTCACCAGCATGGCTATGAATGCATCCACCATCGCCGGGGCGCTCAACGTCACCGACAATGGAGTGGTGATTTCGGGATCAGTCCAGTTGTTCAGCAACGGACAGGCGATCGAATTTATCCCCACGTATAACTTCAACGCCGGCGACACCATTCAGGTCTTCCTTGGCTCGACTGCACAAGGCGCAAACGGCGCCGCACTCAGCAGCTTCAGCGGACAGTTCACGGTGGCTGGTTCTCTGGCGACAACGGCGAAGGCGCAGGCCATGAACCCGTTCCCCGGCGCAACCAGCGTGCCGCTGAACACCGTGATTCAGGTGGAGTACAACCAGCCCCTGCTCTCAAGCAGTGTTACCTGCAACGGAAGCTCGGGATCGGTGACGCTCTACAACGGCAGTTCTTATCTGACGCCGACTTGCACGGTGACCGGCGGCGGTCAGGTCATCAACATTGCGCCCACCAGCAACCTGCAAGCGGGCGCGCAGTACACGGTCAGCGTGACCAGTTCCGTCACCAACACCAGCGGGACCCCGGTGCAGGCATCCAGCTTCACCTTCACGGCGGGCACGGCCGTGGACAACGCTGCGCCGACGATCACCTCGGAAGCGCCGAGCAACAATGCGACGAACATCGGCACCAACGCGCAGGTCAGCGTGAACTTCAACAAGGCGATGAACCCGATCTCGGTAACGGGCAGCAGCATTCAACTGAGCGGAGGCTCGGTGACGGAAGTGCCGTCGAGCATCAGCTTCTCGCCGAATTACAAGCGCGTGTCGATCATTCCGCAGGCCCCACTGCCAACGAGCACGTCGATGTCGCTCTCGGTGAACGGCGTAACCAGCCAGGCAGGAGTCAGCGTGGCCACCACCAACACCAGCTTTACAACCGCCGCGCAGCCGGACTTTGCCGCGCCGTACGTGATCAACAGCAGCGTGCTGAACGGCCAGACGAACGTGCCGGTGAACTCCGTGTTGAGCATGCAGTTCAGCAAACCGATGGACATTGGCAGCTATAGTTCGTCGAGCGTCTATCTGATGGGCGGAGTTGCCAACGCGATCATGCCCACCACGGTCTCCTGGAGCAGCGACCAGACGACCATCTACCTGGTGCCCACGAGCGCGCTGAATGTGGGCGACAGCTATTCCCTGTGCAGTTCGGGGATGACCGATCTCGACGGAAACTTGCAGACCAGCTTCTGCGCCGCCTTTACCGCAGCTTTCACTACCAACAGCAATCCGCCTTCGGTAGTGAACACCAGCCCGGAGAGCGCCGAGACTCAGGTGCCGGTGAATGCTCCGGTACAGATACTGTTCAGCGAACCGGTGCAGCCCAACAGCACCGGCCAGATCACGCTGACCACGGGAGGCAGCCCGGTCGCGGTTACGGCTTCGTTCAGTGATGCCAACCAACTACTGACCCTCACGCCGGCGCTGCCGCTCGCGATCAATGCTTCCTACACCATCACGGTTACGGGAGTGAAAGATACGGCCGGCAACACGATGACGGGTACGGTCACGAACAACTTCACCACGAGTGGAACGTTCAATCTCAACACGCCCACGGTGGTCGCGTCCGATCCGCCGGCGAATGCGGTGAGCATCGGCACCAACGCGACGCCGCGCGTGCTGTTCTCCGAGCGCCTGAACCCGCTGAGTGTGGTCACCAGTTCGAACGAGCCCTACAACAACGGCTCCGTCGAGCTGATGAACTTCAACACGGGCGCGCCTGTGCCGATCACGGTGACGATGTCTTCGGACCGGATGACGGCGATTGTAACGCCGACTTCGGCTCTTCTGGGAAATACCACGTACCAGATCTCGGTAGGAACGGGCAGCGTCAATTATTACGACGTCGCCGGAAATGTGGGTACGGCCTACACCAGTCTCTTTACCACGGGCGCGAGCGCCGACACGACGCACACCACCGTGAGTTCCATCAGTCCGTCGAACGCACAGACTGGCGTACCGATCAATTCGCTGATTTTCGCTCAGATGAGTGACGGCGTCGATCCCACGACCATCACCAACAGTTCCATCAGCGTGACGGTTTCTGGCGGAGGCGCGGTAGCGGGCACGGTGAGCCTGGCAAGTGATGGCGTCACTGTAGTCTTCACGCCGAACAATTCGCTCGCGAAGGCAAGCACTTTCAACGTGACGGTGGGCGGCTTCAACGATGTGCAGGGCAACCCGGTCACGAGTTCGACCAGTTCGTTCTCGACGAACAGCGGCAACTACGGGCCCAATTCGTTCACCTTTGTCTCGTCGAATGCGAGCGGCCAAAACAGCTGGGGCGTGACCGCGCCGGTGACGGTTACGATGAGCAATATCGTCGATGCCGCTTCGGTGAATGCATCCACGGTGCAGTTTGTTTGCAGCGCCCAGGGCAGCCACTGCTCGAATGCGACGGTGGCGGGAACCTATAGCGTGAATGGCGCCACGATTACCTTTACGCCGCTGACCCAGTTCCCGGGCGGCGCGTCGATGGAAATCGCGGTCAATGGACTGATGGACGTGGCGGGCAATTCATTCGCCTACGCCCAGGTGGCAACGTTCGGGGTTGCGAGCAACGCGGACACTACCCCGCCCACAGTAGCCATTACCCCGTCTAATGGGTCAACTAATGTCGGGCTCGATCCGCAGGTGGTGCTGACGTTCTCGAAGTCGATCAACCCAACCACGGTCAGCTTCACGTCAGTTGTACTTTTCGCCGGAGACGTGGCGCTCAATCCGACCATCACGATCTCGGCTGACAACCGTAGCGTTGTGCTGAGCGGCTTCACGCTACCCACGAGCACCATGGTCACGGTAGCGGCGACGCACCTGATCACGGACCTTTCCGGCAATGCGCTGGCCGATACCACCAGTACATTCACCACCGCGTCTGCGGCAATCACATCCGCGCCGACAGTAGTCAATTCGCGGCCGGGCACGGGCGCGACCAATGTGCCCACAAACTCAGTGATCACTCTGTTTACCAGCGCGCCCATGAATGCGGGAACGATTGCGGGCTCGTTGTATGTGTCGCAGAATGGCATCCCGATCTCCGGTACACCGACGGTGGCGGCGAACGGGCAGAGCATCGTCTTCACACCCAGTTCCGCCTTCACGGCTGGGGCGACAATCCAGGTCTTCCTGAATTCGACCGCGCAGGATATATACGGAAATAACTTGACCAGCTTCGAAGCGACCTTCACGACGGCCGGATCCACGAGCAGTGCAGCGGTCGTGCAGGCTAGCAACCCGTTTGTGAACGCGAGCAATGTACCGTTGAACACCGCTATCCAGGTGCAGTACAACCAGGCAATCCAGGCGGGAAGCGTCAACTGCAGCAGCGGCTCGGGGTCGGTGACGCTCACCAGCAGCGGCTATGTAAACACGACTTGTTCGGTGTCCGGCCAGGTCATCACCCTCAATCCAACCGGTAACCTGTCCGCTGGCCAGCAGTATACCGTCACCGTGACAAACGGGGTCACCAATACAAGCAGCGTGCCGGTGACGGGTTTCAGCTACACCTTCACGGCGGGTTCGGCGGTCGACACGGCGGCGCCCGTCGTGGTGTCCGTGGCTCCTCCGAATGCGTTCACCAACATCGGGACCAACGCCGGTGTTAGTGTGAACTTCAATAAGGCGATCGATCCAGTGTCGGTGAATGGCAGCACGATCCAACTTAGCGGCGGGTCCATCACAGAAGTGCCGTCCAGCATCAGCTTTACGCCGGACTACACGCGCGTGACGATCCTTCCGCAGGCTCCGCTGCCGGCCAACACGCAGATGACGATCGCCATTAATGGGGTCACCAGTGAAGCCGGCGTGGCTGTCGCGAGCCAGACCACGAACTTCACGACCAGGGCGGGACCCGACCTCACGAGCCCGTATGTGGTGCATTCCAGCGTATTGGCCAACCAGACAGTGGGGACCAATGCGGCGTTCGCCATGCAATTCAACGAACCAATCGATCCTGGCTCGGTCAACCCGGCGGGCGCCCAGGACGTGTACATCAACGACATGACCGCTAGTGCGGCGGTGCCGACAACCATCACGTTCAGCGCCGACCTCACAACGGTCATGCTGACGCCGACGAGCAGTCTAACCCCGGGCGATCAGCTGCAGATGTGCAGCAGCTCGATCCTGAATCTCTCCGGAATGGTGCAGCAGCCCTTCTGTGTCAGCTTCCTGGTGGGGCCGAGCCCGATCACCACGGGTCCGAGCATTCTGCAAGTCAGCCCGCCTAGCGGATTCACGGGACTGGCCACGAACGCGCTGGTCGAGGTCCTGTTCAGCGAGCAGATCGACGGAGCCTCGACGTCAGGCGTAACTCTGAAGCAGGGCGGCTCGGTGGTTCCGACCACCACGGTGCTGTTTGACGGAGATCAGGGCATTCAGTTGCTGCCGCTCGCGCCCCTGGCACCGAATACGACCTACACCATCAACGTAACCGGAGTGCTTGACATCACGGGCAACGCGCAGGCGAGCTTCCCATCGCAGTCGTTCACTACCGGGACCGGAATCGATCTGGTTCCGCCTATGTTCGTCTCCAGCAACCCGGCGAGCGGCGCGACCAGTGTGCCTGACAACACATCGATCCAGGCCGTGTTCACGGAGGCGATGGACCCGGCGTCCTTCGATCCCACCAGCAGCTTCACGCTGCGCGATTCGTCGCGCAACCTGGTGCCGGGCACCATTACGTTCTCGCCTGATTACAAGACCGTGACGCTGCAACCGAACTCAACCTTGGCCAGCGGAGCGATTTACTTCATGTATATTTCGTCGCTCGGTCCAGTCTACGATTTGTCCGGGAACAAGAACGCGCCAATCCTCTTCCTCTTTACGACTCAATAGGAGGATCAAAGGCGCGGCCAGCGAATTGGAACCGTGGGGAACGTGTAAAGCAACGGCCTCCCGAGTTTTTCGGATCGTGCGCTGGTTCTGGACAAGCTGGGGTTCGGGAAGGAGCGTCCGGAACTAGCGACTCATCGCAGTTCGCACCGTCTCAATCAAAGGTCTATTTGGCAGGCGCATAGAAATAGTAGTCGGCGGTATAGCTGCTTTTGGTCTCGGAGTTGAGGTGGGACTGGTCGCAGCCCTGGGCGGGCGCCTTGCCTGCGTGCGTGTGGATGCGCTGAATGGTCGTCACCTTCGTGAGTTGGCCTTCGCCGGCATGACCCACGACCTTGACCAACAGCCATGCAATGGAGTCGGGATCGGGCGAATCGACGTGCGCCACGGCTTTTCCCGTGACTTCGCTGCCGTCTTTCAACCTCCACGCCGGTCCGGCAAAATGGCTTCCGATCACATTGTTCTTTCCGTCCATCAATTGGGCGTCGGGCGCTTTGAGCGTCCACATGAACTTGCCGTCCGGAGCGGACTGGCAGGTGTAAATTTGCGATCCTGCGGCGTGCGCCACCAGGATCACGTCTTCGCCCATGGGAACCTGGATGGCCTGCGGCACATCAGGACGGGGCTGTTGCTGCGCGTTCGCCGCCGGGAGCGCAAGCAGAGTCTGGAGCAGAACTAGGCACAATGCAGATTGTCTGGAGGTCCGCATGGGGCGATTGTAGCAAGGCTCCCAATCAGGTGTGGCGCGCCGGTGGGCGACGCGGGTAGAATGGAGGTTCGGCCTTCATATCCGGTCCTCTATACACGCGACCGCTTATGTCGGCCATTCTTTATGTCAGATTTGCGGCGTGGTCTCATCATGGTGAATACGGGCCCAGGCAAGGGGAAAACGACTGCGGCCATGGGAACAGCCCTGCGTGCGGTTGGGCAGGGAATGCGCGTACTGATGCTGCAATTTCTCAAGGGCTCATGGCATTACGGCGAACTCGATGCCGTCAAGGCATTCGGCGACAAGTTCATCATGAAACAAATGGGGCGCGGCTTTGTGAAGGTGGGGGCCGAAAAACCCGACCCCGAAGACGTGCGCATGGTCGAGGAAGCCTGGCAGGAAGCCGACAAGGCGATCCAGTCGGGAGAGTGGGACCTGGTGGTGCTCGACGAAATCAATTACGCGATCAGCTACGGTATGCTGGATCCCGCCAAGGTAGCCGAAGCGTTAACCCGCCGGCCGGAGATGGTGCATGTGATCTTGACCGGGCGGAACGCGCATCCGACGATTGTCGAGCTTGCCGATACCGTAACCGAGATGCGGCAGGTGAAACACGCCTACGAAAAGGGCGTGATGGCGCAGAGAGGAATCGAATACTGAAAATTGGTAATTTGAAAATTTGTGATTTGTGATTGAAAAACCACTATCACGAAGCTTCTGCGATTATCAGGTTGGCCATCGTAGCTTTTAGATTACCAATCACAAATTACCAATTAGAAATTTCCCGATGACCTGGTTTAAACGACAATCCGGCGAGATCGACGCGGCGGGCGAGAAGAAAGTCCGAACCGAGGGTCTGTGGGTAAAGTGTGACGGATGCCGGCAAATCATCTGGAAGAAGGATCTGGAAGAAAATTTGAACGTTTGCCCGAAGTGTGACAAGCACTTCCGCATCGATGCCCGCACCCGGCTGGCGCAGCTTCTGGATGACAATCAATATGAGGTTTTCGACAGCGACCTGGCTTCGACCGACCCGCTAAAGTTTGTCGACTTGAAGGCCTATTCCTCGCGCCTGACGCAGGCCAAGGAAGCCACGGGGCTGAAAGACGCCGTCATCAATGCCATTGGGAAGTTGAATGGCCAGCCGGTGATCGTAAGCTCGATGGAGTACTCGTTTATCGGCGGAAGCATGGGCGCGGTGGTAGGCGAGGCAATCACGCGCGCTATCGAGAAGGCGACGGAAACGCGGACTCCGATCGTGATTGTTTCAGCCTCGGGGGGAGCGCGCATGATGGAGGGCGCGATCAGCCTGATGCAGCTCGCGAAAATCTCGGCGGCGCTGGCCCGCCTGGACGCGGCCAAGGTTCCCTACATCTCGGTGCTGACCGATCCCACAACCGGCGGGGTGACCGCGTCGTTTGCCATGCTGGGCGACCTGAACATTGCCGAGCCGGGCGCGCTGATCGGATTTGCCGGGCCGCGCGTGATCGAGCAGACAATCCGGCAGAAGTTGCCGCCGGGATTTCAGCGCTCGGAATTTTTGCTGGAGCACGGCATGCTCGATGCGGTGGTCGCGCGCAAGGACATGAAAGGATATATTTCACGGGCGCTGGCGTTTATGGGGGACAGCTCTCAGCCGTCAGCCGTCAGCCGTCAGGCATAGGGCATCGGTCCGGCCCGAAAAGAGGCTGCCCCTCAGGCATAACAGCCTTGGTCGGGCGCTTTTCCCGCAATCCCGCCAGCCTCTGTCTTCCTCCATTCACTGCACATCTTGCGCGGTTCATTGCGCCTCTATGGAATATTGGGCCTGACTGCCTGAAACTGATAGCAGATGGCCGGGAGCTGAAACTGCCTTTGTCCTACGAAACCGCGGTTGCCCAGATGTACGCGTTGGGCCACGAACTGGCCCAGACGCCGGCGCACAAGTTCGACCTGGAGCACATGCGGGTGCTGCTGGCGGCGCTTGGACATCCGGAAAGAAATTTCCCGAGCGTGCTGATCGCCGGGACAAACGGAAAAGGTTCGACGGCGTCGACGCTAGCCTCGATCCTGCAGGCGTCGGGATTGAAGACAGGTCTTTACACCTCGCCGCACCTGGTGCGCATCAATGAGCGAATCCGGCTCGAAGGCGCGGCTATTGCCGATGACGATTTCGCGGTCCTGCACGATGTTGTCGGCAGGACCGCTGAGAGACTGGTCGGGGAGGGCGATCTGCCGTGGCATCCCAGCTTTTTCGAGATGCTGACGGCCATGGCCTTTGAATATTTCGCGCGCAATCGTCCTGACATCGTTGTGCTCGAGGTCGGCATGGGCGGTCGGCTGGATGCCACCAACGTGGTCGATCCGCGAGTGAGCGTCATTACGGACGTCTCGCTCGATCATCAGAAATTTCTGGGCGAGACGGTGCCGGAGATCGCGCGGGAAAAGGCCGGGATCATCCGGCGCGGTGGAGTGGTGGTGACGCTGCCGCAACTGGCCGAAGCTAACGACGTGATCGGCAATGCGGTTCTGGACGCGGATGCGCGAGCGGTGAACGCGGTGCCGTATGTACCTCCGGTTTCGCCCGGAAGCGCCGACTTTTGGGCGAACACCAGCCGCGGCCTAAAGGTAGAGGGTGCGCGGCAGGCCGAAGGGTCAGGTAATAGCGCAGGCCCCAGGCAGCGTTATCCAATGCAGGTGCTGGGGGAGCAGATCCTGGTCGAATCCCCGCTGATTGGGCGGCACCAGTTGCGGAACATCGCTCTGGCGATGGCGGCAGCGGTCGAGTTGCGCGAGCAGGGATTTACGCAGATTAGCGCAGGCTCGATTGAGCGCGGCATCCGCAATACACAATGGCCGGGCCGCTTCCAGGTGATCACGGCTGAAGGCGACCCCGAATATGTGCTGGATGTGGCGCACAATCCGGCGGGCGCCTGGGCATTGAGGTCTACGCTTTCCGCCGTATATCAGGATCGCGCGATCACCATGGTTTTTGGCGTACTACGCGACAAGGCGATGTCGGAAATGACGGAAATTCTGTTTCCGATTGCCGACCGCGTGATCCTGACCCATGCCAATAATCCCCGCTCGGCCACCCCGGCGGAGATCCGGCAGGCGGCGCGCCCGGTCATGTCGGAGGTCAGCGAAGCGGAAAGTGTGGCCTTGGCGCTGGAGGAGGCAACGGGGGTTGCCGGAGACGGAATTGTGGTTGTCACCGGTTCGATTTACATCGTCGGAGAGGCGATGCGAACGCTGGGCGTATGCATCTAATCAAGCCGAACCTGGGGACAGTCCCGGGACATTCACGGGGAAGGATCATTTACACCAATTTTGAATAAGCTGGTCACCACTGCGGAAGCTGAAAAGAATCTGGCGGAGCCGCGCGTATCTGAGTCCGAAGCGGCCCTACCGGCCTGGACGGAGCGCGGCGCGGCGCGTCCCGAAAGGCGCTATGGCTGGCTCAGTCTTCTGCGATCTTTCTTCATCATCGATCCGCTGATTTGGGCCTACACGATCGTGCTGGGGACGATCTCCCTGGTCGTCTCGCTGTTCGACAGCGATGGACGAATCCAGCACAAGCTGGCGACCGCCTGGTCGTGGCTGATCATGAAGACGATTTTCTCGCCGGTGACGGTTAGCGGCAATGCGGGGGCGCTGCACAGAACGACCACTTCGCGACCACGTGTTTTTGCCGTGACGCACGCGTCCGCGATGGATATTCCGATTCTCTACGTCTATCTGCCGTTTCAGTTCCGCATCGTCTTCAAAAGCGAACTCCTGTCGTATCCGTTCGTGGGCTGGCACTTGAAACGCTCCGGCCAGGTTTGCATTAACCAGCAGAATCCAACGATGTCGATCGGCGCCATCAAATCGGCGCTCAAGAGCCTGCGCAAAGGCATGCCTCTGGTCATTTTTCCGGAGGGCGGCCGCACCCAGAACGGGCAGATTCAGCCATTTCTGCCCGGCGCGTTTTTCCTGGCGATCAAGGCTCAGGCTGACATCGTTCCGATTGCGCTCATCGGCACCTTTGACCTGCTGCCCATGAACACGTATCACATCAAATGCCGGGCGCTGGAGATGCGGGTGGGCGATGTGATCTCCACCGATGGACTGACGGTCGCCGACACGGAAGACGTTTCGACGCGCGTGAAGGCCGCGATTGAGGCGCTGCACTCCGGGACGCTAACTCCCCAGAATTGAATAGAGACACGGTTTCGCTCGCGCTCTTTCCGCCAAGCTTCACTCAAGACTTTCCACGCTTAGTCAATGGTAAACTTAAGAGATTCAGCGAAATACAAGGCTCAACCTATGTCTGAGAGCATTCATGTGAAGTTTCCGGATGGAAGCACCAAAGAAGTGGCCAAGGGTACCACCCCGCTCGACGTTGCCAAGTCGATCAGCCCGCGCCTGGCCGACGCGGCACTGGCGGCTAAGACCAACGGCAATTTGATCGACCTGACTCGTCCTCTGGAAAAAGATACCGACCTGCGCATCATTACCGAGAAGGATCCTGAAGCACTTGAGGTTTATCGCCATTCCTCCGCGCACCTGATGGCGGCGGCCGTGCTGGAGCTTTTCCCCGAGACCAAGCTTGGCCACGGGCCGGCAACCGAGAACGGCTTCTTCTATGACTTCTTCCGTGAGACTCCCTTCACGCCCGAGGATTTGGAAAAGATCGAGAAGAAGATGCACGAACTGGTACAGCAGGATCTTCCGTACGCGCGGGAATTCGTGGAGCGTACCGAGGGCCTGCAAAGATTCAAGGGCGAAGGCGACTTCATGAAGTGCCACTTCATCGAGCAGTTCACCAAGCCCGATGAAAAGATTTCCATTTACAAGACGGGTAAGTTTCTGGACTTCTGCCGCGGCCCGCATATTCCTTCTACCGGAAGAATCAAAGCATTCAAGCTGCTCAATATTGCGGGCGCGTACTGGCTAGGGGACGAGAAGAATCCGCAGTTGCAGCGGATTTACGGCACTTCGTTCTTCTCGAAGAAGGATCTCGACGCTTACCTCGCCGGCATCGAGGAGGCCAAGAAACGCGACCACCGCGTGCTGGGCAAGCAGCTCGACCTGTTTTCGATTCAGGAGCTGGCCGGCCCGGGGCTGATTTTCTGGCATCCCAAGGGCGGCATCATCCGCAAGGAGATGGAAGACTGGATGCGCGAGGAGTACCTGCGGCGCGGCTACTCGCTGGTCTGCACGCCGCACGTCGCACGCCGGCAGCTTTTTTACACCTCGGGACACGAAGGTTATTACTCCAACAACATGTTCGACGCTATGGAGCTGGACGACGCCGAGTATCGTCTGAAGCCGATGAACTGCCCGGGGCACATTTTGATTTACAAGGACTCGCTGAAGTCGTACCGCGATTTGCCGGTACGGCTGGGCGAACTGGGGACCGTCTATCGTTACGAGCGTTCGGGTGTAATGCACGGGTTGATGCGGGTGCGGGGGTTCACGCAGGATGACGCCCACATTTTCTGCACTCCCGAGCAGATTGAAAATGAAATCGGCGGCTGCCTGGACTTCGCGCTCGAGGTGCTCAAAGACTTCGGATTCACCGAATTTCAAACCGAGCTTTCCACCTGGAATCCGGACGACCGCAAGAATTTTGTCGGCAGCGATGAGCAGTGGAAGCTGGCGACCGAATCTTTGGAAAAAGTTCTGACGGGACGCAAGATACCGTACAAGACCATCCCCGGTGAAGCGGCCTTCTACGGACCGAAGATCGATGTGAAGCTGGTGGACGCGATCGGGCGGCTCTGGCAGCTTTCCACTGTGCAGTTCGACTTCAACCTGCCGCAACGCTTCGGCCTGGAATACGTCGCCGAAGACGGCACGCGCAAACAGCCGTTGATGGTCCATCGTGCTCTTTACGGGTCAGTCGAGCGCTTCTTCGGGGTGCTGATCGAGCACTACGCCGGGGCGTTTCCGGTTTGGCTGTCTCCAGTGCAGACCGTGATGATACCCATCGCGGAGCGGCACGTCGAATACGCACAGAAAGTCGCCGCCCAGTTGAAGGCTGCGGGCGTCCGCGTGGAAGTCGACGCTCGTAACGAGAAGATGAATGCGAAAATCCGCGAGCATGCCATGCAGAAGGTTCCGTTCCTGCTGGTGGTGGGAGATAAAGAGGCCGAGGCCGGCAAGGTTAATGTCCGCACGCGAGGGAAAGAGAAAACGGAAGACATGCCGACGGCGGAATTCGTGGAGAAGATCCGGAAACTGATTTTCGAGAAGAGCGCAAGCCTGTAGCGGGCATCCACCGCCATCTTGATTCGCAGGTTATGTTTTAGGCGATTTTTAGTACCATGAAAATCCCGCGCTGATAGCGGGATTTTCATGGTAGACTTTGAAGGTGATTTATCGCCTTGCCGATATCGCGCTGGTCCGCACGGCACTGCGGCGCAGCCGGGTGGCCGCGATTATTGGCCCGCGGCAGTGCGGAAAAACCACCCTGGCGCGACAGTTTGTCCCGCCCGGTTCGCCCAACTATTTCGACCTCGAGGATCCCGCCAGCCTGGCTCGCCTCAGCGAGCCGGACATCGCCCTGCGGCCATTGCGCAAGCTGGTGGTGATCGATGAAGTCCAGCGGCGTCCGGAACTCTTCCCTCTGTTGCGCGTTCTGGCCGACCGCCGGCCTCTGCCCGCTCGCTTTCTCATTCTGGGCAGCGCTTCGCCAGAGCTGTTGCAACAATCGTCGGAGACGCTGGCGGGTCGTCTGGAAACGGTACCGCTGGAGGGTTTTCGGCTGGCCGATCTGGGAGCCGCCGCCCAGAGCCGCCATTGGCTCCGTGGTGGATTTCCGCTCGCTTACCTCGCCCGCAGCGAATCTGATTCCATGGCCTGGCGCCAGCAGTTTCTGCAGACTTTTCTGGAGCGCGACATGCCGCAGCTCGGGGTCACTATTCCGGCGACTGCAATGCGGCGCTTCTGGACTATGATCGCGCACTATCACGGCCAAATCTGGAACGCCGCCGAAATGGCCCGTGCCATGGCGCTCAATGAATCCACGGTCCGCCGCTATCTGGATCTGATGACAGGTGTGTTCATGGTTCGGCAACTGCCGCCCTGGTTTGAAAACCTGGGCAAGCGCCAGGTTAAGGCTCCGAAAGTATACGTACGGGACACGGGGCTGCTGCACGCGCTACTGGGCATCACAAACCGGCAGGACCTCGAGTCGCACCCCAAGGTTGGAGCGTCGTGGGAAGGCTATGCGGTCGAGGAGGTGCTCAAAGCGTTCCGTCCCGATGACGCTTACTTCTGGGCCACGCATAACGGCGCCGAACTCGATCTGTTGCTGTTCAGGAATGGCCGCCGCATTGGCATCGAGTGCAAACGCACGGATGCTCCGCGCCTGACACCCTCGATGCGGATTGCCTTAAGTGACCTGAAGCTCGACCGCCTGTATGTCCTCTACCCCGGCGACAAGGCTTATTCGCTGGCAAAGAATGTTGAGGTCGTGCCGCTGGCGGAGTTTGTAAAGGCAAAATAGAAGGCACGATCCCTCGACCATCGCTATTTAGAACGCTTCCTTGAGCGCTGCAAAGCCCGTGTGGTAGGATCGGAAGTTTCGCAGGCAACGTTGGGCTGGCCTGTCCCTGTCCTCATCTCTTTCGGGCCGTAGCTACTTCTTCCGGCAAGCCTGCTGAAGGAGACAAATCGTGAAAGTCTATGAAGGAGCCAACCTCCGCAACCTTGCCTTGATCGGGCATGGACACGCGGGCAAAACCACCCTGGTGTCCGCCATGCTCCAAACAGCCGGCGCCACGCAGCGCTTCGGCCACGTGGACGACGGCACCGCTACCACCGATTACGACGAAGAAGAGATTGCCCGCAAGATGTCCATTGCGACCGGTCTAGCCTGCGTGGAGTGGGGCAAGACCAAGCTCAACCTGCTGGATACACCCGGGTTCAACATGTTCGTCCACGAGGCGAAGATGGTGCTGCCAGTCGTCGATGCGGCGCTGGTCGTAGTCGATGGCGTGGCCGGCGTCGAGGTTGTCACCGAGCGCGTGTGGGGATACTGCGACGAGATCAACCTGCCGCGCATGATCGTGGTCAGCCGCATGGACCGCGACCGCGCCGACGCGACCCGCGTCCTCGAGTCGCTCACCACTGCTTTCGGGCGCGCCGTGACTCCGCTGCAGCTTCCGATCGGCAGCGAAAAGAGTTTGACCGGCATCGTCGATCTGGTCCGCATGAAGGCTTACACCTACGAGATGGCCGGAAACGGCAAGGGCAAAGAAGGTCCGATCCCGGCGAACATGGCCGAGACAGCCAAAGAAGCGCACGAAAAGTTGGTCGAACTCGTTGCCGAAGGCAAAGACGAGCTCATGGAAGAGTACTTCGAGAAGGGCACGATTCCGGAAGCCGATTTGGTGCCCGCTCTGCATGAGGCGATCCGCGAAGACAAGCTGTTCCCCGTGCTCTTCACCAGCGGCTTGGGGAACATTGCGGTGGATGAGTTGATGGACTTCATCGTTGACTACACGCCAGCCGCGACCGAGCATCATGCCATCACGGGCGAACCGGTCGGAGGCAACGGGACTCCCGCCGAGCGCAAAGGGACCGACAATGAACCGGCTTCGGTCTACATATTCAAAACAGTATCCGATGCCTTTTCCGGCCGCATTTCTTATTTCAAGGTCTTCTCTGGAGTTCTGAAGAATGACGCCTCGCTGCAGAATTTCAACCGCAACACGCAGGAGAAGTTCGCGCACATCTCCGTGGTGCAAGGCAAAACTCTTATCCCCATCCCGGAACTGCACGCCGGCGACATTGGCGCGGTTGCGAAACTGAAAGAGACGCTCACCGGCGACACGCTGGGCGATAAGAACGCGCCCATTCAGTATCCCCACGTGAAATTGCCGGAGCCGGCCATCACGTTTGCGATCGAGCCGAAGACTCGCGCCGATGAAGACAAGCTGGGAGTCGGTCTCCACAAGCTCATGGAAGAAGACCCGATGCTGCGCTTCTTCCGGGATCCGCAAACCAAGGAATTTCTGATTGCGGGAACGGGCCAGCAGCACATTGAAGTCGTGGTCTCCAAGATGAAGAAGCGCTACCACGCCGAAGTTGTGCTTAAGGCGCCCAAGGTTCCGTATCGCGAGACGATTCGCGGAAAAGCCGATGTCCAGGGAAGGCACAAGAAGCAGACCGGCGGCCACGGACAGTACGGCGATTGCAAGATCAAGATGGAGCCGTTGCCTCGGGGCGGCGAGTTCGAATTCGTCAACGACATTTTCGGCGGCGCGATTCCGAAGAACTACATTCCTCCCGTCGAAAAGGGGATCCGCGACGCGGCCGCGCGTGGCTATCTCGCCGGATTTCCAGTCGTCGATTTTCGCGTGATCCTGTATGACGGGTCGTATCACGACGTCGATTCGAACGACCTGTCATTCCAGATGGCCGGCCGTATCGCTTTCAAGAAAGCGATGGAGGTAGCCAAGCCGACGTTGCTCGAGCCCATCATGAATGTTGAAATCACGGTGCCCGACGAGTTTGCCGGCACCATCATGGGCGACCTCAACAGCCGCCGCGGACGCATCCAGGGCATGGACAACAAAGGCGGCAACACCATCGTGAAAGCCGAAGCTCCCATGGCGGAAATGCTGACCTACGGCGCCGATCTGACTTCGATGACGCAGGGCCGCGGCAGCTTCAACATGGAAATGCACCACTATGATGTCGTCCCGCAGCAACTGCAGGACAAGATTGTGGAGAAGGCGAAAGCGGCGCGCGGCGAGGTGAAGGAGGAGGAAGAGTAAAACAGCTCTCAGTTCTCAACTCCAGTTCAGTAACAATGCCCGACTGTATTTTTGGATGAAATCCCCCTAACTTCGAAGAAGCGCGACGCTGGGAGGAGGCATCCTCGCTGTTCAGAATTCACTCCTCAGGGATGGTCTAGGGCTAAAGGGAGGGGGTACCCCCCCTCCCCCTGTTTTCCCGCAAAGTATTGAAAGTAAGTCACTTAACTCCAAAGTATTCAATAATAAAGACTTAGTGGCGAGCATTGCTGATTTCCGGCCAATTCGCATGCTTTCTATGTCGCGGTTGAATTGTCAAAGACGCTTTTCCGACGACTTTTTTTGGGCTGGGATAGCCGCCTCTGGAGACGGGCATGCCGCTGCCTTGTCACAGGTCAGTCGTTATTGTCGCGCGTGGCAGGGTGGAAGTCTGTGATATTCGTACGGCGGATTTGTGATGAAAAAGGAGCAGGGCGCGGGTACGAAGTGTTGGAAGTTTTGTCACCCCGTTTTCCCAATCGGGGCGACCGGATCTAAGGGGATGGCAAGATCTCACCAAGAAGGGCCGGCGTTCCTTTTTCGCGGCGATTGACGTCTAGTGGACACGATCAACGCGAACGACGTAATTATGGCACCATCTCCACGTCCGTAAACCGAAAATCCTCTCCCTTGGCGAGCAGCTTTTGACCTGAAAATTTGGCGAGGGCGTAGGCGAAGCAGTCTCCGAAATTGAGGCCGGCGGCGTGGCGGCCTTTGCCATATTTGCGCCATGCTGAACGCGCGATTTCCACTTGCTCGCCATCGACCGGAACCAGTTCAACTTTGGCTTTCACCAGGAAAAGGTCGAACTCGCGGCCAGCAGCTTCGCCCCGGCGCGCTTCCAGCACGATGCCGGTTTCAAGCGCGTTTGCCGCCGAGAGCAGGCGGGTCTCAGCCTGCAGAATGCTGTCGAGCAATGTCGTGCGCTCGGGTTCTCCGAGAAAGATGGCGACGAGTGCGGACGTGCCGATGACCATTATCCCAGACCATCCGCCCTAACCATTAGCGTGGGACGCCATCTGCACCGTAGCCGAGAATCTCTTCTTCGGACCGCGAGTCCAGAGTGGGAAGAGCATCGACGCGCCGAAGAAGGTCGTCGATCTGCCCGGTCAGAATGTGGGTTCTACTGCGCTGCTTCATCCGCTCCAGGCGTTCTTCCAGCGATTTCTGGATCGCCTCGGTTAGAGACTCCCCAGCCTCTTCCGCTACCAGCCGGGCGAGCTTTTCGGTAGATTCGTTCTTGATGCTCAGT
>JBEKOW010000047.1:0-21322 GCA_049521375.1 Terriglobales bacterium
CCAATCGGCACTACCACTACTTCCAGGTCGGGATGCTGCTGCATGAGTTCAATCCCGATCGTGCCCTGGCCTGCAATCACGGCGTCGTCATCAAAGGGATGGACGAACGTAAGCCCGCTCTCCTGGCCGCGCCGCATCGCTTCCACGCACGCCTCGTCATAGTTCGCCCCGTGCAGAACTACATCCGCCCCAAACCCGCGTGTGGCGGATACCTTAATCAGCGGCGTGGTCAACGGCATGCAAATCTGCGCCCGGATGCCCAGCCTGCCCGCATGGTAGGCAATGCCCTGCGCGTGGTTCCCGGCCGAAGCCGTGATCACTCCGCGCGCGCGTTCCTCCGGGCTCAACAGTAGTAATTTGTTGAGCGCCCCGCGCTCCTTGAACGCGCCTGTGCGTTGCAGGTTATCGAGTTTCAGATAAACCTGGTTGGCCGTGGACTGCGAAAAGGTCTCGGAACGCGCGCACGGGGAAAGATAAATTGAACTCCGAATGCGACCCAGGGCCGCTTGGATGTCTCCTAAATTGATCATTCTTTCGGGTGTAACCAGGGTAACCGGATGAAGACCCTCCTATCTTACTGGAAAGCCGTGTTCCGGAGGCGCCCCACGCAAACGAAGGACATAGGGACGGCACGTCCAAGTCCTGCCTTCCGTGATGTACCTGCCGAGCCCTGGCTACGCCCTTTCGAAATCTTTCCAGGCGTGAGAATGCCCGTCAGAATGGGACTTTCGAGGCATACCGCCTCCGGGATTAATAATTATGTCGACCGGTACTGTCCCCGCTCTACCGAGTCATCGAAAGTCGGTTGCGAGCGTCGCGCTTTTTGATCTGCCCGATAATTCGGAAGCCCTGCTGGCTGAATGCTTCCGGCAATTCGGAATTGACACCATCCGTCTCGCGCGCGAAGATGCCCCGCGTTTACAAAGAGAAAAATTCGAAGCCTGCGTCCTGCCCCTGGATTCCTCAGCCGGCGAAATCATCGCACTGGCGCGCGGATCGAATTCCAACAGCCGCATGGTGATTTACGGTCTCGGCGGCACTGTCCAGGATGCTCTCCGTTATTCCAAGCTGTGCCTCAATGCGGTATTTCACGAACCGCTGGAACGCTCCGCGGCCCTTAAATTAGTGCGCTCCAGCCGCACCCTGATCCTGCACGAATTTCGGCGTTACGTGCGCATCCCTGTGATGACGGAAGTTCGAATCGCCGTCAGTGAAGGCGGCCGCGTCACCGCGACCAGCCAGGAAATCAGTACCGGCGGAATGTCTTTGAAAGGCAACCACCCCCCCGAACCGGGGAGTATGGTGGAAGTCTCATTCTCGTTGCTGACCCTACCCCGCGTCTGCGTGCGCGGCAATGTTGCCTGGAAAAAGACGAACAACAAGAGCTTCGGAATCCGTTTCGATGCGAGCGACGAGCGCCGTCAACGCCTGAAAGAGTGGCTGGTAGCGTATCTGGAAGCGTAAACGCTTCTTCTAAGCTTTCTCGGCGAATGAAACTCCTGCCGCCCCGGCTACAATGTCTGCGTGAATTCTCCTCCCGCCGCTCAGCCGAATCCTGTTGAGCCCAACCTTCCCGCTCCGCCCTCTGCTCCTCCCGCGCGCCGTTTCTCCCTCCGGCAGGAAATTCTGTTGTGGCTCATCAGTTGGGCCAGTTACCTCGCGATCGCGCTCATCGGTCCCACCCTGCGTTACTCCATCTCATGGGAGGAGCCGCCATCGCCGCCCAATGTGATCTTCGAAAAGCGAGTGATCTACTCTTTCTGGCATCGCACGGTTTTTGCCAGCGCCTGGTTCTGGAGAAACACGGGCATTTCGATCCTGGTGAGCCGCAGCTTCGACGGTGAATATATCGCCCGCACCATCCAGAAACTAGGCTACAAAACGGTCCGCGGATCTAGCAGCCGAGGCGGAGCTTCCGCCCTGCTAGGGTTGAAAAAAAATCTCGAGCAGGGGATGGCCGTAGTTTTCACAGTCGATGGTCCCCGCGGACCCCGGTGTGTCGCCAAGCCAGGACCGGTTCTGCTCTCGCGCGCCAGCGGGCTCCCTATGGTGGCTTTTTACGCCGCTGTCGCCGACGCCTGGGTTTTCAATTCCTGGGATGCCCTGATGATCCCGAAACCGTTTTCCAAAGTGTTGGTGCGGATGAGTGCAAAGATGCAGGTTCCGTCCGGTGCCGGCGAAGCACAAATCGCGGATTTTCAACGGCAATTGCAGTCCGCGCTCGAGCGGGTCACTACTTTCGCCGAAGCCCACGTCGTGCGCGTGGGATCCCCCGAGTTTCCAGTACGAAAGGTCTAAAGCTCGCGAGATTGTTCTCCCTGCCGTTTGACTTGTGGCCACCGCCCCGCTAGATTTGGCAGGCCGCTGTTTTGCTCTTTCTCAATCCTAAGTTTGCGCATGATCGTAGACCGGCACTACGCCGGGGCTATGGGAAGCGGGTGCAAATCCCGCGCTGCCGCGCAACTGTAAGCGAGGACACTCGCGGTCGTTCACTGGGAATCATCTTCCGCACCCCGGAAGACCTGGGAAGGACGCCGTTAAGGCCCGGACTCAACTCGAGTCCTCACTCGCAAGCCAGGAGACCGGCGCAAACCGTCAACCACAACCCTTTCGCGTGTAAAGGAGATGGTATGCGTTTATCTGTCGCCATTTTTCTCGTCCTGCTTTTCTCCGTGTCGTCTTTCGCCGAGCTGAAGACCATTAAGGTCAGGGTTCTCGATCCGCAAGCGGCCGCGGTTGCCGGCGCGCAAGTTTCTCTGTTGCGTCCGAACACGACCGCGATCCTCGCCAGCGAGACCACTTCTCCCGAAGGCGTCGCGACCTTCCATCAAGAAACGACGGGCTCTTTGCGGATCAGAGTCCTCGCCCCTGGTTTTGCGGTGGAGACCGTCGATCTCTCATCCCAGGCCGAAATCACCGTGAACGTCCACCCCGCAACTGCTTCGGAAAACGTGGTCGTGACCGCAACCCGCACGCCCGTTCCCGGTGAGGCGGCCGGTGCCGACGTGGACAGTCTCAGCGGCGCACAACTGACCACCATGCAGCCGGTCGCCGCCAACGATGCTCTGCGTTTTCTACCGGGCGCGGTCGTCAACACTGCCGGACAGCACGGTGGCTTGTCGTCTCTCTTTGTGCGCGGCGGAGAATCGAACTACAACAAAGTGATCGTAGACGGCGTCACTGTGAATGAACCAGGCGGCACTTTCGACTTCGGCACCTTGTCGCTCGGCCAGGGCGACCGCCTCGAATTCGTGCGCGGCGCGCAAAGCACTTTATACGGATCGGACGCGATGACCAGCGTGATCCAGCTTTGGACGCGCACCGGAAGCACCCCCGTTCCCGAACTCCGCTTTCGCGCCGATGGTGGGAACCTCGATACTGCGAGCGGCCATGTGTCGCTAGCGGGAGCCAACGGGCGTTTTGACTACAACCTGTTCGGCGACCAGTTCAACACCAGCGGCTCCGGCATCAATGACGCGTATTCAGACTCGCTCCAGGGAGCGAACGTCGGCGCCGCGCTCAGCAAGGATGTTTCTCTGCGTGTCCGCGTCCGCCACTCCAACAGCCATACCGGCCTGCCCGGAGAATGGAATTTCAACGGCTACGATCCGCTCGTCCCGGCCAACGGATTAACGCAGCCCTTCGTCCCGCTGGCTCCTGATCCGAGCGACGAGTCGCAACTCAACAACGTCCTCGGCAGTGTGGAACTCACCGTAGCCGCGCCCCACGGATGGCAGCATCGCTTCACCGCCTCCGACTACGTCTATCGCTACAACGAGCAGAATCCAAACGGCGATCCCGCGCGCGTCGACGAAGGGGGCAATCTGATCGACTATCCGACGCTGGAAGTCGATCACATCAATCGCCTCGCCTTCGAATATCAGGGAGACTACTCCGAGCGCACCTGGGCGCACACCACCTTCGGATACCGCGTCGAAAATGAAAATGGATTTGTAGGCGATCTCGAGTACGGCCCGCAAAACCACGGCCAGCGCCTCAACCAGGACACCTACGCCCAGCAGCAGTTGACCTTCGGCAGGATCGGCGTCATTGCCGGAGGCCGCTTCGTCCACGACAGCGCCTTCGGCAATACCGGAGTGCCCCGCATCGCGCTGACCTTTCAAGCCCTTCGTGGCAACAATGTGTTCTCCGGCACTCGCCTGCGCTTCTCGTATTCGACAGGTTTCAAAGAGCCGCGCCTGGAAGAAACCTACAATGGGCTGCCCGGCCCTGACCCCTACAACATCCCCAATCCCGGCCTGAAGCCGGAGCGTGTCCGCGCCTTCGAGGCGGGCTTCGCACAGTCGTTCTTCAACGGCAGATATGAATTCAGCGGCACCTACTTCAACAATCTTTTCAAGGATCAGATCAACTATGTGACGTTGAACGATCCTCCCAATTACCCGGGCGAATACGTCAATGTGAATCAGGCGTTCGCGCAGGGCGCCGAATTCGCGCTGCGGGCGAAGCTCATGTCCCGCCTGTTGCTCAACACCGCCTACACCTACACCTCATCGGAGTATCTCGATAACCCCACTCCATACGACGTGGCGTACGACCCCGGCATGCCCCTGCTCCGCCGCCCTAAGCACTCCGCGACGGCCATGCTGTCTTACTTGGGGACGCGCTGGGGTGCCAACCTTGGAGGCAGTTTCGTAGGCCGCCGCGCCGATTCCGATTTTTACGATTTCGGCATCGACCACGCTGCTGGGTACGTCCGCGTCGATGCCGGGGCATGGTATGCCATCGACTCGCGAATCACCGCCTACGTCAACGTGGAGAATGCGCTGAATTCCCACTACAACGAAGTCGTCGGCTACCCAGCCTTGCGCGCAAATTTCCGCGCCGGATTTCGCTTCAGAATTGGAGGGGAATAACGGCGAGCGACAAAATTGAGCGATCGCTACTGGCGAGTGCCAGCGGTTTGTTTCGGCTCGTCGTCGGACTCAAGGTCATCAGATCGAAGACTGTTCGGTTGGAGTTCAACCCCCGCCGCGGGCCGGCGCCCCGCCAGGGAATTGTTGTATCGGTGACGAACCTCGTTGAGCTTCTCGACTTCCTTCTCTCCGAGCGGCTGCTCGTTGCCAAGGAGATGGGTCACGAGCGCGATCTTCGCGAAGTGCTCCACCGTCTCCATTTTCATGTACGCGCTTTCGAGTGAAGACCCGAATGTCACCACCCCGTGATTCGCCATCAATATCGCATCGTGGTGGGGGATCAGCGGCTCCAGCGCATCCGTCAATTCGGGTGTCCCCGGCGTCCCATAACGCGCCAGCGGAATCGAGCCCAGCCCTACCACCACCTCGCACACCAGCGGCCGGTTCAAGCCGAGTCCCGAGGCCGCGAATCCGGTCGCGGTGGGCGGGTGCGCATGCACGATTCCGCGCACATCGGGCCGCATGCGGTAAATCAGCAGATGCATCCCGATCTCGCTCGAAACCCTGCGTTTTCCCGCAATACGCCTGCCCTCGGTATCGACAATGACCAGGTCGGAGGGCCGCATCTTCCCCTTGCGAATACAGGTAGGAGTGACCAGCAGGTGCCTCTCGTCCAGACGCACCGAGAGGTTCCCGTCCGTCGCCGCGACAAATCCGTTCGCGTGCAACAAACCCCCGAATTCCACGATAGCTCGACGGTGCTGGCGGTCGCTGGGCATAAAAACCTTGAGCCGCCATGGTACAGCACGCATCCGAAACGTGACAACAATAACTCCGCCCTTTGCTACACTTTCCCTGCATTGAATGGCGCCTTAATAAGGAGACCTTATGGCCGACGCACCTCAGTCCTACGCCCATCACACCCGCTGGGACCCACCTTTCCATTTTTTCATCGCGCCCGTTTTCCTGATCGCCTTCATTGCCTCGATCGTCCATTTCGTGATGAGCCTCATCCATCACCATCATCCAGTATTTTTCTTCTCGCTGGTCATCCTGTCGCTCGCCGCCCTCATGGCAGTGTTCAAGATTCGCATCAACTCGTTGAAAGTGCAGGATCGCGTCATTCGCCTCGAAGAACGCCTGCGCATGGCCACCCTGCTGCCCGAGGCTCTTCGTCCCCGCATTCCCGAACTGACCGAACGTCAACTCGTTGCCCTGCGTTTTGCCTCCGACGGCGAACTGCCCGCCCTCGTCCAGAGAACGCTGACCGAAAAGCTCTCCCAAGACGACATCAAGAAGTCCATCCAGAACTGGCGTGCCGACAACTGGCGGGTGTGAGGAGGCAATTTAGAAGTAAGAAGGCAGATTGAAGATGCAAAGCCTCTCGCTTCTATCTCCCATGGTGAGTGCGCCGGTTGTAATGTTGCCCGGACCCTAAAGTCTTGCCACGATGCTTGTTTCAGATTTCAATTTTGATCTGCCCGCGGAACTGATCGCGCAGCGGCCTTTGGTGGATCGCTCGGCATCGCGGCTGCTTCATCTTCATCGCCCTAACGCAGAGCCGGAAGATCGCTGGTTCCGCGATTTCCCCGATCTGTTACGCCCCGATGACCTGCTGGTCTTGAATAACACCCGCGTCTTTCCAGCGCGTCTATATGCCCGCCGAAGTGGAGCGCACGCCCAACCCCTGAGCCCGCAAAATCCAGCCGCGCGCGATTTTCTCCGCGGACGAGTCGAGGTTCTCTTGACCCGGCAGCTCAGCGAAGACCCCAATGAATGGGAGTGCCTGGTTCGCCCCGGCCGCAAAATTGGAATTGGGGAGACGCTCTACTTTGGAGCTCCGGAATCCCGCGATCCTCAGCCGCCCGTCGCCTCAAGCGCTCCTCCCGGCCCCCAAGGCCAAGCCGAACTTCAAGCCGAAGTCATCGCTCGCGGAGACTTCGGCAAGCGAACCATCCGTTTCCATCCCGTCCCCGATTTTTTCAGCCGTGTAGAGCGCCTGGGACACGTTCCCTTGCCGCCCTACATTGACCGCGAAGACCAGCCCCATGACCGCGACCGCTACCAGACGGTTTACGCAAGAGCGCGAGGGTCGGTAGCCGCGCCCACCGCCGGCCTGCACTTCACTCCCGAAATTCTCGAGCGCATTCGCCAACGCGGAATCGAAATTGCCGAGATCACCCTGCACGTCGGCCTGGGAACTTTTCAGCCCGTCCGCGTAGAGAACGTCGAAGATCATCAGCTGCACCGCGAGTCCTACGAAATTTCACCAGCCGCCGCCCACTCCATTGACAAGGCAAAAAGCGAGCGTAGGAGAGTGGTAGCCGTAGGTACGACCACCGTTCGCACCCTGGAACACGCCGCCGGCCAGTCGGTCGAAAGGAAAGATTGCACGTCATCAACTCCGGTAGCCCCGGGCCGAGGCGAGGCCGACGCCTTCATCTATCCCGGATACCGTTTCCGCATTGTCGATGCGCTCCTGACCAACTTCCATCTGCCCCAGTCCACGCTGCTCATGCTGGTCTGCGCCCTGGGCGGGCAAGGGCAGGTTCTGCGGGCGTATCGCCATGCCATCAAGGCGGGCTACCGTTTCTATTCCTACGGCGACTGCATGTTCGTGGACTGAGAGCTCACAGCAAGAGCGTGGTGCGGCCTCCTCTGCCCGCCAAACCACCTGCGAGGGAATGTGGCCGAGGATTCACAGCAGACACAAAAACACTACGCAGACGATTGTTCGTGGAGGCAGAAAATCCACCCCCAAAGTCTCAGCCAGAGAATGCCCGTGCCGCCCACGATATATACTCAATAACTTGCCGGGAACCATATGAGCACCTTGACCAAACCATCGCGGGTCCCCGTCCAGAACCTGGTCGCGAAGCTGCGCGCGCTTGCCGAGTCCGCTTTCGACCGCACGGATGTTGTTCAGGCGCTCCTTGCCGAGGCCCCGGTCGACGAGGCCAGCCTTGCGCCTTATTTGACCTGGGACCGCCAGCACTACACCCGCAACCTGATCGACAAAACGGCCCTCTACGAACTTATGGCCATCTGCTGGGAGGTCGGCCAGTCCAGTTCTGTGCACAATCATCGCGACCAGAATTGCTGGATGGCAGCCCCCATCGGAGAGCTGCTCGTCGAAAATTTTCACTTGGAATTTCAGGATATCGACGCGGGAAAGTGCCGCCTCACCGCATCTAACACGGTGGAGTTGAACGCGGCTCACCCCTGCGCGGTCGATCCGCAAGACCCTGTCCATCGCGTGATCAATCCGCGGGAGTCGAACCAGCGCGCTGTGACCTTGCACGTCTATTCGCGCCCCTTCGACACCTGCGTCGTCTATTCGCCCGAGCAGGGAACATGCGGAGATATCCAGCTTCACTACAACACAGTTTTCGGAAAGCCCGTATCCAGTAGCTAATTAGGAGCTGTCAGTCATTCAGTTGTCAGTTCCCGGTTAGCACATTGAGAACGAGAACTGGGAGCTGGGAGCTGTTCTTAAGGAGGAATCGTGAGGAATTGCCTGGGAGTTTGGATCGCTGGCGCGGCTCTATGCGTGATGTCGTGGGCGCAAGCGCCCGCGCCCGCCGCACCGCCGGCTCCAACCCCGCCCTCGTCTTCGTCGTCATCTTCTTCGACTTCGACCCAGGACGCTACGCTGCCTTCCGCTCCCACTCCGCAGGAGAGCAGTTCCAATCCTCCCATTCCTCCCCGGCCCGTGCCCAAGTTTGCCCGCTTTGAAATGTTCGGCGGCTACACTTACGCGCAAATGGGCCCCTTCAATGCCGGGCATTGGGCCGACCTGAACGGATATAACGTCTCGCTCGGCGTGAACGCGGTAAATTGGCTGGCGCTGATCGTGGAAGGCAGCGAGTACTTCGGCAATTCGAAGATTCCCACTACTGTGCAAGCTCCCTTTCCGAATTGCGGCAATCAGGGAGTCTCGTTCTGTCCGCCCGGCCCGCTGTTCAAAGTCGATACTCGCGAGTACAACGTGCTGTTCGGCGCCATGTTTCCCTATCGCAAATACGAGCGATGGGTTCCCTTCGGCGAACTCATGTATGGCCATGGAGGCACGCGCGGCGAGGCCATTGCCAACGGTCTTGACGAGGTGGAAATCAGTTCCGGAAGGGCACTGCTGGCCGGAGGCGGCGCCGACCATGTCATCAGCGAGCGCTTTGCCGTGCGCTTCAAAGCCGATTACCTGGAGACCGCAACATCGTTCGCCACGCTTGGCAAGAAGAAGCAGGATAACCTTCGCTTGTCGGTAGGCATCGTCATCCGCAGCGTCCGCAAAAAGAAGCGCAGACTGGAAGACGAAACCGAAACCGCCCCCTGATCGGCGTTTTGGATTCACGATTGTGCTGCTGTCTATGTGGTGGCGGGGCTTCGCCACGCATACGGCCTACCAGAAAAATCGCAAAATAACCCTGGGCTCTTCAACCGCGAAGGGAAATCCGGACCGCGCAGAAGACGTGGCCCGCCGCCTCTAGGACCGGCGCAGCAAATCGCTAAGCGGCTCAGCCTTCGCCCGCAACTCGTCGGCGAAATCCGAACCCTTCTCGATCGCGTCCTTGAAGCGCCCCCGCGCTTCATCCGTCCAGTCGGAGACTGTGTCCAGAGCGTCGTCATAAGAGCGACGCAGGTCCTTCCGTAACTGTCGGCCCGTCTTGGGAGCCAGCAACATCCCCACCGCCGCCCCTACCCCAAGCCCAATCAGCAGAAAAGCGATTGCCGTTCCCGCCGTGCTTTCCGAACTCTCATATTTTCCAATGCGCATAAGATCCTCCAGTCCCTGCTTCAATTCTAGTCCACAAACGAGCCCTGTCCAGCCCACCAGCGGACCGTGCCTCATCTCGTTGCTGCACTGGATTTTGGGTGGCGCAGCGGTTCACCGCTGGGATTGTCACCCTCTCTTCAGAGATGGCTTCAGCCACCGAGGTCCCGTTGCTGACTGGAAAGACTCTTTCCGCCGCCTGGCAAGCCGCAGGGTATGTGTGGAAATGCCCCAAGCTAGCCAGTGCCCGGATTCCAGGCAACCACGTTCACCCAAGGCCGCGCCCTCAGTTTGCGCCCCGCCCACCGACCAAGTAAGATTTTCTCCACTCCCTTTCGCGGTGCAGAAGAATGCCTGAAGTGATTTCGCCCGAGCCAATAACGTCGCAGCCCGTTTCCTCCTCCGCCCCTTCCGTCGAGGTCTTTGCCGTCTACGGCGTCGAGCCGGAGATCCAGGCCTACGCCATGGCCAAGTATTCGCGCTCTTCACTCTCCATGAAGGAGTCGCTCAAGGAAATCACCCTGCAGAAGGCCGAAAAATTTCTAAACACATTTTATTTCCAGTACGGCCACCGCTCTATCGCCGACCTCGCCCACATTGCTCTCGCCATCGAGCGCCTTTCCATCCTCGCCGCCATCGTGGTCGCGGACGAGCAGCGCTGGGACGGCCAGGAGCGGTCCACCCGCTACCAGGATTTCAAAAAGAGTGGATACCATACTCCGAGTTTCGAGGACGCCGCCTCTAGCTCCCTGTATCGCGACACCATCGACTCCCTTTTCGCCACCTACGAAAAAGTCTCGCGGGCGACCTTTGAATATCTCGCCGGCATCACGCCCCGCCCCTCCGACATGAAGCCGGATGCCTACGAGCGCACTTTGCGAGCCCGCGCCTTCGACGTTTCCCGCTACCTGCTGCCGCTCTCGACCAACACATCGCTGGGGGAGATCGTCAATGCCCGCACTCTGGAAACCCAGGTAGCGCACCTGCTTGCGCAGCCGCATCGCGAGGTGCGCGAACTGGGAGCCTTGCTGAAACGCGCCGCCACTTCTCCCGCCTATAACGCGAATGAAGAATCGCTGCGCGCCCTCATTGCCTCCATCCGCGAAGTGTCGCCGGAAATCGCCGATCGCGCCGAGCGCGAGCTGCTTCGCGAAGTCCGCGTTGCCCCCACGCTCGTCAAGTATGCCGATCCGAATACCTACGAAATAGAAACGCGCCGCGAACTTCAGCAAGCCGCCGCGGAACTGATGCGAGGCGACGCCATCGAACCGGCGCCCTTGGTTGACCTGCTCGAAAGTGACTCGCGCGGCGGCGATCCGCTTGAGATCGAACTGGCCGCCACCCTCGTCTACGGCCAGAGCCATTATTCCTACCGCCAGATTCGGCAGGCGGTCGAGGCCGCAGGCGAAGCTCGCCGCCGCGAGATCATCGACCTCGGCCTGCGCCATCGCGGCCAGCACGACGAACTGCCCCGCCAGTTCTCCGCCGGACAGCAGTTCCGCTTCGACATTCTCATGGATATCGGTGGCTTCCGCGACATGCACCGCCATCGCCGCTGCGTCCAGATCATGCAGGACTTCACCACCGCCCACGGATACGACACGCCGCCCGAAGTCGAGGCCGCCGGAATCCGGGCCGAATACGATAGCGCACTGCAACGCGCCGCCGCTGCCGTGCAGAAGCTGTTCGCATCGGGAGGCGTCGAAGCCCGCGAGAACGCGCAGTACGCCATCCCGCTGGCCTTCCGCAAGCGCACCCTTTTCAAGATGGATTTCGCCGAAGCCGTCTATATCTCCGAACTCCGCACCACGCCGGCCGGACACGCCTCGTATCGCAACGTAGCCTATGCGATGTACGAAGAAGTGGCCAAGAAACATCCGGCCCTCGCAAAGTATTTCCGCGTAGTCGACGTGCGTGAACCGGTCGATCTGCTGAAAAGGTAATGCTGGCGGAGCACCGGCGGTCCGGACTCAACCAGCTTCAGCCTGGAGGCTTGGGAAACACACGCCGGAGGGTTCCCCAATGTTCAGAATTGTCCTCGACTTTTTCATCACATTTTTCCCGTACGCTCATCACAGACTTACACGACCGTCGGCGCTAAGATTGCTCGACCGTAGACCATAGAAAACTGCGCCCGTCTCCAGAGACGAAGCCCTTTCGGATCGCAACCTTTACCTCGCTATTTGACAACTTATGGCCCGAGTCACCATCCCGCAAGTGCACGCCAAATGGCGGGATTCAAGGCTAAGTCCAATCTTTTGGATACTTTGGGTGTAACTATATTACTATCAATCACTTAACTCTTTCTGGGGTAGGGGGGGGTACCCCCCCATTTTCTGAAATCAGCCGCTGTCTGCCGCTGGAGGCGCGGTGGCCCTTCGGCGATAAGACGCGATGCAAGTTCGATGCGTGTGGCGCAGCTGAAGCCAGTGCCCCTTCAAGCAGATTCAAATGCCCCCACTACCGGGTCTTCTCGCAAATTGACGCCGCTCAATCGCAAACTCTAGAATCACCCTATCCATGCCCCTCTACGAATATCAGTGCAAGAAATGCAAACACCGTTTCGAAAAAATCCAGAAATTCTCCGATAAGCCCATCACGAAGTGCCCCGAATGCGGAGGCCCGGTCGAGAAACTGATCTCGGCGTCGGCGGTGCAATTCAAAGGATCGGGCTGGTACGTCAGCGACTACGGCCGTAAAGGTTCATCCGGCCAGGCTTCATCCGCCTACGAAAGCGATAAAGCCAAGTCGGAAGGCGACAGCTCCAAGAAAGACTCCAAGGACTCCAAAGAGAGCAGCAAGGACGCCAAAGAAACGAAAGAGACCAAAAAAGAGGAAAAGCCCAAGGCCGAGACTACGTCGAAGAAAGCCAAGAAAGACTAGCAGGCAGCCCCGGAGCGCAGGAACTTCCTGCTATCCAATCCCCCTCTCAGGGTGCAAGGCCACGCCAAAATCACCCCCGACTGTGACCGCCGTCACAAGCCCGCCAGCCCATCTCATGCTATCTATTCGGCTCGACGCGCCCGTCTCTGGCAGCCTCCGTCGAATGGAGCACTACTATGGCGCAAGCCACCAACACCCTCCCGGTTAATCCCAATCCCGGCCGCCCCAAGTTAGCCGTGGTCCACGCCCAATCGGCTCTCTCCCGCGATACGAAGATGGCCATGACCTCGCAGTTCCTGGGCTTCATGCTCGACGCCTATGACATGGCGATGGTCCTGGTAATGGCCCCCATTCTCGTCAAAGTGTTCGCGTCGCCCAAGGGAAGCGCAGCCTGGCAGTACATCACCATCGTCTTCACGTATTCGATCACCATGGCCGCCCGCCCGGTCGGCTCGGCCATCTTCGGACACTACGCCGACAAAATCGGCCGCCGTTACCTTTTGGTCCTCACCATCGGCGGAGTCGGTGTCATGTCGCTGCTGGCCGGCTTTCTGCCCACCTACGCCCAACTCGGCGCCTGGTCGTATGTGATCTTCTGTGTGCTGCGGTTCATGATGGGTGCATTTTTCGGCGGCGAATATGCCGTCGGCCACGCCTTCGCGATCGAGCACGCTCCCCAACCTCGCCGCGGCGCGATTGGCGGATTCATTCAATCCGGATTCCCCCTCGGCTACGTCCTCGCCTCCTTGGTCTTCGCCCTGATCTCATTCCTCGTCAGCAAAGAAGCCATGGCTCAATATGGCTGGCGCATCGCCTTCATGACGGGTGTGGTCCCGGTTTTTCTGGCTCTTTACATCCGCCGCAATTTGCACGAGTCGCCGGAATTTGAGAAGGCGAAAAAAGAGGGCACCATCGAGAAGGCCCCGTTCTTCAGCCTCTTCAAGCCTCCGCAACTGTGGGATTTCCTCCAGGTCTTCTTCTTCATGACCGGACTGTTCCTCACCGATTACTCGGTCTACGGATTCCTCCCGCAAATCCTGACCCTGCGCGGGCGCGGCTTCGACACCACGACCTATAGCCTCATCTACGGCTTTGCGCTCTTCATGGCCTTCCTCGGGTACAACTTCTACGGATGGCTCTCCGACCGCACCGGCCGAAAAGTTCTCACCCAATACTATTGTGTGTTCCTCGTAATCTTCGGAATCCCCGTCTTCTACGTTCTCTACCACGCGGCGCTCGCGCGAAACATCTGGCTGGCCGTGCTCGGCACCTGCATGGCGGCCATGCTCAAACTAGCCTGGGGAATCGTCCCCGCATATCTGTGCGAGCGCTTCCCGACCAGCCGGCGCGCCGCCGGAGTCGGTTTCGGCTACTCCTCCGGCGCCCTGATCGGAGCCTGGTTCGGCGTCTACGTCTGGTGGGCCCACAAGATTCCATTCATCGCGACCATTGAAAAACAGGACCTGTGGCTCTCCCCTGCGGTAGTGTTGACCGTAGGTTCCATCATGACCTTCGTCAGTCTCCTGTATTCTCCGGAGACCAAGCATCTGGAACTGGACCAGGTAGGCGAGATAGAGAAGGCGAAAGCATTGGCGGAGCATCCAGCAGCCGTGTCCGCCGATTAATCCTGACCGGCTGGGGAAAAAGTCTCCGTTTGCGCCGGATCTTGGGTGGCGCAGCGGTTCACCGCTGCGTAACAAATTTCGGTCAGAGATGGCTTCAGCCGCTGCGGTCGTTTTGCGGCGTGGGGAACAGGCTTTTCCGGATTATCGCTCCCCAATCCCCGCCGCGCCGATCATCCGTCCCGTAACGCCCTTCTCCGCGCGATAGCTGAACAGCAACTCCGGATGGCACGCCGTGCACGGCGCGGTCGTATCAATGCTCTTCGCAGATAATCCGGCGTCGAGCAATTGCCGCCGGTTGGCCTCGACCAGGTCGAGAAATAATTTACCCGGCAATTCGCTGTGCCCCGGCGCTCGCGCCGTCAAAAACAGCAGCGGATACTTCTCCCGCACCGGGTCCGACTCCTTCACCTCGCGAAACAGGCTCGCCCCGTAAGCGAACTGCGCTTCGAACCGCGTACGCACGTCTTCGCCCACGTTGTAGCAACACCCCCGCACCCCCGGCCCGATCGCTGCCACCAGGTTCCGTGGATCGCTCCCAAAATGTTTGCGCATTTCGCCCACGCCTTTTTCGACGATGCGCTTCACCGTCCCGCGCCACCCCGCATGAAAAACGCCAACCGCTCGCCGCTTCCGGTCCACAACAATGACAGGCAGACAGTCGGCGGCCTGCACCGCCACCACCAGCCCCGGAGTATCCGTGATCAGGCCATCCCCAGCCAGCGGAGTCTCAGCAGCGCGGTCGACGTAATGAATCAGATCCGAATGGATCTGCCGCAACGTGACGAGTGGCCAGCTTTTGCCCTTGGTCGCCACGCCGAGCTTTTCAAGAAAAAGTGCGCGATTGCGCTCCACCGCCGCGCGCGAGTCGTGAGCTGTAAACCCCAGGTTCAGAGCATTGCCGCCATACAAGCGCGACGTGCCCCCGCCCCGCGTGGAGAACGCATGCACCAGCCAGGTCAGGCCCGCCAGCTTTTCAGAATGCAGGAGTTTGATTTTCGTCTTGGGGATCGCAGTGGCCGCCACTTTTGCATCATACTGGCGCCGCATCTTTGGATCAAAACATCCGCCTCCCGGTCCGCGACGCCACCCGGCAAGGAATTCCGGCCGTAGCGCCCGGCCCCGCCCGCAATCGTGGGGGCGACCCTCTCCCACCAGCATGGGCAAGCGATAAACAAAAAACGCACAGCAACCGTCGCAACTGCCCGCTGTGCGCTTCATTCATTCCCGGAAGCTGGCGCGTAGCCAACTTACTTCTTCTTCACCAGCTCCGCGTCAATCTGAATCTTGACGACATCGCCCACCGCCGCCTCTCCGGTCTTCAGCAGGGTGTTATAGACGATGTTGAAATCCTTGCGGTTGATGGTCGTCGTCGCTGAGAAGCCGCGCCGGGTGTTGCCCCACGGATCGGTGATCGCGGGCGTGAGCCCGTCCACGTCGAGCGTGACTTCGCGCGTTGTCCCGTGAATCGTCAGGTCGCCGATCAACTTCAGCTTGTCCCCGTCTTTCACGATCCGTTTGGACTTGAATTCAATCGTCGGATACTTTGCGACATCGAAAAAATTAGCACTCTTAAGGTCTTTGTCCCGCATCTCGACCCGCGTATCGACGGAATTCACATCAATCGATGCGTTAACCTGAGATTGCGTAATGTCCTTCTCATTGAGTGCGACGGTTCCGGACACCTTCGTGAAATTGCCCGTGACATTCGAAATCCCCAGGTGGCGAACCGTAAATTGCGCAGTCGAGTGCGCCGGGTCGATATTCCAATCGGAGGTTTGCGCGAGCGCGGAGAGCGTTGCGATGAGTGCGAATGTCGAGATTGCACTAATCCGGATTGCTGCTTTGAGCATGTAGCATCCTTTCAAATGAAATTCTGGAAGTCAGGCAAGAGCGATGTCTCCGGCAATGATCTGCCCAGACCGCGCATGACAAAGAGATGTCCGGTTGCGGCTAAGGATGCAAAAAACCGAGCGCGCGGGTCACTGTCTTGTGGTCTTTCGGGTCGGCGGTTTGCCCATCGACCCAACGGGGAATATCATAGGGAGGTTCTAATTGAATCCTATGTATACGGACTTTACAGCTACCGATCGTTGGACTAAAAGGAAGGTGCACGTCCTTTATCAGGCACTTATCGTGGCAGTAGCGACTCGCCATGCCGACGCCGTCGACATCAAGTTTCTCGTGGATGGCCGGCCCGTCTGGGTCGCCTTGCCCCACCCCGCGTGGGTCGAATATAACAAGCGCAGCGGCAAGATGATCACCGACAGCCTGGCTAAGGAAATCGCCGGGCATTTTCTGAAAACGGCGCTGGAATCGGGGGAAGGCCTGGGCCGTGAGATGTACGCGCTGACGGTCGGGGAAACTCTCAAGCACCTCGATGCCATCGTATCCGACTTGGAACCGCTGGCTGCAGCCTCCCGTTAGCCGGCCGCGCGCCACCAATCGCAGCATCCAGGCCGGGTGTATTTGTCACAATGCGTTGTGATCTTTGACACATTCGCCTCCCCACCGGATGAAGATAATCAACCAACCGCCCCGGTGAGGATCGCGCTCGTTCGGCGGTTGGCAAAAGACTCGACTTGGAAATGGGCCCGGAAAGAGGGACAATATTCCGCCTGTCCCTAAGGGCTGGGCTGAGTCTTTTCGTTCGCACTCGTTTCTGCCCGCAACCACCACTCACGGCGGCCGCGGACTTGAAAAATTCGGTGCTGTTCCCGGTTCGATGAAAGGATTCTTATGGCCAGCCATACATTAGATACGGAGATCGTGACCGACTTGAACGGTTTTCCTAAACATAAGAACTTGGTGGCCTGGGTCGAAGAGGTCGCGCAACTCTGCAAGCCCGATCGGGTTTTCTGGTGCGACGGCTCCGACGATGAATACCAGGCGATGATCCGTCTCATGGTCCTCGCTGGCACAGCGATCCCGCTCAATGAAGAAAAGCGCCCAAACAGCATCCTCGTACGCTCCAGTCCGGCCGATGTAGCCCGCGTCGAAGAGCGCACCTTCATCTGCGCGCGCACCAGGGAAGACGCCGGCCCCACCAACAATTGGGAAGATCCCGCCAAAATGAAAGCCCGCCTTGAGCCGCTCTTCGCCGGCTCCATGGCTGGCCGAACCATGTATGTGATTCCCTACAGCATGGGTCCGATCGGCTCGCCCATCGCCAACATCGGAGTCGAAATTTCCGACTCGCCCTACGTTGTCGCCAACATGCACATCATGGCTCGCGTCGGCACCCGCGTGCTCGACGTTCTCGGCGAAGATGGCGAGTTTGTGCGCGGCCTGCACTCCCTCGGTGCCCCCCTTGGAATCAACGAGCAGGATGCCGCCTGGCCCAACAACGCCCAGGAAAAATACATCTGCCATTTCCCTGAAACCCGCGAGATCTGGTCCTACGGCTCCGGCTACGGCGGCAACGCCCTGCTCGGCAAGAAATGTCACGCCCTTCGCATCGCCTCCGTCCAGGCTCGCGACGAAGGCTGGTTGGCCGAGCACATGCTCATCCTCAAGATGACCAGTCCCAGCGGCGAGGTCAAATTCCTTACCGGCGCGTTTCCGTCGGCGTGCGGAAAAACCAACCTCGCGATGCTGATTCCGACCATTCCCGGCTGGAAGGTCGAAACCGTAGGCGACGATATCGCCTGGATGAAATTCGGCGCCGATGGCCGCCTCTACGCCATCAATCCCGAGTACGGCTTCTTCGGCGTGGCCCCCGGAACGAGCATGAAGTCCAACAAGAACGCCATGCTCACCATCACCAAAAACTCGATCTTCACCAATTGCGCGATCACGCCCGACCGCGACATTTGGTGGGAAGGCATGACCGACGAAAAGCCTGCCGAGTTGCTGGATTGGCTCCGCCGCCCCTGGACCCCGCACTCCCTTCGCAAGGCCGCTCATCCCAACGCCCGGTTTACCACGCCCGCGCACCAGTGCCCCGTGATCGCTCCCGAATGGGAAGATCCGCGCGGAGTGCCCATCGACGCGATCCTCTTCGGAGGCCGTCGCGCCGGCGTTGTCCCGCTCGTCACGGAAGCCTTCAATTGGCAGCATGGAACGTTCCTGGGAGCAACCGTCAGCAGCGAAACCACCGCAGCCACAACCGGACAGGTCGGCCAACTTCGCCGCGATCCCATGGCCATGCTCCCGTTCTGCGGCTACAACATGGGCGACTACTTCGCGCATTACCTCAAGATTGGCGAACATCCAGGCGCAAGACTCCCCCGGATTTATTACGTCAACTGGTTCCGCACCAACGAAGATGGCAAGTTCCTCTGGCCCGGCTACGGAGAAAACAGCCGCATATTGAAGTGGGTCTTCGAACGGTGCGAAGGCACGGCTCATGCCGTGGAAACACCGATTGGTATGCTCCCTCAGCCCGCCGACCTCGATACCGAGGGCCTGAAACTCAGCGAGGAAGATCTCCGCGACCTGCTGAACGTGGATGTCGACGGCTGGCTCGCCGAGATCCCGCTCATCCGCGAGCACCTCGCCAAATTTGGCGATCGTCTTCCCGAAGCCTTGAATAACGAGGTCGAGGAACTTGACCAGCGTCTACGCCACAGCATCACCAGAACCGGAAAGATGAGCCGTTTCGCCAAAGTAAGTAAACTAGGCAAGAAAACTGAAGACTAAGCAGGACTCAAAACGCGCACGATCAAAGCCCGGGTGTTCATCCCGGGCTTTTCCATTTCATACCTCGCGCCCGTCCCGCTTAACAACTTAAGCTTTTCGCGGCGGCTATTGATTCGGCAAGAATAATAATTCAATCCCTCTTGCCGGATAGTCCAATTCCGTCTGTGGTTAAATCAACCTATGTTCGCCCGTAAAGTCCGCGTTCAATACCAGCAAAACGGAAACCTCCAACCCTGCCCGCAGAAGTGGCTCGACAATTTCAGTATGCGCAACTTCACGAACGCGTCCGTGTTTGACGACACTCTCCCCATCGCCGATGGACTGCTGGAGATCGGGAATAACGTTCCGCTGGATCAACTCCGCGACGCCATGGACGACTGGTTTCGTCGCAAGACCTACTTGCCCAAGGATGCCACGCTCGTGGTGGCGGTGGTGTAATTGTTCTAAGGGATGAACGGTTCCAGGAAGAGCTTGAAACCAAGGGGTCAACCTCTGCAATCTGACCTCTAACCTCTGACCTTGAGGTTCTCGCGGCGCCCTTAAACTGTACTTACTTTCCCCCGCCCATGATCGATGATCTCTCCCGCTTCAGCAGTCGCGCAAACAAGCGCACGATCATTCCATCAAATCGTGTCCCGCTCAGTTTTTCCAGTTCCGTAATCGCCTGCTCATGCGTCTTCGCTGGAGCGAATGAGCGCTCGCTCATCATGTTGACGTAGGTATCCACCACCGCCAGAATGCGCCCCGTAATCGGAATCGCCTCGCCCTGCAAGCCAAATGGATAGCCGCTTCCATCAAACGCTTCATGATGCGCGAGCACCGCCTGCGCCACCCGCTCGTTGTGCGGAATCGCCCGCAAAATTTCCACTCCCGTCTGCGGATGAGTCTTCATCACCGAAAACTCCTCATCCGTCAGCGGCCCCGACTTGTTCAGGATGCGTTCGTTGATAAACAACTTACCCACATCATGGACTCGCCCGGCAAACACTATATCCGTCACTTCTTGCGAAGTCAGGTTCAGTCCGGTGGCGATGATGCCCGCATAATGTCCACACTGTTCCCCATGGCCTGAGGCATTTGCCTCCCTCATTTCGGTTGCCTGCGCCAGCGTCTCAATCGCCTCGCGAATTGCCACCGCGTCTGAGTCTGCCGCCGTCCCGGAAATTTTTCGCAGCGTACTCACCAGTTCATCCAGATCCTCCGGCCCATTGTGCTCGCGCCGCAGAAAGCCCTCGATATAAGACGAAAGCAATTGCCCTTGCACAGCCGACCCTTCGCGAAAAGGTTCCGACGTAGAAACCTGGTTGCCCCCGGCGTGCTTCGACACGTACATCCCCGCATCCGCCACCCGGATCAGATCCTCGATCGCAAATCCATGCACCGGGAAACTGGCCACCCCGAAGCTCCCCGTAATCTTGTGCTCTTCCAGCATCGGATCCGTCGCCAGCCACAATCGCAACCGCTCCGCCAGCACCTGCGCCTGCTCAATCCCCGTCTCCGGCATCAGGATGATGAACTCGTCCCCGCCATAGCGCGCCACCACGTTCGACTGCCTGCATTTCTGCTCCAGCAGTCGTCCCACCCGCGCCAGCACCAGGTCGCCCTCCAGGTGGCCCAGCGAATCGTTCACTTCCTTGAATTTATCCAGATCGACCAGCACCACCGAGAATGGACGCCCCGAACGCGACGCGCGCTTCCACTCCGAACTCAGAGCTTCCCAGAAAAACCGCCGCGTCTTGATCCCCGTCAATCCATCGGTGATCGATTGCTGCTGCAGCTTCTGGAACACAAATGAATTATGCAGCGCGGTCGCCAGAAGATCTGCCAGTGTATTCAGAATCAAAACATCCTGCGGAGCGAAGTGACTCCGGCAATATCCCCGCCAGCTGTCCCGGGCCGGCGTTTTGCACCAGGGCGCTCACTCCCGTCCGCGCAACTTTTCCCAATACGCCGGTTCCCACGGCAATCCGCCGTCCCAGCGTGTGCGAGGTTGATCCTGCCTCCGCCTTGATCTCGATATCCTTGGTGGCATAGTCCATGATGCCGATGCCGATATGATCGAAGCGGAAGTTCTTCTGGATCTCACGCACGATATCGATCATCATCTGCTCGGCGTCCTCGCTCGAGATCGCCATCTTCGAAATCGTGTTTAGAAATGCCAGGTGACGCGCGCGCCGTTGCTCGCCGGAAAACAGCCGGGCATTCTCGATCGCGACTCCCAGCTGTCCCGCCGCCGTCTGCATGACCTGGAGGTCTCGCTCCTGGAACTGGTATTCCCGCTCGATGCTGAGCGCCGCCATCACCCCCGCCGGTTTGCCGCCCAGCATAATCGGCACCGCGCAGAAAGACCGTGCCGGACGCGCCGGCACAAAATCAACGCCCAGTTTGGCGCGCGCCTGTTCCAGATCCGCCTGGATCAGCAGCGGCTGCCCGGTCCTGAGAACGTGCTCCGTCAACCCATTGCCGATCGGGCGCGAGCGCTTCGAGAGCACATGCCCGTCTTCAATCTCCAGTTCGAAATGGATCGC
>JBEKOW010000048.1:0-20207 GCA_049521375.1 Terriglobales bacterium
AGTCTAGAGGTCAACAAGAGTGCCCAATAAAGCCCATCTCCTCATCGTCGACGACGAAGCCAACACGCTGGCTTCCCTTTCGCGCGCTTTCCGTCTCGAAGGTCACGAGGCCACCGTTTGCGGCAACGCCACCAAGGCCCTCGAACTCGCCACCACCCAACCCTTCGACCTGATCCTCTCCGATGTTGTCATGCCCGGCAAGGATGGCCTGACGCTGCTGGAAGAACTGAAAAAACAAGGCGTCACGACTCCGGTCGTCATGATGTCCGGACAGGCGCACATCGAGATGGCGGTACGTGCCACCCGCCTCGGTGCGCTCGACTTTCTGGAAAAGCCGATCTCGACCGACAAGCTCTTGCTGACCGTCGAAAACGCCCTCAAGCTCGGACGTCTCGAGCGCCAGAACCTCGACCTGCAGCGCCGTCTCGGCAAGCACGAACTTGTTTGGTCCGGAGAGACCATGCGCCGCGTGATGGCACAGGTCGAACGCGTCGCCGCCAGCGAAACCCGCGTCTGCATTCTTGGAGAAACCGGCACGGGCAAGGAACTGGTCGCGCGCACCCTGCACGAGCACAGTCCCCGCGCCGCCGCTCCCTTCATCACACTAAATTGTGCCGCCGTTCCCGCCGAGCTTATCGAATCGGAATTGTTCGGACATGAAAAAGGATCGTTCACCGGCGCGGCTGCCCGCCATCTCGGCAAATTCGAGCAGGCGCAGTACGGCACCATCTTCCTCGACGAAATCGGCGACATGCCGCTCACCATGCAGGCCAAGCTTCTGCGGGTGCTCGAAGAAGGAGAAGTCGAGCGCATTGGTGGCGACCGCTCGATTACCGTGGACGTCCGCGTGATCGTCGCCACTCATCGTGACCTGGAAGCGCTGGTGCGCGAAGGAAAATTCCGCCAGGATCTTTTTCACCGCATCTACGTTTTCCCCCTGCGTCTCCCACCGCTGCGCGAGCGCCGCGAGGATATCCCCGCGCTGGTCGAGCATTTCGCAGCGCAGGTCAGCGCCACCAATGGATGGAAGCCCATGCCTTTCACCGCGGATGCCATAGTCGTGATGCAACATCAATCGTGGCCCGGTAATATTCGCGAGTTGCGCAACGCGATTGAGCGAATGATGCTGTTGGCGACGGAGAAGCAGGTGACCGTGGAAACCGTATCCCAAGCCTTGCCAGGTTCGATAGCGATCGCCCGAGGCGGACCCGATGCTGCACTATTTGCAGGCTCCGGCCCCCTCGCCGACCGCGTGCGTGCCTTCGAAAGGCTGACCATCCTCGCCGAGCTGAAACGTAACCATAACCAGATTTCCAACACAGCGCGGGCATTGGGATTGGAGCGCTCTCATCTTTATAAAAAAGCCGAGCAAGTAGGAATTGACCTGAAAGCCGCTCGGAACGAGATCATCTCTTGATTCCTACGAAACATTGGACGAGAACAGCACTGTGCGTTTTCTTGCTGGCTGAATTCTCGTCTGCAACTGACACGGGTAACCGCTGGAAGATTGCGAATGCACACATCGAGGCCCGCACTGGGACTGTCCGGAGACTTAGTGTCAGCGTTACCGACAGCCGGCATCTGACGACGTTCACGTTGTCTGCCGATGTCGTCCTCTCGAACGTTCGCGAGCATATAGTTTACCGGGACAAATTAGCTCTGCTGGGAGATGCTGGCAGTACGCGCGCCGTGGTGGTGTTTGATTTGATGCGGCGAGAACAGATTGATTGGTTTTATTGCGACGCGTCAAAGCAGGTCCTGCCTGGGAAACTCGTGAGCGCCACGTGGGCGCCCAACCATGCGGGAGGGCTCTTATTCGACACCGTTCTGGTGCTTTACGATCTGGCGAAAGCGCCCTCGGAAAACAGGCTCAAGCGGAGTCCCAATCTCCATTTCCCCTGGCCGGCCGAAGCAGAAGACCGGGAGCCGGTTATCAACGTAGGTGTACCCATCTATCCTCAGGCGAATGCAGACGAAGCATCGTATTTCGCTACACCACGCGAGCCCGGGGAGCCTACGCTAGGCGTTGATGTGAGAACCATGGTGGCCTTATCGCGGCAAAAGCTTGTGTTCGTAGCCTCGAAAGGAGTCACTGGCCAGGATGCCATCGACTGGCTGGAGGTTCTTGATTTGCCGCGGGGCGCAACTAAGGCAAAGTCGAGAAGAATCCCTATTCCCATCGAGCAGTTGCATCCCGGCTCCCATTGGGTAAATCTGCACCAGCCCTTCAATCCAAAGTGGGTACCAATCAACCAAATCGATGTCATATCATCGACACACGTTCGGCTCTATCTGTCTCCCGAGGAATACGACATCGACAGTTTCGATGTTCACATCCCGTCCTTCTAAAACGACGCTAACGTAGTCTTCGTTGATAGCTACTACTCGGCCAGCTCTTCCGGTTGCAATTTCCCCGCCACCCAGACGACAATCCCTTCGTGCCCAGCACCCGCTTCTATCAGGCCCCGCAGCCTGCCGCGCCCTTTCGTCCCGGAGCCGTCGTCATCGCCACGCTCGCTAACCCACGCGAAAAATTCTGGGGCGCGGTTCTCCATCTCTCTTCCGTAGGACTCAGCTTGCGCGGCGTCGAACTCTCCTCTTTCGACGACTTCATCATCCAGGTCCGCGACGGAGAGCCTTTCACTGCCGGCGTCCTCTTCTTCCCCATGCATCGCGTCGAGCGACTGGAACTCGATCTTCCCGAGGGCAACATTCTTTCGCTGGCCCAGCGTTTTGCCCAAAAGACCGGACAAGATCCCGCTCCGCTGCTGGTCAGCGAATTTCTCCCGCCCAGCCTGGCCGATGAGGCGCAAGATCATGCGGAAAGCTCCGAGACCGAGGAAAGCGAAGATTCCGCAGGCAACGCTCCAGGGGGCAGCTCCCGGTGAACCTCCGCCAGATACTCACCGCGCCCAATCAGCTCACGCTGCTGCGCATGATCTTCTTGCCCTTCATCGTGATCAATCTCGTCAAGCACGATTTCAAATGGGCGCTCGCCCTTTTCGTTCTAGCCGGAATGAGCGACGGTCTCGACGGACTGCTCGCTCGCACTCTTCATCAGCAAACCGTGCTCGGCCAATATCTCGATCCCATCGCCGACAAATTGCTCATGAGCACCATGTTCCTCGTCCTCTCCATCGAGCACATGATCCCGTGGAAATACACCGTGTTGGTCTTCAGCCGCGACATTTCGATCCTGCTCCTCAGCGGCGTGCTTTTCATGATTGCCGGACTCCGCGATTTCCGCCCCAGCATCTTTGGCAAGGCCAACACGTTCGCACAAGTGTCGGCGGTATTCTTTGTGCTACTCCTCCTGGTCGAGCCGGTCCGCTGGATCTGGATCGCCAGCAGAACATTCCTGCAAGCCACTTTCTGCTTCACCATCGTTTCGGCCATTCACTATGCATTTCTGGTCCAGGACCGCCTGCACGCGCAAGGATCGCACGCGGCACCGCCGCCTTCGCAACCGTGAGCTAAAATTGTTTTTAAGAAGAGAAACGCAGGTGTGTAACTAACGACGGCGATCTAAGGCACTTACTTCTGCAATCTGACTTCTGACTTGCCCTTCGAACTTGCCCTACTAGCTATAAACGACTTTCCGGTCGCCCTTGACGATCCTGCCGACGCTGTAAAACTTCTCGCCCGCGCGCTCCAGCAAAGTCTGCGCCTTCTTGAATTTCTTGGCCGGAACCACAATCAGCATACCCAGCCCCATATTAAATGTCCGCAGCATCTCTTCCTGTTCCACATGGCCAAGGTGTTGCAAGTGCTCAAAAATCGGCGGGACCGGCCAGGTTCCGACTTCGATGACGGCCGACGTACCCTTGGGCAGCACCCGTGGCAGGTTTTCGGTGATACCTCCGCCCGTGATGTGCGCCAGCGCCCCCACACACTCGCCCGCGATCAACTTCCGGATCACCGGCCAGTAGCTGCGGTGCGTACGCATCAACTCGTTGCCGACTTTATTCTTGATCTCGCTGACGAATGTATCCAGCGAATAACCGGCAATCTCAAACAGCAGTTTGCGCGCCAGCGAATACCCATTGGTGTGCAGCCCATTCGAGGGCAAGCCCAGAACGCAATCGCCGATCTGCACGTCTTTGCCATTGATGATGCGCTCGCGCTCCACCACTCCAACGATGAATCCCGCCAGGTCGTACTCGCCGTCAGGATAAAACCCGGGCATCTCCGCGGTCTCGCCGCCAATCAGCGCGCAGCCATTGTGCTTGCAGGCTTCCGCCAGGCCCCCTACAACCTTTTCCGCGACTTCTGGCTCCAGCGAGCCGCTTGCGAGGTAATCCATAAAAAACAGCGGCGTCGCGCCCTGCACGGCGATATCATTCACACAGTGATTGACCAGGTCAGCGCCCACCGTGTGGTGCATCTTCATTTCGAACGCGACCTTGAGCTTGGTGCCCACGCCATCCACGCTCGAAACCAGCACTGGATCCAGATATTTCTTGTCGACGGAGTACAGCCCGCCGAATCCGCCAATTTCGCTGAGCACACCCTTGGTGAAGGTTTTATGAGCGAGATACTTGATGCGCTGCTTGGTGCGATTCCCTCGATCAATGTTGACGCCGGCGTCCGCGTAGGTGACCGGGCCGCTTGGAGCATTGGGATTCTGGGTCACTTTATCAGTCCATCACTGCCGGTGAGAGATTTCGCGCACGCGCCAGGGGAATCAATTCGAGCGCACCAAATTCTAGCACGTTCTCACATTGGCTCCGCTCGCTGGCTCCTGAAACCGGGGAACAGAAAACCCGTGTCGCCGCCGAAACCGGCAACACTGGCGCCGGCCAAAAAATGGTAAGTTCAATCTCGTCAGTGTCCAAAATCACAGACCCGAATCACGTCGCGAGATTACACTAGCCGCCTATGAGTTCGACCAGAACAGGAAAAGTGGGCAAACACCGCCCCGTCCACGACAAGGCGCACGACGTCCTGCGCACCGAACGTCATCCCCTGGATGCAATTTTCAAGCCCGATAGCGTGGCCGTGATCGGCGCCAGCGATCGTCCCGGCAGCGTTGGCCGCGCCGTGCTCTGGAGCCTGGTCAGCAGCCCATTCGGCGGCACGGTGTATCCAGTGAGCGACAAGCGCTCCAGCGTGCTCGGCATCAAGGCTTATCCCAACGTCGAACAGATTCCCGAGACCGTCGATCTCGCGGTCATCGTCACCCCCGCCGATAGCGTGCCCGGCGTAATTGGCCAGTGCGTGGCTGCCGGAGTTCGCGGCGCCATCGTCATCTCTGCCGGCTTCAAGGAGCACGGCGAACACGGCAAGGAACTCGAACGCCAGATCCTCGAGCAACTGCGCGACAGCCACATGCGCCTCATCGGCCCCAATTGCCTGGGCGTCATGAATCCCGTGAGTGGGCTCAACGCCACCTTCGCGCCCAACATGGCTCGCCCCGGCAACGTCGCCTTCATTAGCCAGAGCGGCGCTCTCTGTACCGCAATTCTCGACTGGGCTCAAAAGGAGGTCGTTGGCTTCAGCGCCTTTGTCTCGATCGGCTCCATGCTCGACGTCGGCTGGGGAGACCTGATCGACTACATGGGCAACGATCCCCGCACGCATTCGATCGTGATGTACATGGAATCGGTCGGCGACGCGCGCAGTTTTCTCTCCGCCGCCCGCGAAGTCTCCCTCAGCAAGCCCATCATCGTCATCAAAGCGGGACGCACCGCGGCCGCCGCCCATGCCGCCGCCTCGCACACCGGAACACTCGCCGGCAGCGACGAGGTGCTGGAAGCGGCTTTCCGCCGCAGCGGCGTGCTGCGCGTCAACACGATTTCCGATCTGTTCTACATGGCGGAAACCCTCAGCAAGCAGCCGCGTCCCAAGGGTCCCCGCTTGGCGGTCGTGACCAACGCCGGCGGTCCGGGCGTGCTGGCCGCCGACTCCATCATCAGCGCGGGCGGAGAGCTCTCCGAACTTTCTCCGGCGACTCTCGAGCAACTCAACAAGACGCTCCCTCCGCACTGGAGTCACAACAATCCTGTCGACATACTGGGCGACGCGTTGCCCGACCGCTACGCCAAGGTTCTGGAAATCGTCGCCGCCGACGCCAATAACGACGGCTTGCTCGCCATACTTTGTCCACAAGGAATGTCCCATCCCACGCAGACCGCCGAGCGCCTCGCGCCTCTGGCCAAGGGCACCGGGAAACCCGTGCTCGCCTGTTGGATGGGTGGCAGCGAGATGAGTGCCGGAATCGAAATCCTCAATCGCGCCGGCATCCCCACCTTCGCCTACCCCGACGCCGCCGCTCGAATCTTCTATTACATGTGGCGTTACAGCTACCTGGTGCGCGGATTGTATGAAACCCCGGTCCTGCCCCATGGAGAGGAAGATCCCGATCGCGCCCGCGCCGAAGCCATCGTTCAAAAAGTCCGGCAAAGTGGCCGCACCCTGCTCACCGAACCCGAGTCCAAGGAACTGCTGGCCTGCTACAAGATTCCGACCGCTCCTACGCTTGAAGCTCACAGCGGCGTCGAAGCAGTCGCCATGGCTGAAAAACTCGGCTACCCCGTCGTGTTAAAACTGCTTTCACACACCGTCACGCACAAGACCGAAGTCGGCGGCGTGAAGTTAAACCTCGGCACTGCCGAAGCCGTTCGCAACGCCTGGTGTGAAATTGAAGCGTCCGTCCACGAGAAAGCCGGCACCGAACATTTCCTCGGAGTCACGGTACAGCCTTTCTTCCGCGCGGAGGGCTACGAACTCATTCTCGGCAGCACTGTGGACGCCCAATTTGGCCCCGTCATGCTGTTCGGAACCGGAGGCCAGCTCGTCGAAGTCTTCGGCGACCGCGCGCTCGCTCTCCCGCCGCTGAACACCACGCTCGCGCGCCGCTTCATGGAGCAGACCCACATCTTCAAGGCCCTGCAAGGAGTCCGCGGTCGCAAGCCTGTCGATCTGCCCGCCCTGGAGGAATTACTGGTGCGCTTCAGCCAGTTGGTGGCCGAGCAACGTTGGATCAAAGACATCGACATCAATCCCCTGCTCGCATCGCCCGATCGCCTGATTGCCCTCGATGCGCGCATCATCCTCTATCCGCAGGATACGAAGAAAGAAGATATCCCGCGGCTCGCCATTCGGCCTTATCCGACCCAGTATGTCCGTCCCGGCACCATGAAAAATGGCGAGGAAATTCTGGTGCGTCCGATTCGTCCTGAGGACGAACCTCTATTGGTCAAACTGCACCAGGTATTGTCGGAACGGACAGTTTACCTGCGCTACTTCCAGCCGTTGCGGCTCAGCCAGCGCACCGCGCACGACCGCCTCACCCGCATCTGCTACATCGACTATGACCGCGAAATGGCGCTGGTGGTGGAACACAAGAAAACCGACGACGGCAGCCCCGAGATCATCGCCATCGGTCGGCTCAGCCGTCTGCACGGAAAAGACGAAGCGGAGATGGCCGTCCTCGTCGATGATCGCTTTCAGCACCAGGGCCTGGGAACCGAGCTTTACCGCCGTCTCATCGAAGTCGCGCGCGACGAGCATTTGGGGAGCGTGGTCTCGACCATCCTTTCGGAAAATCGCGAGATGCAGATCATCTGCCGGAAACTCGGCTTCCAACTCGAAGCCTCAATCGAGGACGGCACTGTCCAGGCGGTCCTGAAGCTTTAACTTATGGAAAAGATTAAGCGGGCCTGGGCGGAGGTTAATGTAGGCTGACTCGAAACCACCTTCTACAGCATGACCGAATCCGATATAATAAACTCGGAACTTTGATGACTTCTGGCCCAACTGCATCCGAGCTGGCTGTTGTAGCCGTCTTCTGCATCCTGACCATTTTTCTGTTCCCAGCAATGCAGGGGCCGTATTCCGCCGTGCATGGCCCGGTCACGGCTTTGCAGGCGGCCCGGTCGGCCGCCCGGCTGCGCTTTGCCATCGTCCAGTCCGCCTCGCACTTCTCGCCAAATTCCCTGCTACCTTCGCTAGTTCAGGTCGCCTGGATCCCCGCCCTCGCCGCCGAATTAAAGCCCCTTAGCATGGCTGAATGCGACAGCATCCTGCGTTGCTGATCCTCCCGTGAAAACCGCAAGCGGAAGATAGAACCAGATCTCTTCATCTCGCTTCGTTGGCGAGTCCGCATTCCGCTCTGATTGGCGCGCACTTCGTCGACCTTTCTTGATGCGATTGCATTCCATGAGACTGTTGGTTCGACCTTCCCATCATTCAACGGAAATGATTCCGCGATCTCATCAACTGATCGCGCTTGCCTGATAAATGAGGAGGATTTCCATGCATCACAAGAAATTGCACGCCTTTGCGTTACTTGCACTGCTGGCCGCCGTTTCGTTATCGATAGGCTGCGCCAAAAAGGCGGCCAAAACGACGCCACCCGCGCCGCCTGCGCCCGCTGCCCCCACCGCCACCCTGGCCGCCAACCCCGCCGTAATTCAACAAGGGCAGTCCACTACCTTGACGTGGCAGACCAGCAACGCGAACCAGGTCACGATCGCCGGCTTGGGCACTCTGCCGCCGTCCGGTTCTCGCTCCATCACACCCGGCGAGTCCACCACTTACACTCTGGTCGCACAGGGCGCGGGTGGCAGCAAGGATGCCTCCGCCCGCGTGACGGTCAACCAGAAGATGGCCGCTGCAACGCCGTCTCCCACGGATGAGGAACTTTTCGCCCGCAACGTCAAAGACGTTTTCTTCGACTACAACGTGGCGAACATCCGCCCCGATGAGGCGCCGGTCGCGCAGCAAGATGCTGCTTTCCTCGATCAGCACCCGAATATCACCGTATTGATCGAAGGTCACTGCGATGACCGGGGATCGGAAGAGTACAACCTTGCGCTCGGAACCAGTCGCGCTGAAACGGTCAGGCAAACCCTCCTGCAGCAGGGCGTTCCCGCCAACCGGGTCAAGACCATCAGCTACGGCAAGGAAAAGCCGTTCTGCAGCCAGGACAACGAACAGTGCTGGCAGCAGAATCGCGTGGACCACTTTGCCTTCGAACGCTGACCTGTGGTGGGCGGCCCTTCGCTGGGCCGCCTTTTTTCTTGGCCTTGTCCCGACAACTTCCTTGCCCCGTTCGCGCATAATATCTAGCGGAGAATCTTTGCATGACTGAAGCGCAGGTAGAGAATCGTGCCCTCGGTCCAAAACGCCTGCGCGACCTTCCGCTCTATCTCACGCGCAGACCGGTATTTCTGACCCTTCTCTCCCTGGCGGCCATTTTGTTTTTTCTGGCTGTGACTGGCCTCTCTCGCATCTATCACGCCCAACAGAATTCCCTCGGAGCCCGCTGGTCCGGTCGCGGCATCGCAGACTTGCAGGCGCATCGTTATGGCACGGCAGTCACTGACTTCCGCACCGCTTTGCTTTACTCGCGCGACAATTATTCTTACCAGCTCAACCTCGCTGAAGCCCTCCTTGGCCTGAAGCGCACCAACGAGGCATACGCCTACCTGATTAATCTTTGGGACCGCGAACCCGAAAATGGCCTCGTCAACCTCGAACTTGCTCGCATCGCTGTCCAAAAGCAGGAAACAGACCAGGCTCTTCGTTACTACCACAACGCCATCTACGCCATCTGGCCGGGCGATCAGGAGACCGAACGCCGCGACACGCGCCTGGAGTTAATCGACTTCCTCTTGAAGATCAATGCCCAGCCCCAGGCGCAAGCCGAGTTGATCGCGCTGGCTGCGAATCTCGGTCACGATCCATCGGACCAGGCGCGCCTGGCCGATCTGTTTCTGCAAACCCGCGATTACGAGCATGCCCTCGCCGCTTACCGCCAGGTCCTGAAATCGGATTCCCATAACTCGGCAGCATTAGCCGGAGCCGGATTAGCCGCCTTCCAGCTCGGCCGCTATCCGCTGTCCGAAAAGTATCTGGAAGCCGCCGTGGCCGCCGACCCGCGCGACCCCGAGAGCGCCGCGCAACTCAAAACGACAGAACTGGTCATGCGCATGGATCCCTTTCGCCGCCAGATCTCGGCCGCCGAGCGCGCCCGGATTGTGGTCGAAGCTTTTACCGCGGCCGGCGCCCGCATGCAATCGTGCTCCGTCACATCGTCCACCACGCAGCCCTCTTCCTCGAAGCAAAGCCTCTCCGATGCCTGGACAAAGATGAAGCCTCAGGTCACCGAACCAGGTCTTCGGCGGAATCCTGATCTGGTCGAGCCCGCCATGGAACTGGTGTTCAATATCGAGCGTCAAACCAGCGCCACCTGCGGCGCTCCCTCGGGACCCGACTTGGCTCTGCTTCTGATCGCAAGATTGCACGAGGGGAGCTAGCTTGGACCTGCGGACAGAGTCGCCCACGATAGAACTGGCCGGCCACGCCAAAATCGCCCCCCCTGCTCCTGCGCCGACCCGCGCGGAAAAGACTCTGCTGCAAAGCATTTTCCGCGAGGAACGCCTCTTCCTGATCCTGTCTGTCTTCATCGGAGTCTTCTCTGGCCTCGCGGTAGTCTGCTTTCGCTTCGCCATCGACTGGTGCCATATCTATCTCTTGGGCTCGGGAGCCGTACTTTCTCCCGTGCGTCTGATCTTGGCGCCCGCCCTTGCGGGCCTGATCATCTCCGTGCTGGTCATTCATGTGTTCCCGCTCTCCCGTGGCAGCGGCGTGAATCAGACCAAGGCAGCCCTCTACATTTACAACGGTTACATTCCGCTTCGCACTGCGGTCGGCAAATTTATCACGGCAGCCCTCGCGATTGGATCGGGACATTCTCTCGGCCCCGAAGATCCGTCTCTGCAAATCGGCGCAAGCCTCGCTTCCGCGCTCGGACGGCGCATGCGCCTTTCGCGCGATCGCATGCGCTTGATCGCTCCCGTAGGCGCCGCCGCCGGACTGGCCGCTGCCTTCAACGCTCCCATCTCGGCCGTCCTGTTCGTGATTGAAGAAGTGATCGGCCGTTGGACCGCCGGCATCCTCGGCTCGGTCGTGCTCTCCGCCATCTCGAGCGTGGTCGTCATGCGCTGGTTCCTCGGATCGGAATCCATGTTCCGCATTCCCCCCGTCGAACTCAAGCAACCCGCCGAACTCATCGCGTACGCTGTTCTCGGTATCGTCGGCGGCCTGGCCTCCGTCGCCTTCGCCAGCGGCATCGCCATTCTGCGTCCCAAATGCAAGGCACTCCCGCAGTGGACCCAGTATTTCCAGCCCGCCATCGCGGGCCTGCTCATCGGCCTGATTGCATTCCTCGGCGCTCCGCAGGTAATGGGCGCTGGGTACGAATACATCGACGAAGCAATGCATGGCCAATTCACCTGGCAGATGCTGGCCATCCTCGCGGGCCTCAAGATTGTTGCCACCTTGCTCTCCTTCGTCAGCGGAACCCCCGGAGGCATGTTTGCTCCAACACTCTTTATCGGCGCCATGCTGGGCGCGGCGGTCGGTGGCGCCGAGCACGTTCTGCTCCCGCACTTGACTGGCTCGCCCGGCACCTACGCGCTGGTAGGCATGGGCGTTCTCTTCGCCGGATTCCTGCGCGCGCCCATGACCTCGGTTTTCATGGTGCTCGAAGTCAGCGGAAACTACTCCATCATTCTGCCCGTGATTTTGGCGAATACCATCGCCTACGTAATCTCGCGCGGGCTCAGGCCGGTCGCGATCTTCGACGTCCTCACCCGCCAGGATGGTTTGGACCTGCCTTCCATGGAGGAACAAAGGGAAGAGGGCATCCTGCGCGTCGAAGACGCCATGCAACCGCCGCCCAGCCCCTTGCTCGACGCGAAAGACACTCTGGATCATGTGTTGCCGCAGATCGATGTCGAATCTCCCGATGCGCTCCTCGTCCGCCTGAACCCCACCGGCTGGAGCAGCGTCACCGGCCCGGAACTCGCCACCATGGCCAAAGAAGGCAAAGGCAGCTTGACCCTGGGGTCCGTCCTCGCCAGCCGCCAGATTCCCTATCTGCATCCCGACCATCCGCTCGAGACCGCGTTGCGTTATGTCGATCGTTTCCCCCTGCTGCCCGTGGTCAGCCGCGCCGATTTTCGCAAGCTTGAGGGAGTGATCTCGCAGCGCGACGTTCTCGGCAGCTACCGCGAAGTCGGCACCGCATAACCTGACAACGAGCCTCCTGCGATAACAGAACTGCTATGATGCTGCTCCCAACTTTTTTCTTCGGAGACCGGCATGAAAGTTTTCACAGTTCTATTCCTGGCCATCTTGACAACTCCGTGGATCCTGGCCCAACCACAGCAATCCACAGACGCAGCGCCCGACACCGCCAAGCCCGCCGAAACTCGCGCCAAAGATAAAGCGAAGAAGGAGCCTGCGCCCGCCAATCCGGACAAGCCCGAAGCCGCCCGGCCCGGCGAGCCTTCCAAATCCGAAGAGGTCACCGACAAGGACAAAGAAGAGCATTTCGATGTCGCCGAAGTTCCGCCCGTCATCACCCATCACCAGATCGCACTCAACGGCAAGACTCTGAACTACACCGCGACCACGGGAAGGCTTCCCCTCAAGCGCGCCGACGGCAAGATCGAAGGCGAAATGTTTTTCGTCGCTTACACGCTCGACGGCCAGGATGCAGGGAAACGCCCCTTAACCTTCGCCTTCAACGGCGGCCCCGGCTCCGCCTCCATCTGGCTGCACATGGGAGCAGTCGGTCCCAAGCGCGTCGTTCTGCAGCCGAATGGATTCATGCCGGCCGCGCCCTATCGCCTCGAAGACAATCCTGACACGATCCTCGATCGCAGTGACCTCGTCATGGTCGACGCCATGGCTACCGGCTTCTCCCGCGCGGCCAATGCAGAACTAACGAAAAAGTATCTGGGCGTCAAAGGCGACGTGCAGGCCTTCGGAGAATTCATCCGCCTCTACCTCTCGCGCTACGAGCGTTGGAGTTCCCCGCTGTTCCTGTTCGGCGAAAGTTATGGCACCACCCGCGCCGCCGGACTCGCCGGCTATCTCGCCGACCATGGCATCGCCTTCAACGGAGTCACGCTGCTCTCGATGGCCGTCGATTTCCAGACCCTCGAGTGGAACAAGTCGAATGATCAGCCTTACTTTCTGCTGGTCCCCACCTTCAACATGATAGCCGCGTACCACGACAAGCTGCCCGCCGACCTCGCGCAGGACATGGCAAAGACGCGTGAGAAAGTAGTGCGCTGGTCGCTAAATGATTATGCGCTCGCTCTCGCCAAAGGTGACGCCCTCACTCCCGAAGAACATCGCAAAATCGTCGAGCAACTGGCGCGCTACATCGGACTCCGCCCGGAAGTCATCGAAGCGCATGACCTCCGCATCGACGTCCCCACCTTTGACCACGAATTACTGCTCGACCAGAAGCTTGTCACCGGACGCCTCGATGGCCGCTTCACCAGCCCCAACCCCGGCAGTGAGCGCTCCTTCGATCCCACCAGCGCCGCCATCCTCCCGCCCTATACCTCGGCCTTCAACAATTACCTGCGGACCGAACTGAACTACCAGATTGATATGCCCTACCGTGTCTTCGCCTACGATGAGCCCGTCTTTCAGCAGTGGGATTGGGGCAACGCCGAACAGGGATTCCCCAGCACCGCCGGCGGCCTGCGAGGAGCGATGATCAAGAATCCCTATATGAAGGTCCTGGTCATGGAAGGCTATTACGATCTGGCCACACCCTTCGCCGCCGCCAACTGGACCATGGATCACCTCAATCTCGATGCAAAGTACCGCGAGAGCATATCCTACGGAACCTATAAGGCGGGCCACATGGTCTACATCGACCGCGCCGAACACGACAAGATGAAGAAGGACCTGGGCGACTTCATGGACAAGTGTCTGAAATAAGCTCCAAGTTCTCAGTTCCAAGCTCAAGGTCCCTTGGAGCTTGGAGCATGGAGCTTAGGCCTGAGCCTCCGCGATTATCTGTTTCGAATATGTTCTAATGCTGCACGCATGCGCGCCGCCATCATCTTAGGATTAGGAACGTCGCCTTCCGCCCTGCAACAATTTCAGGCCGGTTCGCAAACGTCCTGGACCGAGGGCTTGCCCGCCTCACCGCACGATGCCGAGGCCATCCTTATCTTTGGCGGCGACGGCACCATCCATCGCCATCTTCCCGCGCTGGTTCGCCTCCAACTTCCGGTACTTGTAGTCCCCTCCGGCAGCGGAAACGATTTTGCCCGCGCCTTGCATCTGCACTCCAGTCGTGATTCGCTGTACGCATGGCGTAATTTTGAATCGGGAAAAGTTCCGCCGCGTGCCATTGATCTCGGCGTGATCCGCCCCGCAGCCTCTCCGGAAGCCGAGCGCTACTTTTGTGGCGTGGCTGGTTGCGGACTCGATTCCATTACGGCGCGTCGCGCCAACCAGATGCCCCGCTGGCTGCGTGGACATGGTGGTTACGCATTAGCGCTCGTGCCGGCCCTCCTGAAACTTCCGGCGTATCCCCTGCGGCTGACCCGCTGGAACGGCGACGAAGAGAGTCACGACGCGATCTCCCGCCCGACTTTGCTCGCCGCCTTCGCCAACACTCAATTTTACGGCGACGGCATGTGCATCGCGCCACAAGCCGATCCGGTAGACGGCCAACTCGATATCTGCCGCATCTCGGCGATGAGTCCCTTCAAACTGTTTTATATGTTCCCAACCGTCTACTTCGGACGCCACCTGCTCTCACCCAAGGTCGAATATTCCAGAGCCACGCGAATTCGCATAGAAACAGAAACGCCGCTCGATATCTATGCCGATGGAGAGTTTGTCTGCGAGACCCCCGCCGAAATCTCGGTGTTGCCGGGATCTCTTAGAGTGATAGCGTAGCCAGAGAAAGCGTGAGGTCATCCCGAGAGCGTGTGACTTTATCGCGTCCCCGACCTCGCACTTGCTGAGGTCCATCCCGAGCGCGTGTGACTTAATGAAACGAGGTCATCCTGAGCGCAGCCGCGCTTCACGAAGTGAAGTGCGGCGGAGTCGAAGGACCCCTACTTCTCCCAGCCCTGTCCTGCAGAAAGTCCCGCCGGGATGTCACGACCGCAGCGCCGGCGCCCCGCCGGCAGTCGCGAGGGCGCCCCGCCCTCGGTGAAGCCAAACCGGAAGCAGATTTTTCGACCATTGTGTATCGCCCTGCTCTACCGCGCCAGCCCATAGCGCTCGTCGAGCGCCAGATTCAGCTCAAGAACATTCACGCGCGGCTCGCCCAGAAATCCCCATTGCCGGTTCGTGATGTGCGCCAGAACCAGCTTACTGATCTCTCCTTCGGCCACTTTGCGTTCCAACGCCACCCGTCGAATCTGAAACGTCGCCGCCGCCGGCGTAATATCCGGATCCAGCCCCGAGCCTGATGTAGTAACTAAGTCCACTGGAACGGGAACACCGGGGTTCTCTGCCTGCACCCGGGCCACGTCGCCATTCACGCGAGTAATCAACTGCGCATTCGTCGGCCCAAGATTCGACGCCCCCGAAGCAGTCGCATCATAACCTGCTGAACCTGCCGCGGATGGCCGCGAATGAAAGTATGCCGGTCCTGTAAATGGCTGCCCGATCAGTCGCGAGCCAACCACAACTCCATTGCGGCTTACCAGTTCTCCGCTCGCCTGCGCGGGGAAAAATACCCGCGCCAGACCCGTCACCAGAACTGGATACCCAATACCCAGCAGCACTGTGGTCGCAATCGTCATCAGTACGGCGTTCAGCAGAAGTTTCTTCATCGCTTGTTCTTACTCCCTGTCATCCTAAGTCTGGGACACCATGTGCAAGAGGTCACGGCCAGGACCCAGCAAGCTTGCGCCTGCTGGGTCGGAAGGCCCCAGCCGTGCCTCTCCCAAACCGCACCTTGCGCGGCTAACCGCATAGGGAGATGCAGCATTGTAACGTCTTTCCAGAGATAAGAGTAGACCTGTTATACGAGCCTTATACCAGTAATTAACATGTCGATTAACTTGATGCCAAGGAACGGAACCACCAGTCCGCCAAAGCCGTAAACCAGCAGGTTTCTCCGCAGTAATGCTTCCGCCCCCATCGGCAGATACTTTACCCCTCGCAGCGCCAGTGGGATAAGCGCAACGATAATCAGCGCATTAAAAATAACCGCTGAAAGCACTGCTGATTGCGGTGTCTTGAGATGCATCACGTTCAAAGCATTCAACACCGGAAAGGTCCCCGCAAACATTGCTGGAATAATCGCGAAATACTTGGCCACATCATTGGCAATAGAAAATGTAGTCAGAGCCCCGCGCGTCATGAGCAATTGCTTGCCAATGGCGACCACTTCAATGAGCTTGGTCGGATTGGAATCCAGGTCGACCATGTTACCCGCTTCTTTTGCGGCTTGCGTCCCCGTGTTCATGGCCACACCGACATCCGCCTGGGCCAGCGCCGGAGCGTCGTTGGTTCCATCGCCCGTCATCGCCACCAGTTTTCCATCCGCCTGTTCGCGCCGGATCAAATCCATCTTGTCTTTCGGCGTCGCCTCCGCGAGAAAGTCATCCACACCGGCCTCGCGCGCAATCGCCGCCGCCGTCAGCGGATTATCACCCGTGATCATCACCGTCTTGATCCCCATCGCCCGCAGTTGCTTGAAGCGGTCGCTCATTCCGCCCTTGACGATATCTTTCAGATAAATCACGCCCAGCGCGCGCTGGTTCTCCGCCACCACTAGAGGCGTGCCGCCCGAACGCGCAATCTGTTCCACGCTCGCCTGAATTTCGCGCGGCAACGAAGTGCCAAACTGGTTCAGATATTTCGTAATCGAATCCACCGCGCCCTTGCGAATCTCCCTCCCATCCAGATTCACTCCCGACATCCGCGTTTGCGCGGTGAAAGGAACAAACACCGCTTCATGCGCCGCCAACTCGCGTCCGCGCAACCCATAACGCTCCTTCGCCAGCACGACAATCGACCTGCCCTCCGGCGTCTCATCCGCCAGCGACGAAAGTTGCGCCGCATCCGCCATCTCAGCCTCGGTAATCCCCGGCGCAGGAATAAATTCCGCGGCCTGCCGGTTGCCCAGAGTGATCGTCCCCGTCTTGTCGAGCAAAAGCGTATTCACATCCCCCGCCGCTTCGACCGCGCGTCCCGACATGGCAAGCACATTGTGCTGCACCAGTCGGTCCATGCCCGCAATGCCGATCGCCGACAGCAGTCCGCCGATGGTCGTCGGAATCAGGCATACCAGCAACGAAACCAGGACAAACACAGTCTGCGGAGACCCCGAGTAAATCGCGAATGGCTGCAGAGTAATCACGGCCAGCAGAAAAATAATGGTCAGTCCCGCCAGCAGAATATTGAGCGCGATCTCATTCGGAGTCTTCTGCCGCTCCGCCCCCTCCACCAGCGCAATCATGCGGTCGAGAAAAGTCTCCCCGGGATTCGAAGTGATGCGCACCTTGATCTGATCCGAAAGCACCCGCGTACCGCCCGTCACCGCCGACCGGTCGCCGCCCGCCTCGCGAATCACCGGCGCCGATTCCCCGGTGATCGCCGACTCGTCCACCGACGCCACGCCCTCGATCACTTCCCCATCGCCCGGAACAAATTCAGATGCGGTCACCATGCACACGTCGTTCACGCGCAACTTCGAACTCGCCACCGTTTCGGTCTCTCCACTCGCCAGCAACCGCCGCGCAACTGTTTCCGACCGTGCCTTCCGCAACGTGTCCGCCTGCGCCTTCCCACGCCCTTCGGCCATCGCCTCGGCAAAATTGGCGAACAGCACCGTGAACCACAGCCAGAGCGTGATCTGCAGGTTGAAGCTGAAATTCTGCTTGTCGCCAATCAGGAGCACCGTCGTCACCACGCTGCCGACCTCGACCACGAACATCACTGGGTTCTTCATCATGGTGCGCGGATCGAGCTTCACGACGGCATCGACCAGCGCCCGCCGTATGATCTTCCCGTCCCAAAGACTTTTGCTCTTCTGTTCTGCCATACGCCCCTTAGAAGGTCTTGCCCGCCATCATCGACAAATGCTCCAGCACCGGACCCAAGCTAAGCGCCGGGAAAAATGTAAGTGCTCCCACAATCACAATCACCGAGACCAGCAAAATCGAAAACAACGGCGTCGTCACCGGAAAAGTCCCCGCCGACGGAGCCACCGCTTTCTTCTTCGCCAGGTTGCCCGCAATTGCGAGCATCGGGATGATCATGAAGAATCTCCCCACCAGCATCGTCATCGCGCCCGCCGTGTTGTACCAGGCCGTGTTGCCATTGAGTCCGCCGAATGCCGACCCGTTGTTTCCCGCCATTGACGTAAACGCGTAAAGGATTTGCGTCAGCCCGTGCGGCCCCGGGTTGCTGATGCTCGCGGTGCCGACCCCCTCCACCGTCGAAATGCCGGTCAGCACAAGAATGATGAGCGGGAAGACCAGCGTTACCAGCATCGCCATCTTCACGTCGTAGGCTTCAATCTTCTTGCCGAGATACTCCGGCGTTCTACCAACCATAAGTCCGGCAATAAACACCGATAACACTACATAGATCAGAATTCCGTAGAGCCCCGCGCCCACTCCGCCAAAAACCGTTTCGCTGAGCATGATGTTGACCAGCGGGATCAATCCGCCGAGCGGCGTAAAGGAATCGTGCGAACCATTGACAGCCCCGCAGCTCGCGTCCGTCGTAACGGTCGCGAACAGCGCGGAATTGGCAATGCCAAATCGAACCTCCTTGCCCTCCATGTTCCCGCCGGCCTGTTGCGTACTGACCTTCTGATCGACTCCACGCAGCAGCGGATTGCCTTTGGCTTCCGCCCAATACGCCGTCGTAACTCCTACGGCAAACAGGATCGCCATCGCCGCCCATACCGCCCAGCCGTGGCGTTGTGATCCCGTCATCCGGCCGAGTGTGTAAGTAAGTCCGGCTGGAATGGCGAAAATCGACAGCATCTGGAGGTAGTTACTAAGTGGCGTCGGGTTCTCGAATGGATGGGCGCTGTTCGCGCCAAAGAAGCCGCCGCCATTCGTCCCCAGCATCTTGATCGCTTCCTGCGAGGCCACCGGTCCCTGCGCAATGACCTGCTCCGTCACGGTATCCATGACAGGCTTGCCATCCTTCCCCACCAAGGCTTTGCCGTCGGTCCCCGTCCTCTGCACCTGTTGCGGCTCAACCAGTTTTGCGGTGTCATATTGATGGAGATTCTGCACTACTCCCTGCGATACCAGTGCCGAAGCATAAACAATGCACAGAGGCAGCAATACCCATAAAGTCGAACGGGTCATATCGACCCAGAAATTTCCAATCGTGTCTTTCTCACGGCGCGCAATGCCCCGCACAAAAGCGATCGCCAGCGCGATTCCTACCGCTGCGGAAACAAAGTTGTGATAGGCGAGTCCGGCCATCTGTGTAAAGTAACTCATGGCGCTTTCGCCGGAATAATTCTGCCAGTTGGTGTTCGTCGTGAAAGACGCCGCGGTATTGAAGGCGAGCGCGGGCAAGATGGCGGCGAAGTGCCGCGGGTTCCACGGCAACACCTGTTGCACCCGCTCCATCAGATACAGCACGAGCATTGAGACGCCACTGAACAACAGCATCGCAAAAGCGTATTCCGTCCAGCGCATCTCGTGCGTTTCATCCACGCCCGTGATCCGGTAAAGCAAGCGCTCGACCGGCCGGAGCGCCGGATCAAGAAATGTCCGCTCTCCGCTGAACACCTTGGCCATGAATACGCCCAGCGGTTTGGTGACCGCCAGTATGAGGGCAAGAAACAGTATGATTTGAAGCCAGCCATTCCCCGTCATTTCAGAATTTCTCCGGCCGAAGCAGCGCGTACAACAGATAGACCATCAACCCGGCACTGATCAAAAGCATCACAATCGATTCGGCATTCATAAACTGTTCTCCCTAGCGGATGCGCTCGCAGAAATACACGTATCCCAGCGACAATCCGAAGAACGCAATCGTAACCACGACAAACATCAGGTCTTGCAATCAGCCACCTCCCCGTGCAAGCTACGTTCCGGCCATCAGAATGTTTAGAACTTCACCATGATGTCAATATCGACCATCGACTGGTCCCTGCGCAGATCGGGGAACCACACGCCACTCGTGCTGCCGGGAGTGCCGCACGCCGCTTCCGCGGGGACAAGACTCAGTTGCATGGACGAGTTTCCGTTCGTGCAGGCATAGTACTCGGGATATCCATTATTGGTATAAGGCACTCCGCCCGCTCCCGGCGGCGTAATTCCGCCACGCCCTGTCCAGTACGGCACATTCGCGTGCCGGTAGTCGTACTCCCAACGGAAAGTAATCCATTGCTTGGGCATGTAGTCATAAGTGACTGACATATCCCATGCCTTGAACGGATCCGAAGG
>JBEKOW010000049.1:0-21070 GCA_049521375.1 Terriglobales bacterium
TTCATTTCCCGCCGCAGGACCCGCCGCCCCGGCACGGAACAGGGATTGGATCGTCTTCTATTCCGAGGCGTACGAGGTATCGTCGGCGCGCACCCAGACGCTCTACTCCGAACTCCTGCCAGAACTCTGCAATCTAGCCCGTCAAACGAATCGTAAAGTCGTGGTCAAACTACACCCGTTCGAGAGTCTTCGCGGGCGAAAGTCCCTGATCGACAATACGCTCTCGCCCCATGACCGAGCCCTCGTGGAAATGCGCGAGGGACCTATGACGGCAGATCTTTTTGAACGTGCCTGGTTCAGCGTGACCGTGGAGTCCAGCGTTGCGGTCGAGAGCACGACCAACGGAGTGCCCTGCTTTTTGTGTAGTTGGTTCGATGCATCGTGGTACGACTACGGCAAGCAGTACGCGAAATATTCCGCCGGCCATCGGCTGGATTCTCCGCAGAGCATTCCCCAGATTCCGCGCATGCTGGAAGAGATCAGAATAACAGATGCGACCAAGCAGGCTCTCCACACCTCGATCAGTTGCGAGCAACTTGATTCCCTCTTGTTCGGCAAGTAACTCGAAAACAAGTTGCGGGAACTCGCTTAGCGCGCGACAAGATTCCAGCTCAAAGGAGTTCCGCGGTCAATGGCGTACGCAGCGCGCTGGCCAAGGATTTCGTCGAGGTGCCGCGGGTGCAGGCCGTCCGCCGGACGAATCGAGCGCAGATTTTTCTTCGTGAACACATCGCCCCTGGCTGGGAGACAATTGCGCCGAACCTAGTGCCCGCTGCGCCGTACGTGCCGTTTCCACCATTGCGCTGAATTCATCGGGCTCGAGCGAGAATGCGCTGTCGGGGCCGCCCTCGGCGCGACTCAGGCAAAGATGCTTCTCGATGATGCATGCCCCCAGGGACACCGCAGCCACCGCAACCGCTACGCCCATCGTGTGGTCGGACAATCCCACCGGACAATCGAACTTGCGCGCCAGTTCCGGGATCGTGAGCAGGTTCGCCTCTTCCGGCGGAGCAGGATACGCGCTCGTGCACTTCAACAATGCAATCTCGCTCGCACCTTCTTCCTGCGCGGCTTGCACAGCTTCGGCAATTTCAATTTCGCTGGCCATTCCAGTAGACATGATGAGGGGTTTTCCCGTGCGAGCCATTTTACGGATAAGCCCGACGTCCACCAGTTCAAACGATGCCACTTTATGGGCTGGGACATTCATCTGCTCAAGGAAATAGACCGCGCTCTCATCGAACGCACTCGAGAAAAACTGCATGCCAAGTTCGTTCGCGACCTCCTTCAACCTGGGTTGCCATTCCCAGGGCGTGAACGCCTCCCGATACAAGTCATGGAGTGTGCGGCCATCCCAGAGCGTGCCACCGGCAATTCGAAAACATTCTTTGTCGCTCTGCAGCGTGATCGTGTCCGCGGTGTAGGTCTGCAGTTTGACCGCGTCGGCCCCCGCGTCTTTGGCGGCATGGACAATACGAACTGCCTGATCGAAGTTCTGGTGGTGGTTGGCGGAGAGTTCGGCGATGACATACACCGGCGCCCCGTTGCCAATCCGGCGGCCAGCAATAGTGATCTCACACGACATGAGCCGCAACTCCGCTTTCCCACGTAAAAAGTAACGCAGCCTGACCTGCAATCTGGTCGGTTCCCGCTCGTCGAAAACCCGCCGATTCGAACAGACGAATTGAGGGCAGATTCTCCGGCCTCACGAACGCGTTGACTCGGTGAATTGCTCGCGCGCGCGCCAACATCCGAATTGAAAACGCAACCAGTTCCTTCCCCCAACCCGCTCCGCGAAATTCTGGAGCGACGACAACTGAAAGTGTGGCTTGCTCTTCATCCAGATGAAATCGAACTTGCCCAACCACTTCACCCGAACGGGTTTCTCCGATATAAATCACCGAGTTTGGATCACGCAGCTTCAGCGAGAACCACCGCTCGTGATCACTCCATAGGACGGGCGCAGAATGAAACGAGGCTCTTCTCACGGCCGGATCATTTGCCCAGGAAAACAATAGCTGGCAGTCCCCTTCGCGCAGAAGGCGAAACTGGATCTCCCTATTGAGAAGCGCCGCCCGCACCCGGTCGGCCCCTAAACCGTTCACCAGAACACGGCCGCGTCGCGACATGTCCAGACGCCGGTCCTGGGAGCCAAGCAGGCAGAATAGTTCTTCGCTGAAGCGCTGCGAGTTGAAGTCGCAAGCCGACCCAGCGTGCACTGCCACGGATGATTCCGACAAGTGCTCCGCCACGCGGCGCTGATTTTCTGCAATAACAAAAAGCAAGGAAGGCAGTCCCATGTAGCAAAGCTCGTATGAAGTACCGCCCGCCCCTGAAACACCCACGTCGGCCCAAGCCATCAGCGCTGGCATCTCGACTGTACTCTGCGCAATCCGAACTTGAAGGGGCAACCGCTCGATTGCGGCCCGCAAAGATTGAACGTGCGGGTTACTGCTTCCGACGACGAGAACCAACTGCAGGTCCGGAGGTGCCGAGCGGGCGATGCTCTCGATGATTCGTTCGCTTAGATTGTCGGGGTCGCTGCCACCGATTGTTGCAAGAACCTTGTTGCCTCTTGCTGGAATGTGCCGATTCCAGCCGAGCCAGGGGGCGAATTCATCGCGCAACAGAGCATAAGCCGGCCCGAGCAAGAGCGTGGTGGTCTTGGCACGCCGAGAATACAGTTCCGGTCGAGCGTGCACATTTTGATTGAGAATCCATCGGGCCGGGTACTCGGTAGCGTGGCCGTAGTCATCGACGGTCAACACTGCAATGCCTTCCCTGGCTAGCGCCCCCTGCTCACGCGCACCGAAACCGTAACCGTCGAGCACCGCGGATCTTGGTTTCGAAGAAAGCATTCGACTCACCACGGCATCCGCAAACTTCCCCGGCCCCAGCGCCTCTAATGAAAGACCTTCGCTGCGAATCCGCTGCTCGATTCCGGGAGAGCCTTCGGGCATCAGAAAAGTGACGCTTCCCCCGGAGCGCTTCCAACTCTGGGCGAGCGCCAGAGAGCGCATGACGTGACCGGTCCCGATCTGAACTCCACACTCGGCGCCGATGATGAGGTGCCCGGGATTATCCAAACTTTAGTGCTCCCCGTTGCTCAGGCGCGAACTTTGAACACAGGCTGAATCATCTCGCCCTCGAGATGCCGCTCTGGGCGCGGGTCGCCAAGCCATTTCGCAACTGTCTTGCACACTTCTGCGTACACTTTGAGTGTCTGCTCGATTGCCAGTGGATCATGAGCGGCCGTCATATTGTGCGTCGCTAGCAACAGCACTCCCCGCTTTGCGCATTCCTGGGTGAACAAGCTCCGAAGCAGCAAGCTGTCCTTTCCCTCCGCGTCGAGAAACTTGATCAGCGACCAGAAGGGATAACCAATGCATTTCAGACGATCTTCCAATCCAGCTTCCTTCGCAAGCGTATTCAATCCGTCTTGCAGCAGACGGCCATTGGCATCCATCCGCGTCAGAGCGTCGGTGGTTTCGAGGATGTCCAGCACTGTCATCGCCGCCGCCATCGAGGCCACTTCGCCTCCGAAGGTAAAGCTGAAAAAAATGTCTTCGAAGACCTTCATGACATCCGCTCTTCCCACGACGCAGGCGATCGGAAATCCATTCCCCATCGCCTTGCCGAAGCATGCCATATCGGGAGTCACGCGGAATCTTTTCTGGGCCCCCCCGAGACCAAAGTGAAAGCCGCTGCAGATCTCGTCGAAAATCAGCAGCGCGCCGTGCTCGTGCGCGACGTTCTTTACAGCCTGAAGAAAGCCTGCTTCGGGCGGCCAGAAATTTACGGGCTCCATGATGACAGCAGCAAATTCTCCCGGGTGCCCACTCAAAAGTTTCTGCAGCGAACCCAGATCGTTGTATGCAAATGCATGCGTCAACTGGCGCACCGCTTCGGGTACGCCGGCATGGCGGGTCGTGCTGCCGATGAACCAGTCCTGCCAGCCGTGATAACCGCAGCATGCGATTCTCTCGCGACCCGTCAATGCCCGCGCTGCACGAACCGCGCCCGATGTAGCATCCGATCCATTCTTGCCAAAGCGGACCATCTCCGCGCAGGGGATGAGCCGGATCAAGCGCTCTGCCAGTTCCACCTCCAGCGGATGAGGCAGCGAGAAACTGTGCCCTTGTGCCAGTTGCTCGGCGACCGCCGCATTGACACCTTCATGGGCATAGCCCAGGATGTTCGGCAGTAGTCCCTGGATGTAGTCGATGTATTGATTCCCGTCGACATCCCAGACGCGGCAACCTTTGCCTTTCGCCAGGAAAACAGGGGCCACACCGCGCACGTGTTGGTTCGCGCCCTTGCTGAATGTCTGCGAGCAGCCGGGAATCACCTTCGTGGCGCGGTCCAACCACGCTTTTGACTTTTCAATTGGTCTGCGCGGCCACGCCACGGCCTGCGCTTCCTCGAAGAGGCTCTTGTAGTATCCGCGGTTAGAGACAATATCTGAATTCATCTTCTCCAGACCTGGATTCTTTTCGATCAGATCCAACACATCCTTCATCCCAAATTTTTCCTTTTCGCGCAATGCGCGATAAACCGCGCGGATGAACTCCAGATCTTTCGTCTCATCGACCGTCCAGCGGTAGTGCTGATAGACGGACGCCGATTCGCTCTCCACGTTCGCAGTGCGAAACTTCTCGGAACGCAAATAGGGAGTCACATGCTCACGTTCCGAGGTCTTGCAGGCCTCATGCCATGCCCGTTCCAGCGCGGAAAAAGAAAAAACCTCGGTGTCCAGGCCATCCGGATAACTTCGCACCATGGCGTTGGACGCGTAATCAAGATCACCGCGCTGAAAGCGGCGCACAACCCGGTCAATCACCTCGGGATCGATCAAGGGACAATCCGCCGTGATCCGCACCAACTCCGATGCTTTTTCGGCCCGAGCGGCCAGGTAGAAACGATCCAGGACGTCATTTTCACTGCCGCGATAGCAGGGCACATCGTTTTCACGGCACATCTGCTCGATGGCATCGTCCGACGGGTTGGTAGAGGTCGCCACCACCACGCGATCAATCAGCGTGGCTCGTTTGACGCGCTCAATCACATGCCACAACATCGGCCGCCCTTCGATTTCAGCAAGACTTTTTCCTGGCAACCGCCGCGAGCCCATCCGTGCCTGAATGACGGCAACGATCGGCCCTTCGTTTTCACTCTTCGTCCAATTGAGGGTTTGTGGCCTGCCTTCAACCGACGATTTCTTAGCGGCTTCCACCACCCGAATGACATCTCGGCCCTGTTCGAGGTCCACCACCGGACCGGTTCCGCTCCCCAGCGAATTCAGGAAGTGAACGATCTCAGCGACGTACATATCGTTCAGTTCGAATTGGTAGGGGATACTCTTCCATCCCGGCTCTGCCGCCGAGAACCAGCGCACTTCCTGCGAACTGAAATCCCAAAGCGCCGTGCCCGACTCGCCCACCACTTTGCAAGTACGCGTGTATGTCCTTTGCACGAAATCCAGATGCAGTTCCGCCCTTCGGCGCTCGGGAAAACTCAGATAAATCCAGGCCGAATCTTCGACATCCAACTCCAGGCTGCTGAGATGCTCGGCCCGGCAACTGACCTCAGTCGGCCGGCCCAGCAGCCAGCATATGTAATCCACTTCATGGGAACCATCGAGGATTATGCCGCCGCCCAGTTCACGGCGCGCGCTGTAACTTTCGCGATAATTCTGCCACGGGCGCCAATCCGGAAGGTACTGGCCCGCCTCCACGTTAAGCCAGAGCACGCGGCCTATTCTGCCGAAATCGATCAACTCTTTCAGGATTTTCAAACCGGGATGAAAGCGCATGTTGTAACCGACCTGGACGTTGCGGTCGCGGCGGCGAGCTTCCGCCATCAGGACTTCGATTCCACTCGATTCATGGGAGAGCGGCTTCTCGATGAAGACGTGGGAGCGAGCTCGCAACGCCGCCAGCGCCTCCTCAACGTGGCACACGGGAGGAGTGCATATCAGCACCACTTCGGGCTTGAAGGCTTGCAGGGCTTCATTGTAGTCGGAGAAAAGTTCACCCTTGACGTCCCGGCTGCATTGTTCGAGCGCTTCGCGGTTGGTGTCGCAAAATGCTAGCTGCCGCAATCCCAGAAACTTGAGGTTCTTTGCATGCCGGCGACCGATGGAACCGCAACCGACTATCAGAGCCCGGTATCCTGCCCAGTCAGGAATTTTGGACATGCTCTACTGGATCCTCATTACTGCGATCTCTTCAACTCGGATGCCGCCGAGCACTCGTCCTGCGTAGCATAACGGGCCAGAACCTTGCGTAGCGCGCGGATCACATCGTCGACATCCTGAGCTGTCATGGAATGAAACATCGGCAAGCTGACCAAGCGCTCATAAGCGTCCTCGGCCACCGGGCACACTCCTTTGCCTGAGGTTGCAGGAAAACGTTCGCGATAGTAGGGATGCTGATGAACCGGGATGTAATGAACACTGACACCAATGTTCTCCGCCCGCAGCGCCTGGAAAATCTGCCCCCGCCCTGCCGAAAGAGATTCCAGATTCAAACGGATCGGGTAGAGGTGCCACGCGGGAATTACGTCGTTGCTAACCGCGGGAACGACGACCGGCAAATCCCGGAATGCCACTGCGTATGCCGCGGCAATTTCGCGGCGGCGGGATAAATTCCGTTCGAGCCGTTTCATCTGGGACAGGCCCAGGGCGCATGCAATGTCTGTCAAGCGGTAGTTGAATCCGAGCAAAACCATTTCATAAAACCACTGCCCGGCCTCCTGGCGCTGTCGGGCTTCGCTGCTGATCCCGTGATTGCGAAAGCGCCGCAGTGTAGCGGCCAGACCGGCATCATTGGTCGTCACCATGCCACCTTCGCCGGTGGTGAGGTGTTTCACCGGGTGGAAGCTGAATACCGTCATGTCGGCGATGCCCCCGACGCGCTTTCCCTGGTATTCGGCGCCCAGCGCGTGGCAGGCATCTTCGATCAACAGCGCGCCGCTGGCATTCGCAAGGGTTCGCAACTCCTTGAGATCCGCGGGATGACCCGCATAGTCAACCGCAATGATGGCTTTGGTTCGGGAAGACAGCTTGCGCGCAACCGCCTGCGGATCAATATTCAGCGTGTCAGCGCAGACATCGGCGAAAATCGGCGTGGCGCCCTGGTACAAAACGCAGTTAGCGGTCGCACAGAAAGTGAGGGGCGTGGTGATCGCCTCGTCGCCAGGGCCCAGACCGGCAGCGAACGACGCTCCATGCAAGGCCGCGGTACCCGAACTGAAGCTGACCGCAAAGCGCGCGTCCACCCGTTCTGCGAAGGCTTCTTCAAATTCGTCGATTTTCGGTCCTGTCGTCAACCAGTCCGACTTCAACACCTCAACCACCGCCTGGATATCTTCGTCATCCAGGCTCTGCCGCCCGTAGGGCAGCAATTGATCGCGCACCGGGATTGTGCTCTGCGGCGCTTCCGGCTTGGCGTACGGGAAAGTCGTCATTAGAAACTCGAACTCACGGTTGGCAGTTCATGCAGCAGAAGTAGAAACCGCTTCCGCGGCTCTGGCTTCCGGCACAACCAACTCCTGCAGTTCGCTAGGCGTGAGCCACTGCTCGTTCGCGTCGCTGGAATAGCGGAATCCATCAGGAAGTGGTTTGGCATCGACCCAGTTCTCGGACTTCCACCAGGGATGTGCCGGTTGAATCACAAACATCTCCTCGGTAGCGAGCGTTTGCCGCGACTCATCCTCCGAGACTAATACTTCGTGCAACTTCTCTCCCGGACGAATCCCGATGTACTCGACCTTGCAACCGGGCGCGATCGTTTTGGCCAGGTCCAGCAACCGCATACTCGGAATCCGGGGCACAAAAATTTCGCCTCCGTGCATCTGCTCCAGGCAGCGAACGACGAACTTTACGCCGTGTTCCAGCGTCAGCCAGAAGCGCGTCATGCGCGGATCGGTGATGGTGATCTTCCCCTGCCGCCGCTGCTCCATGAAAATTGGGATCACGCTGCCCCGGCTGCCCACGACATTCCCATAGCGGGCGCAACTGAAACGCGTGTCCCGGGCGCCCGCATAGGCATTGGCCTGCACAAACATTTTTTCTGCGCAGAGTTTCGTGGCGCCGTAAAGATTAATCGGATTAACGGCCTTATCGGTGCTGAGGGCGAGAATGCGGCGCACCCCCTGATCGATAGCCGCGTCAATCACATTGCGGCCCCCCATGATGTTGGTCTGGATCGCTTCGAAAGGGTTGTACTCGCAGGCTGGCACCTGCTTGAGAGCGGCGGCATGAACCACTACGGTTACACCCGCAAAAGCCCGCTTCAAACGGTCGACGTCGCGGACGTCCCCGATGAAGTACCGCAGGCTCGCATCATCAAATCCCGCGGTTCTCATTTCATGTTGCTTCAACTCGTCGCGGCTGAAAATGACCAGCCGATGCGGCCGATAGTCGCGCAGCATGACCTCCACGAACTTCTTGCCAAACGATCCGGTCCCACCGGTTACCAGTATCGATTCCTGCGACCAATTGACCATTTTTGTTCCTTTGAAGCGAAAGGAAAAAGCCTCTTTGTGTCGGAGCGGCCCTTTTGACCGCTAGTATAGCCGAGTTCCTCCCCGGGAAAACGGGCCCCGATCAGGGAAAGACATCGTGACTCGCAAATTTTTGAAACAAGGCAATCGCATCCGATGCTAGAATCAGGCAAATTCTCTAGTTTGGATTCTGCTTTTGTAAGCTTCCGCGCGCGGCGGCGGTTGCACTGGATTGCGCACCAGCACTGAGCCGCCTCCGCAGTGTCGGCGGCCAAGGAGTAGCGATGGCATTGGGTCCACTGATTCCACGAAACGGCGATGGATTGCGCGAGATCCAAGTCACCGACCCTGCAGAATTCATCAGGCCCGTTGGCTCCCCCTTGTATGACCTGTTGCCGGCGCAGGAATCGGTTTTGCGCGAATACCTTCGCGTACTCATTAAGCGCAAATGGCTCATTCTTGCGTGTGTTTCCGGAATTTTCGCGATCGTGGCCCTCGCCAGTCTCCGCCAGACCAAAATCTATGAGACGACCTGCCAGATCGTCGTCAACAGGGCCGATCCCAACCTGATCACGTTCAAAGACTCGATGCCGGTTGCCGAATACTACGATCAGAGCGATCTGGATACCGAAGTCCGCATTCTGCAAAGCGATCTGCTCGCTTTTCAGGTGATCCGCCAGCTCAATCTTGATAAGCGTCCTGAGTTCGGCGGTCATCCCGATCAAAAACAATCCAACCTTCTCGCCAGTCCACTGCAGGAGGATTCGAATCTTACGTCGGCTTTGCTGGGAACATTTCGCAGCCGTCTCCGCGTAGCGCTGGTTCCGAACACCCGGATCATTGAGATCCACTACAGCAGCGCGGACCCTCAACTTGCCGCCAGCGTGGTTAACACCTTGGCTACCACCTATGTCGATCAAAACTTCAAGACAAAGTACGAATCAACCACCAAGGTTTCCGAATGGCTCAAAAAACAGCTCATCGATTTGCAAATGAAGGTGGAGACCTCGCAGGAAAAACTGGTTCGCTACCAGAGAGAACACGAGATCCTCGGCATCGACGATAAGCAAAACATCACCATAGAAAAACTCGATGAACTCAACAAGGAAATGACGACGGCAGAATCGGACCGCATGCAGAAGGAAGCCGTCTATCGTCAGACCCAGTCGAGCGATCCCGAAGTGGTTGCCGCCGCGATCCTCGCGGATTCAGGTGGGGGAGCCTCAGGTTCCAAGCTCCTCGACAAGTTACGCGAACAGCAGGCCAACCTGGGCATCCAGATGGCCGAACTTAGCAGCCAGTTTGGCCCGTCCTATCCCAAGGTCGTGCAACTCAATAACCAGCTCAAGGAGATCGATCGCCAACTGCAAACCGAAACCAACAAGGCCGTTGACCATCTGCGCGGGGAATATCTGGCCGCTCTGCAGCGCGAAAATATGCTGCGCGACTCTTTCGAAAGGCAGAAACAGGAAGCGAACAAACTCAACGAAAGCGGGATCGAGTACACGTTGCTCAAACGGGACGTCGAATCCAACCGCACACTCTACGAAGGATTGCTGGAAAAGCTCAAAGAGGCAGATGTGACGGCTAGTCTGCGTTCCGATAACTTTCGCATCATTAGTCCCGCGCGTGTGCCTATGGCTCCAAGCGAGCCCAATATTCCCCGCAACCTGACGTTCGCGCTTGCCCTCGGGTTGATCTCCGGCGTAGGCATGGCCTTCGTGCTCGAAAACATGGACAACACGGTCCGCACTCCCGAACAAGCCCAGGCGATCTCGGGACTTCCGTCGTTGGGCATGATCCCCCTGGGGTCCAAAGCCAATAGCCGCGGATTAGCCGGCGCGCGTCTCGCCTTGACATCCTCCAAAGAAGCCGTCGAATTGGTCACGCAGGTCCGTCCGCAGTCGCAGATGGCCGAATCCTATCGGGCCTTGCGGACTTCCCTCCTGCTTTCCAATCTGGGTGCGCCGCCCAAAGTCATTATGGTGACCAGCGCCCGCCCTCAGGAGGGCAAGACGACCACGAGCATCAACATTTCGATCGTCCTCGCGCAAAAAGGAATCCGGGTCCTTCTCATCGATGCGGACTTACGTCGCCCCAGCGTTCACAAGACGCTCGGCATGGGCCCGCGCAGCGGCCTCAGCAACGTGCTTACCGGTAGCGCCACTCTGCAGCAGACCGTTACCACGTCGCCGGTGCTGCCGAATCTGTTCATCTTGCCCGCCGGTAGCCCGCCCCCCAATCCCGCGGAATTGCTCGCCTCCTCCATCATGAAAGATCTGATTATCCAGTTGCGCGAGCAGTACGATCACATCGTCATCGACACTCCTCCCACCCTCTCCGTTACGGATGCGGTTGTGTTGTCTCCGAGCGCCGACTCAAGCATCCTTGTCATACGTTCCGGCCAGACGACGAAGCAAGCGCTCCGCCGGGCCCGCGACATACTGATGCAAGTGAATGCTCACGTCGCCGGAGTCCTTCTCAACGCCGTCGATCTCACTTCGCCCGACTACAACTACTACTACGAGTACCAGGGCAAGTATGGCGAGTACTATCAGGAAGATCCTGTGGAAACCGCAAAAGAGAAGGAGGCAAAAGCGGTTTCAGGCGGCCTTTAGGCGACCCTCTACTCGGTTCCATTTCCGGCAGAACCTGACAAATGGCCAAGCCACTCTCAGATCGACAACGACACCAGTTGGCTGCTGGCTTAACCATTTTCGCGGCCCTGTATTTATTGCTGGCTGGAAAAGAATTTGCCGCCAGCGTCTACGCCTCGCACCCTGACCTTCGGGCTCTCAACATCTCAGTACTCCTCTCTCCTGGAAACGCCGATTATCGGCATCGGCTGGGCCGGTACTACGCCTTTGCGGCAGGTAACCCTCAGGCGGCCATCGAAAGCTTCCAGAAAGCGGTAGCTCTCGATCCCTACGATGCCCGCTACTGGTTCGATTTGGCCGCTGCCTACCAGGTTACCGGAGATATTGCCGGCCAGCGGGAGGCGCTCGAACGCGGCCTCCAGGCCGAGCCCACGGCTCCCGATGTAGCGTGGGAAGCGGCAAATTTCTTCCTCGTTGACGGCGAGATTGACCGCGCCCTGCACGAATTTCACGTAGTCCTCGCCAACGATACCTCCCTGGTCGATGCTTCCCTGCATGCCTGCTGGCGAGTGCGTCCAGACGTCGATGCTTTGCTCCGCGACGTGGTCCCCGCGCGCAGCGATACTCTCCTGGCATTTCTTTCGCTGCTCATGAGTAAACAGGAAACCGAGGGCGCCGGAAAAACCTGGGAACGCCTCACTCAATTGCACGAAAAATTCGATGCCTGGCATCTTTTCGAATACGTTCGCTACTTAATTCAGGTCCGCCGGCCAGATGCGGCCATGTCTGCTTGGGAACAAGCATCGGGTTCTCTTGGGCTCTCCGCATACCTGCCCACCGAGGACAATCTGGTAGTCAATGGTGATTTCAGCCTCGACATTCTCAACGGCGGGTTTGACTGGTTGTATGTCGATCGGACCGGTGTTCGCGCCTTGCTGGATGCCAGCGAAGCTCATCAGGGATCCCGCTCACTCTCGCTCAATTTCGAGGGGCCACCCGTCTCTGACGCGGGCATTCAGCAACTCATCCCAGTGCACGGAGCCACTACCTACGATTTTTCCGCCTACTACAAGTCGACGGACTTTGAGGGCGTGGGTGGACCGCAAATCGTTCTCCGGGATGCCTACACCGGCGCACCCCTGTTCGCCAGCGACCCACTCACGGGCGCTGATTTCTGGAAGGAAGTTCACTTCAGGATCACGATTCCCGAGTCAACCTCCCTGCTTAGCCTGGTGATCGAACGCTTTCCCGCTGGCAGCCCGATTAGAGGCAAGCTATGGCTCGACGATTTTCAGCTTTCCCCGGATAAATCCGATGCCGAAAAGGACAAACCGTGAGCTCCGCCCTGGCCGTTCAGCCCGAACCCGCGCCCGTTCCAAAGGCTTCGCGACCAAAGCTCAGTAACTCCGCACTTCTTGCCGGCACTGGCGCCCTGCTTTTGCTGGCTCCTCTGGCGTTTGGAGCGGTCGAACCGTGGTCGATTTTTGCTCTGGAAGCATGCGCGGTTCTACTCCTGTGCGCATGGGGATATCGTCAGTGGCTCGAACATCAGGACGATCTTTCCAATAACGCCCTCTACCTGCCGATGGCGTTATTTCTCGTGCTCACTTTTACGCAGTGGGCAACGGGCATCACCGCGTATCGGCACATTACTTACGCGGACCTCCTGCTGTATGCCGCCTATGGAATGCTGGCTTTTGTGGCGACCCAGGCTTTGCGCCGAGCCTCGCAGTTTAACTGGGTCGCCAACACAGTCACCGTCTACGGCGGCATCGTCGCTTCCTTTGCCATCGTGCAGGGCGTCGCTCCCAATGGCAAGCTCTACTGGCTCTGGACGTCGGCACAAGGCGGCGCGATCTATGGGCCTTACGTCAATCACAATCACTATGCCGGATTGATGGAAATGCTCACGCCTTTTCCGCTCGTGCTGGCGGCGGCGCGTTCGACCGAGCCCAACCGCCGCATTCTCGTCACGGCAATCGCCGCTCTGATGGTAGGCAGCATTTTCCTGTCGGGTTCCCGTGGAGGAATGCTGGCTCTTTGCACCCAGTTGATTCTCTTCGCTGTTCTCGTACTTCGCTCGCAGCAGGGCGGCTGGAAAAAACCGCTCATGCTTGGAGTTTTTATGGCGCTTCTGATTGCGTTTCTGGTGTGGTTCGGCGGCAGCGAACTTACGCACCGTCTGGCCAGCATTCACTCGGAAACACGAACGGAGATCAATGGTGGCACTCGCGTGGCGATCGACCGCGATTGCCTGCGCATGCTGGTCAAACGGCCTTTCCTCGGTTGGGGACTCGGCACATTCCCGATCGTCTACCCGCAGTTCCGCAGCTTCTACACTACTTTTTTTGTGAACCAGGCTCACAACGACTATCTGCAATTGTTGGTCGAAACCGGAGCGGCTGGATTCGCCATCGCAGTGTGGTTTCTCGCCTTGCTGTTTCGACAGGCGATCGCCAAGCTGAAGGATTGGAACCAAACCAGTACCGGGTTGCTGACGGTGGCAGCTCTGCTTGGATGTATCGGCATCCTCGTGCATAGCTTTCTCGACTTCAACCTGCAAATCCCGGCCAATGCCGCATTGTTTTATGTTCTCTGTGCGGTTGCCGCCTCCAAACCGCTGCATGAGTCGCATCGGCGGCGCGTTCTTCGTCGCCGCAGCCGGATCGTCGAAATCAACTCGGAAGCTGCTCAATCCTGATCGAAATCGTTGACTTGCGGCCCGAATAGGCGCTTTCCCGCTTCCAATCCTGGGGAGGTACCTAGTTGCTACCTGTGTTACGAAGGTAATGAGGGCTTCTTTCGGGCTATTTTCCGTGATATAACGCCGATAGCTGCTCATTCAGGCTCTGGACCGGGAATGCCGTGGTTTTCCGGTTTTAGGGGTTTCAGAGGAATGGCAGAGGAGGCGTTGTGTCCGAAGCGCGTACGGGAAAAAGATTTCCGCTGCACCTGCCGATCAAGATTCATAGTGAAGACTCCGCCGCTGATGCCAGCGGGATGACGGGTAACTTGAGCGCCGCCGGCGTTTACATCCGCGCCGATTCCGCCCTGGAAGTCGGCTCGCCCGTGGAGTTCGAAATCACTCTGCCCCCGGAGGTCACGGGTGGCAAGGAAGATGTCACCATTCAGTGCCGCGGCCGCGTTGTGCGGACCGACGAACCGGGCGCTGGCGAAGCCCCCGCAGACAATCGCGGCGTCGCCTGCGTAATTGATTCCTACGAATTTGTGCGCAATACGTAAGGGGAGCTACATCCATGTTAAAGCTTATTCTCGCCGACAATCAGGCGATCTTTCGCGCCGGCATCGCCAAAGTCCTGGCAGTAGAAGACGAAATGCGCATCGTAGCCCAGGCGCAGACCGCCGAGCAGATGTTCATGGCGCTCGACAAGTTTCGCGCCGCCGTGCTCGTCATTGCCGGAGGCTTCCATTCCGATTTCAATTCCGTTCTGGCGGCCGCCACCCGGAATAAAACACGCGTCGTCGTCCTTGCCGATACTGGCGAGAGCGCGCAGCGCTACATGGCCGCTGGAGCCCACGGCGTGGTCTATCGCAACGTTACCAGTCCCGCTCTGGTTGACTGCGTCCGCAAGGTCGCTCGCGGCGAAACCTGGGTGCAGGATATGGCGGTCCCCAGCGAACTCACCGAGAACGATATGGTCGGTCTCAGAGTCCGCGATCGCCTGACCGCCAAGGAACTCCGCATCGTCGCGCTCATCGTGCAGGGCTACAAGAACAAGGAAATCGCCACCCAGCTGGGCACTACCGAGCAGGTCATCAAGAACTACTTGCGCAATGTTTACGACAAGATCGGCGTCTCCGACCGGCTTGAGTTAGCTCTGTTCACCATTCACCATCGAATTCTGAATGAAGCAGCAGCCGCAACCGCGGCCGCGGCTGGCCCGGCGGCCCAAAGCGCGGGGATCACGAACTAAGGGTCTCCGAACGTTAACCCGCGGAGTGGAGGCCGCTGCGAGCGGCCTGTCTTATCGTGCAGCCGCACGCCACTTGACTTATAAGCCGATCATAGGCACAATTCTCGTCCTCCAGTGGAATCGAAAGGGAGGACAAATGAGAATCTTACGTTTCGTGGCGTTACTGCCAGCCGCCTCAGCGCTTCTTATATTTTTCGGTTGCCATAAGAAGCAAGTGGTCGTTGCCCAAGCCGTACAGGTTCACATTAATAATTGCGCGATCGTCACCCCTGATCCCACCCAGACCAACGAAGGCGACTCCATTCAGTGGTTTGTCGATCCGCCGGACACTAGCCAGTACACCATTACATTCACGGGTGCATCTCCCGTGCCGGCTAAATCGTTCCCGTCTTCTTCCGCTCCTCAACTCGTCACTCCGGATTCCGCGTGCAGGGCGAACCCGCAAACCAAATGTACCTACAAATACAGTCTCACGCGGATTACTACGCCTCCTTCGCAGCCCTGTATTGATCCCGGCGTTCACGTTGTCCCAAACTAGCGTTTGTCTTGTTATGGATCAGCCAGAATTCGCCTGAAATCTGGCTGGCTCTGTAAGCGGTCGAAGTCGGGAGTATCCCGGATCTGCGTCTTTGAGCATCCTGCGTCGACCGCGCGGCGCAGAAAATTCAACGTGCTTTCCTTCTCGCCAAAGTGATTCGAGAGAATCGCGGCGCGAAAGAGAACGTCCGCGTCCTTCGGAGCGATGGCCAGGGCGCGCGCCATATCTTGTCGGGCCTGTGTTTCCTGGTCGAGCATCGCAAAATAATCCGCCGCGAACGCGAGCACGGTGGCATCGCGCGCATTCACTTCCAGTCGAGCCCTCGTCAACTCGATCGCCTTGCGATAGGCGCCAAGTGCGTCCGCCCGGCGGGACGGAATCTGGTACAAGGTATCTCCCAGATTGCCCCAATTTTGCCAGTCTTTATCGTCGATCTTGATTGCCTCCTGCAGGCTCTCCGCGCTCTCCTGATACCGCCGCAGATAGAAATACGCGGCGCCCAGATTGCCGTACGCATCGAAACTCGGCCGCAAATCGATGGATTTCTTGAACTCATCCACGGCCACTTGATACTGCCCCTGCAACAGATTCATGGCCCCCAGATTCGAATATCCCAGGTAATTGAGTGGCGCCAGCTGAATCGTCTTGCGAAACATTTCAGCCGCATCGGAATACCGCGCCTGCCGGTAATAGAACGTCCCAAACGCGCTGTAGACGCCCCAGTAGTTTGGCCGCAGCGCAATCGCCTTGCGATAAGCCTCCTCCGCGGCGGACGCGTTACCGAGCTTCTGATCCGCTTCCGCTAGAAGGCGCAGTGTCTCATCGCTGTTGTGGTCAAGATCGAGCGACCGCTGAAGCTCCTGGACGGCATCCTCGTAATGTCCCTGTGAAAAGTAAACGTTCCCAAGGCAGGTATGGCCTTCCGCCAGTTGCGGCGTGATCGACAGGGCGCGTTCACATTCGGACTGCGCCTTCTCAATCCAGTCCTTGCTGCGATTCTGGTACCGGAAACCCGCCGTGTACGCGAGTCCGATGGCGGCGTGGGCGGGAGCGTAATTCGGATCCGCTGCCACGGCGCGCCCAAACTGCTCGATGGCGCGTTCGATGTTATCCGGAGTCTTGTAATCCTCGAGATAGCCGCGCCCCCGCAAATACAAGTCGTACGCTGCAGGACTCGTGCCTGGACGCGTTTCCATGGCGATGCGCTTTTCTTTCCCGACCGCGACCGGCAGCATCGCCACGACCTGCTCGACCAGTGTGTCCTGCAACCGGAAAATATCCCCCGACGCGCCCGTGACCGTGCGCGCGGCTAATTGCAGGTGCGTGCGCGAGTCTACCAGGCTGCAGGTAATCCGGATCTGGTCGCCGGACTGCTGCAAGCTCCCTTCCAGCACCAGGTCCGTGCCAAACTCACGCCGTGCCGCATCCGCGGTCTTCACGCCCTGCGCGACCAGGTCGCGCGTCGAAACCAGTTGCAGATGGCCGTTATCGCTAGCCTGCACTAATTTGGCCGTGACCGTCTCGCTCAATCCCACGCCCAGCGCGTTTGTCGGAGCATCGTTGGCTACCGACTCAAAGGGCAGAACCGCCATGACCTGCTGTTCCATGGCGACGGTCTTGCCAGATCGATGCGTCCACCAGATTCCCGCACCGATGACCACCATCGCGATCGCAGCCGCGCACCACCAAAGCCAGTGCCGCGAGGACGGTTTCGCATAGACGGGAAGAACTCCGGTGGAAAGCCGGTAGAGATCGTCGCGCAAATCGCCCGCAGATTGATACCGTTGAGCCGGGTCTTTTTGCAGCGCCTTCTGGATAACTCTCTCCAAACCCTGACTGATCTTGGGATTCATGGAACGCGGCGGCGGTGGAACCACGTTCAGGATCGACGCGATCAACGATCCGCCCGTCAGTTCTCCGAATGGGGTCTTTCCCGTGGCCATCTCGTAGAGCACCGCGCCTGCCGACCAGATATCGGCGCGCGCGTCCGGTTTCTCGCCTTTGATCTGCTCGGGAGACATGTAGGGCAGCGTTCCGGCATTGTCGTAGGATTCTGTGAGCGGAAGCGTGGCCGTCACATCGCGCTCGACTTGTAACAAAAACGCCAGGCCGAAATCCAGAATCTTCAAGCGTCCATCCGGGGTGACGCACAAATTGCCCGGCTTCAGGTCGCGATGGATCACGCCTTGCTTGTGCGCGGTATCCAGCCCCGAGGCCAGTTGTTTGCCGAGTTCCACGACCTCGACCTCGGGAAGCGCGCGGCCTCCGATCTTGGCATTGAGCGTGATGCCAGGGACATATTCGGTGACGAGGTAATCAAACCCGGCGTCGCGGCCGAAATCGAATGCCATCGCGACGTTGGGATCGCTGATGCGCGCCAGACTCAGCGCTTCGTGCCGAAACTGGCGTCGCGCGGCATCGCTCAACAGGCCCAGCCGAGGCAGAATTTTCACAGCAACGTCGCGGTAAAGTTGCTCATCGTGCGCACGGAACACCACTCCCATACCGCCCGAGCCCAGCAGTTCGACAATGCGGTAGTGCCCGAGAACCTGTCCGATTTCTGGCGTCGATATCACTCAGCCCGGATACTAGGCTGGCAACGGTGCGCAGGTCAACCTGCTAAGCTCCTGAGGGCATTGGCGTCCGCAGCACTAAGCGGATGCCGCCTGCTTCTTCCAGGCGCGCAGGTTGATTCCGTAGAGCACGATGCAGAAGAGATTGGCGGGGATGAATCCGGTTTGTTGCGTTTTGATTGCGATAACACAAATGATGACGCTATTAATGGCCGCCAAAATCCAGCCTTGCCAACATCTCCGGCCAACCAGGATTGTGGAAAGAACGGTCAGTAAACACGAAATATAATCAGGCCGAAACACAGTTGAAGACCTCCCTGGAATCATTTTGATCCAGAGTCGGCCGCGCTTCGGTGATCTGAGAACATGCGCGCACACCAAGGTAATGGTCGGGCACGAACTTCGTCGATTGCTCAATAAAAAACGGGTCGAAGGCGCCGGCCACACGACCCGATTCCCGTCAGATTTTTTCGCCTATGCTCTTGGCTTGCGTATAGAGGTAGAGGTAGTCGGGGCCTCCGGCTTTCGAGTCGGTACCTGACATATTGAAGCCGCCAAATGGGTGAGCGCCCACCATTGCGCCCGTGCACTTGCGATTCAGGTATAGATTGCCAACGTGAAATTCACGCCGGGCGCGATCCAACTTTTCGCGGGAACTGGAATAGACCGCTCCCGTCAGGCCGAATTCAGTGTCGTTGGCGATTTCCAGCGCATGATCGAAGTTGCGCGATTTGATCACGGCGAGTACGGGTCCAAAAATCTCTTCCTGTTCCAGCGTCGATTTCGGCTGAATGTCGGCGATGACGGTCGGCTGAATGAAGTATCCGTCGCCGGCGTGGGTTGCACGCCCGCCGCCGGTGATCAGGCGGCCCTCTTTCTTGCCGATTTCGATATAGCGCAGAATGTCGTTCATCGAACCTTCGTTGATGACGGCAGCCATGTTCGGATTGTCCACGGGATCACCCAGGGTGATGCGCTCGACGCGAGCCTTCAGCTTCTCGAGAAACTTGTCGTAGATGCGCTCGTCGATAATCGCGCGCGAGCAGGCAGAGCATTTCTGGCCCTGGAAGCCAAACGCCGCCTGGGCAACGCCTTCAACTGCCGAGTCGATATCGGCGTCGGAATCGACGATGATTGCGTCCTTCCCTCCCATTTCGAGCACGGTGCGTTTGATCCAGATCTGACCGGGCTGCTGGGTGGCAGCCGAATGGTTGATGTGCAGTCCGACTTCACGCGAGCCCGTAAACGCAATGTAGCGAACCTTGGGATGCAGGACCAGCGCATCGCCGAAGCTCGCTCCGCCGCCCGGACAGAGGTTCACAACTCCTTCGGGCAGGCCGCACTCCTCAAGCAACTCGACAAACTTCGCGGCGATGGTAGGCGAATCGCTCGACGGCTTCAAGACAACGGTATTGCCGCAGACGATCGATGCCACGGTCATTCCCGCCATGATGGCGGCAGCGAAGTTCCAGGGTGGAATCACGGCGCCGACGCCGAGCGGAATATAGGTCAGCGTGTCGCGCTCGCCGGGCAACTGCACCGGTGTTTCAGCCTTTGCGAGGCGCAGAGCTTCACGTCCGTAGAACTCGCAAAAATCGATGGTCTCGGAGACATCGGCATCGGCTTCCAGCCAGTTCTTGGAGACTTCGAAGACCAGCCATGCCATGTATTCCAGCTTGCGCTCCCGCATGGTGTCGGCAACTCGGAACAATAACGCCGCGCGTTGCTCCACCGGAGTGCGACTCCAACTGGTGAAGGCCTTCAGGGCCGCGTTCACGGCTGGCTCCACGTGTTCCTTGCCGGCCTTCTGGTGAATGCCGACTACCTCGGACGGCTTCGCCGGGTTAATGGAACGGATCTTGTCCGCCGTCTTGATGCGCTTGCCGCCAATGATGAGATCGTATTCCCGCCCTAATTGGCCGCGCACTGTATCGAGCGCGGAGCGCATCTTGCGGACATTGTCCTGCCTGGTGAAATCGACAAACTGTTCGTTCTTGAATGGACCTTCGTGCAGACGAGACTGCACGCGCGGGGGAGCTTCCATGGTTGCCATCGGAATTCCTTTCTGAGATGGGGGATCGAAGGATTGCAATAAAATATTTTACACCTGCGGCTCACCGGCTCCCGGCTCCAGGAATATGAAAAACCACAACTCGTCGTTTCCAGAGGGATTTTGGAATTGCGTGTTTACCCAGTGGGGTATACCCCTCCCCCCTCCGGTCTATTAGAATCAATACTTTAGGTGGAATTTCCTCGCAAAGTATTCAACCTTTGGCACTTAAAGGCAAAGTATTCAAACTAAACGAGTTAACTGTCCACGATTCGATTTTTAAGTGCTCACCCGATCACAAAATCCCGATCAATTGCTATTCTAAGCTGCTCCAACCCTAAGTCAATGGGGCTCGAACAGAGTGCTATGTAATCCTTTTGAAATCCTACCCGTCGGCGGTCGCTTTTGCTTCCTCGGGCTCCAGTTTGGCAGTGAAGTGACGCAGGAATGGGGCTTCGTAAGTCAGGTTCATTCCCTGGATCTGGTCCCGGTTCTTCCAGACTTCCAGAATTATCTCCACCACGTAGTCGATGTGGCTTTGGGTGTAGACGCGTCTCGGGATGGCAAGGCGGACCAAGTCCATTTTCGCGGCGGGGCCGAACATCAGCGTGCCGATCTCGACCGAGCGAATTCCTCCCTGGAGATAAAGTTCGTTTGCGAGCGCCACGGCGGGGAAATGTTCGGGCGCGACGTGGGGGAGGAAAGCGCGGGCATCGATATAGATGGCGTGACCTCCGGGAGGCTGGACGATGGGCACGCCATGATCGGAAATATGGTTGCCCAGGTAGGCAGTCGAGGATATCCGGTAGTGGAGATAGTCCTCGTGCAGGGCTTCCTGCAGGCCAACTGCGATGGCTTCCAGGTCGCGGCCA
>JBEKOW010000050.1:0-19370 GCA_049521375.1 Terriglobales bacterium
CGGAACTGTAGGCAACACCCACTTGGCCGGTCGAAGTGGCGCACGTGAGGTTGAGGGGCGGGGGCGAAATTACGATGCTGCAACTCGCCGTGGTGGTGCCTGCCTTCGAGCCAGTCGAGTCGACAACCTGGGCCGTGAAGTTAAACGTCCCGTAGGTGGTCGGTGTTCCGGTGATGGCGCCAGTAGAGGGATTGAGCGTCAGGCCGGGAGGCAGCGAGCCGCTGATGATGGAGAAGGTGTAGGGTGGCACTCCACCAGACGCAACCAGCGAAGAACTGTAGGGGAGACCGACCTGGCCTGTCGCTATTGGGCAAACCAACGTGATGTTGGGGGGCGAGATGACGATGCTGCAGTTCGCAGTGGTGGTGCCTGCGGCAGTGCCGGTGGAGTCGACGACTTTGGCGGTGAAGTTGAAGGTCCCGCTTGTCGTCGGCGTTCCGGTGATAGCGCCGGTCGATGGGTTGAGGGTCAGGCCGGCGGGCAGAGAACCGCTGGAGATCGAGAAGGTGTAGGGTGGCACACCGCCACTCGCGATGAGAGCCGAGCTGTAAGCAACGCCTACCTGGCCGGACGAAGAGGCGCAGGCAAGGGTGATCTGGGGCGGGGAAACTACGATGCTGCAATTCGCGGTTGCGGTTCCGGCGGCGGTGCCGGTGGAGTCGACGACCTGGGCGGTGAAGTTAAATGTCCCCGCAGTCGTCGGCGTGCCGGTAATGGCGCCGGTTGATGTATTGAGCGACAGGCCTGCAGGCAGGGCTCCGCTAATGATGGAGAAGGTATAGGGCGGCGTTCCGCCGGACGCTACCAGAGCCGAACTGTAAGCAAAGCCGACCTGCCCGGTCGAGGCCGCGCACATCAGGATGGGCGTAGTTGAATTCGTGATGACGATCAGGCAGTGGCCGCTGTGCTCGTTGTAAACGACGCCGAGAGAATCCATGACCTGGGCGGCGTAGGTGAACGAGCCTGCCATGGTGGGAATGCCGGAAACGACGCCGGTGGTGCTGTTCAAGGTCAAGCCGGGAGGCAGGGAACCGCTGACGATAGTGAAGGTGAATGGGGCGACACCGCCGTGAACGACGAAGGTGGAGCTGAAGGGCTGGCCGACCATTCCGCCCTTGACTTCGGGAGGGCAGTTCATCTCGAGATGAGGCTGGACCTTGAGGTTGCATTTGACGGTAACGCTGCCGCTTGCGGAATCGGTCACGTTGGCGGTGTAGTTGAAGGAACCGGCCGTGGTTGTCGTGCCGGTGATATCGCCCGAGGATGGATCCAGCGAAAGTCCGGGAGGCAGGGCTCCAGCGATGACGGAGTAGGTGTAGGGCGGAACGCCGCCGCTGGCCACCAACGCGGAACTAAACGCCACTCCCATTTCGCCGGTGCCGGTCGCGCAGGCCAAGGTCAGGGACTGAGCGGAAGAGAATGAGGTTGAGAACATCAGGCTGGCGATCGCCAGAACGGCGGCCACTGCGCATCGGGAGATAGCGGATTTCATGAGTGTAATCCTCAAGGTTTGTCTGGAACCGGGAATGGTGCATTGCAAAACCGCCCACACAGTATCAGCAAGGCACGGGACAATTTCAGTAACACTTGGAAGCCGCGTTTTTCCTGGGACAAAAAGTCCGAGCCATTCTCATGCCAGTTTCCAATTGCGTCAAGAGGGTTTGGGGAACTACTCCATCAGATTAGTTTCGGGACTGGTTCGCGAATTGGTGCTTGCGAGCCGAGGATGGGAATTTTATTCGTCGATACTTAGCGAAGCGGTAACAAGACGAAGTGCGGAGATCGTCAGGACTTCAGATTGTGGATGGAATTTATGCTGGGGCGAAAATTTCGGTTCGGATTTTCTTGTGCAGTTCGTGATGAAGAGACTTCGTTGGAGTCTCCTTTTCGTTCTCTTCGATATCGGGGAAGATTTTGACTTTTGGCGGGCGAAAAAATTTTTGGCAGGTGCGAATTTCGCTCGGGTGTCAGAAATGCTCAGGGCGGTGAAAGCTGCGCATTTTAGCGGTCGGGGGGTACCCCCCACCCCCCCCGGTCTATTTGAATCAATACTTTAGGAGGAATTTTCCGGCAAAGTATTCATTCGTATAGACTTATGGGCAAAGTATTCAAAACATTAACTTTATGGTCGCCTGCTCAGCCACTGTCGCACAGCTGGGAGAGAACCATCGATCTTAATCTACGAAAATCCAGAATAGCACGCGTTGTCAAGTCTGTGCCGAAAGCTCGGTTCGGCTGGCGGGCCGTTCTGAGTGTTGCCCAGGGACGGCGGAGTTACCTCGCGTTTTATTGGTCCCCGAAAGGAACGGGCAAGCCCTGTCTCCACAGCGAATTTCTGTGCGAGATTGAAGGGCCTGCCCGGGAAATTTGAATCCCTAGTTGTTCCGTTTAGTTCGCAACCACCAAGTTGAACGTTGTCGTTTTCGTGACCGTACCTTCTATCACGGTGACGGTGATTGGGTAGGTACCTGCTGGTGTCGGCGTCTGGATATTGACAGTGGCGTTGCCGACTTTACTGCCATCCGCCTGCGAGGTCGCGGTAATTGTCACCGGCCCGGAAGGCACCGAGTTGGGGGCGGTATAAAGACCGGCGTTGGTGATTGTATCGGTCGTGCCGCCGGCGCTGATCGCCCAGTTCACGGCCGTGTTGCTGGAGTCGTTGGTGACAGTGGCGGTGAATTGCTGCTGTTGTACCGGTTCGCCCGCGCCCAGGTTGCTGGGGAATAGAGTGCTCTGCGTGCCTGGGGTCACGCTCACGGATACTGCTGGAATCGTGACAGAAGCCGAGGTGGCCGTGCCGCTGGTTGGGGTGGCGGTTACGGTGGCGCTTAACGGAGTTGTTCCAGTTGTGGGTGCGGTGTAGAGGCCACTGGCGTTAACTGAACCAGATCCGGTTGATGACCAGGTCACAGTCGTGCTGGCCGTGAATTGTTGCGTGCCGCCCAACTGGACCTGGGCGCTGGTGGGACTGATTGTTACGGGCGGAGGTCCCGAGCTACCGCTTCCTCCGCCGCAAGCCACCATTATCAGGGCGAGAGCCAGGGTGAGGCAGAGGCCGACGATCTTGTAGCGGCGCGATATTTTGCGACCGGCGAGCCCGACGAAGACGACTCCGGCCAAGGGGAGGGTGAGGGGCAGCCACAGACGCGGGTTCTGGTTCTGGGCTTTCCTCTTTATTGTTGTCTGGCCTCGGACGTTCGATCCGGCGGTGCCACTAAATGGGCCGGCGGTATTAACGGTAAGCATCACATTCGTGGCCGACGAGCCAGAAGCAAGTGGCGAGGCCGGATTGAATGTGCACGTCGCGCCGGTTGGGAGTCCGGAGCACGAGTAGCTGACGCTGGTGGTGAAGGTGCTGCCGCCGGACGGCGTGAGTTGCATGGTAGTGGTTGTCGCCTGGCCAGGGTTGGCGCTGGTGGGATTCGTCAGCGTGGGAGGCACGGTGAAGGTTCCGTTCACGGTGAGACTGACGGCCTGGCTGTGAGTGGTGCTATCGGTGCCAACACCCTGAATGTTGAAGCTGTAGGTGCCGTCCGTGGAACTCCCAACGGTAACGGTAAACGCCGCTCCGCCAGAGGTCGGCAGAACCGGATTGGGCGAGAACGAGCACGTGCCGGGAACTGGCGTAGAGCCCGCCGTGCATGAGAGCGTGACGTTATGGTTGTAGCCGTTGACAGCCGTGAGCGTGCCGCTCCAAGTGACATTTGTGCCAGCCACGGTTGTGGCCGGAGTAGCCGTAACTGCGAGCGTGAAGTCAGGCGGAGGTGAATTCACCTGCAGAGTAAACGTCTTCGTCTTCGCGGCGGGAGCTCCCGCCGTGGTCGCCGAGAGGGTCACCGTGGAACTTCCCAAGGCGGTGCTTGAGGAGGCGGTTACCGTCAATGTCACCGTAACCGGAGTAGACAAGGTTGGACTGACGGTGGCCGAAGGCGAGAACACGCACGCGGTGCCAGTTGGCAGTCCGGTTGGACAAGTGAGGGTCACCGAGCCGGCAAACGAACCGAGGGCGGACACGACGAAGGTGCTCTGGCTGGAGGTTCCACCCGGGATCACGGTGAGCGTATTGGGACTGGGCGAGGTGAGCGCGAAGTCGACTACGTGCAGAACCACCGGCGCATCATGGGTCGTGGTATTCGAGTCGGTGCCCACAGCGTGGGCATTAAAGCTGTAGTCGCCAGCCGCGCCTCCGGCGGTCAAGGTGTAGGTGGCTCCTCCCGCGGTGGGAGTCTGCTGCGTTGGATTGAGGGTGCAGGTGGACGGGGTGGTACCCGTGCAACTCAGATGAACAGAACTGTTGTATCCGTCAATGGAGGTCAGCGTTCCGTTGAAGGTCGCGGTCTGGGTGGGGAAGACGGTTTGCGGAGAGTTGGAAATCGCGTTAGTGAAATCGGGCACGGCAGGCAAGCTGTATTCCCAGATGCCGCGTCCGTAGGTTGAGACGCGCAGTTTTTTGACCGAGCCCGAGTTGAACATTCGCAATGCCGAGGTAGGAACGTTGGGCAAATATCCGGTGGCGCCAGGAGCGGAGGCGGTGCCGACTTCGGCCCACGAGGCGGTCGTGGTGGAGCTGACAAACACGCCTACGTCGGTTGCGGCATAGATTTGAGCGGTCTGGGTGTCGACCAACAGGTCGTTCACGGGAGCGTCGGGTAGAACGGTGCTCGCTGAGCCACTCCAATCGGTCCAACTAGTGCCCGCGTTGGTCGTCTTCCAGACGTGCGGGGTACCGAATCCCATGACTCCAACATAGGCGGTGTTGCCGGTGGCATCGGACTTGTCAATGGTCACGGACGAGAGCGCATATCCATTTGGATTGATCGAGCCCGTCACGTTCGTCATTTCGGTGGTCGCGGCGTTGGTGGTAGCCCAGACGTTGCCACCCAGAACGGGAACTGAGTAGAGCGGACCGTAGCCGAAGGTGACGGCGTAGACCACGTTGGAGAACCCGTTCGCGTCGAGTGGCCCGCCTGCTGCGAGTCCATGGACCTGGTTAATTTCGTTGCCCTGGCAGTAGTCGGTGATGCCGTCTGTATCGAAATCCGGACTGAGCGAAGTGAAAGTGCCGGTTGCCGTGTCTCCGCGCCACACCCGGCAGGTTCCTATCAGGACTTCGCCGCTATTCTGCGGGTCAAGAATAAAAGGGGTGTAGAAAGCTCCGTAGTCTATGTTGCCAAGAACATCGGGGCTGGCGAGGTAATCGAAGGTGTTGTCATTGCATCCGATGCCATCCTCGCAAATAACGATTTCGGAGTCGGGGAGCGATGCGAGCCACTCCAGAGGATTAGTGGGATTAATGGCGTTGTAACCGCCGTCTCCGCCCAGCACCGTGAGGAATTGCGAACTTGTGGTGGCCGTACTGGAGGCGGGGGAACCGTTATCCTGCGTGCCGCCCAGAACCGTGTTCTGATCCGTGGGGTGGACCGAGAACGAGACGAACTGAGTCATGGAACCCATGGTGGCGTTGAGGTCGTCAAACTGATTGGTTCCGGGACTGTTGCAGGCACCAATGTCCAAGCCCGTGAATCCGTTGAGGGCGCGGTAGACGCCGCCGTCATTGCCGAAATACATGATGTCTTTGCCGCCGACCACCATGAAATCCAAGCCATGCTCGTCGGGATGGACGTTGGCGATGGTGCTGCAACCATAAACGTGTGTCAGGTTAAGCCATGAGTTCGGCAGATTCGGGTCCAGAGTGGAGCAGGTGGTAGCTCCGCTGGCCAGCTTGCACTTAAAGAGGTTAACGGCCCCGGCGTAAATGTCGGTGGCGGTGCCATCGGCTACGGCCGAGATTTCGAGGTTGTAAAAGGCTTGATCGGTGCCGCATCCGCCGTTGGTATCACCGCACGAGGTGATGCCGGTCTCGTCAATTTTCTTCCACGAAGTTCCACCGTTGGTGGATTGCCAGATGCCATAGTCGTCATCGCTGCCATCCACGTACCAGAAGTACATTTCGTTGCGCCCGGGGACGGTGGTGAGTTGGCCGCGGTAGAGCGGGCAGGTGATGTTATTGAAATTGGTAGTGGTGGGGCAGTTGGCAAGACTGAGGTTGGTAGGGTCGGGCTGGGTGGTGAGACGGGTCCAGGTGGTGCCGTTGGTCGAACTGTAGACGCCGTGGTATTGGATGGAGGCGAAGAACTTTCCGGCGGTCGCGTTGTAGGTGACGTCTGTGGCGGAAAAATATGGCAGGATGCCGTCGGTAGGCTGCTCGTAAGTCCAGGTTTGGCCACCGTCGGCGGAGCGATACATACCCAGAGCTGCGTTGCTGGCGAGGAGGGCCTCCTGGTCGCCTTTGAAGGCGTCAGCCGCCGCCGCGACCACTGTATTTGAACTTGGCAGCCAGGCAAATTTAGTAAAGCCGATGCCGGCAAAGGAATGGGCGCCGCTATCGGACGAAGGGATCAATGTCCAGGTGGACCCCTTGTCGGTCGAGCGCAGGATGCCAACTCCATAGTAGCTGTCGATCGCGTTATCGGGTTCGCCCGTGCCAACCAGCACGACGCTGCCGTCACTCTTCACGGAAACCGCTCCGGCCGTGAGTGAGGCTTGCTGGTCGGTGACGGGAGTCCAAGTGACATTGGCGGCCACGGTTGCTGCGGCGTTGGTTGACTTCCAGACGCCACCGGAGGCTCCGGCGATATAGACGGTGTTGCCGGTGGCGTCGCTGGGATCGATGGCGATGGCGGTCGAGCGACCGGTCACGGAGAGGTAGTAATCCTGATCGGAAACCAGAGGAGCGGGCCCTAGCGGCACCCAGGGTGTGATGATGCCGGGCGTTACCGTGCCCGCTTTGATGGCGGCGGCTCGTGCGGCGCGCATAGTCATCTTCTGCTGGTGAGCGCGCAAACGGAGAGCGGCTGCGGATTGTCCCTTGGGCGCGGTGCGGCCGCGCATCATCCAGTCGGAACGCTTGTCGGGACGGTCGCGATCTCTCTCCTCGATCGGATCGTAGAGAGACTTGCGCTTCGAGCCTTGAGCAAAACTCTGGAGGGATCCGGCAGATAAGAAAACGAAGGCCAGAAGTATTGCGAGGAATAACCGGAAATGAGATCTGCTGGCAGGAGTAATAGAAGATGGCAATGGGAGTGAGCGGAAGTTAGGCATGGGTACTCCTTGACCTGGATCAAGTTTTTAGGGACGGCCCATTCTAGAGGAGTTTGGGGCGAGGGAACACAAGTTTTTTGTTGGTGGATATACACGAAGGTAACTTCCGGTTATTGGAGGGGCAAGGGCGGGGACCAGTTTGGGAGTAGGGGTCCTTCGACTGCGTTGCCTTTCGCTTCGCGAACGGCAACTTCGCTCAGGATGACCTCGTGGTGGGGTAGCACTCCTCCATCGGGGCAGGCCCTGGCGTGGGGTCAGACTTCGGCTAGTTCTTCTTCCAGCAACTGTTTGTTGTAGAGGTCGGTGTAGTAGCCGTTGCGGGCTATCAGTTCGTTGTGGGTGCCTAGCTCTACGATGCGTCCCTGGTGGAGGACGGCGATGCGGTCGGCGTTGCGGACGGTGGAGACGCGGTGGGAGATGAAGATGGTGGTGCGTCCGCGCATGAGGTCGCGAAGATGGTTGAGGATTTTATCTTCGGTGTGGGTATCGACGCTGGAGAGAGCGTCGTCGAGGATGAGGATGCGCGGGCTGCGGAGGATGGCGCGGGCGATGGCGGTGCGCTGCTTCTGGCCTCCGGAGAGGGTGATGCCGCGCTCGCCAACGGTGGTGTTGTAGGCGTCGGGGAAGGATTCGATGTCTTGAGCGATGTTGGCGGCTTCGGCGGCGGATTTGATTTCGTCGAGGGTGGCGTCGGGGACTCCGAAGGCGATGTTTTCGCGGATCGAGTCGGAGAACAGGAAGGTTTCTTGCGGAACGAATCCGATGTTGTGGCGGAGCGTCGAGAGGGAATAGTCGCGGATGGGGCGGCCGTCGATGAGGACGGCTCCGGGCGCGGCGTCGTAGATGCGCGGGATGAGGCTGACCAGCGTCGTCTTGCCGGAGCCGGTGGGGCCGACGATGGCGAGGCTGGATCCCGCGGGGATGGTGAGCGAGATATCTTTGAGGACCGGTACTCCGTTATACGCGAAGTTTAGATTGCGGAATTCGATGGTGCCGGTGAGGGCGGAGTCGCGAGCCTCTAGCCTCGAGTCTCGAACTTCCAGCCTCGAGTCTCGGGCTTCGAGTCTTGAGTCACGCGCTTCGAGACTAGCGGCTCGTGGCTCGAGACTCGCGGCTTCTTCATCGGCGATTTCGGGCTCGGAGAGGAGAATCTCGTTGATTCTGGTTAGCGAGGCGGTGCCTCGTTGGAAAATGTTGATTACCCATCCCAAGGCGATTACGGGCCAGGTCAGCTGGACCATGTAGGTGTTGAAGGCTACGAATCCACCTACGTTCATGCGGCCTTCGAGAACCTGGCGGCCGCCGATCCAGAGGACGATTACCACTGCGGCGCCTAACATAAATTCGAGGGTAGGCCAGAGCATCCCCATTAAGCGGACCAGACCGAGGCTGCGGCGGATGTACTCCTGGTTGGCGGTTTCAAAGGATGCGATCTCGGCCTGCTCCTGAACGTAGGCGCGGATGACGCGGGCGCCGGAGAAATTTTCCTGAGCGCGGGCGGAGATGTCGCTGAACATGGCCTGGATACGCTCGAAGCGTTCGTGGATGCGGCGTCCGAAGTACTGGATGACGATGCTGGCTACGGGCAGGGGCAGGAATGCGATCAGCGTGAGTTTGGGGCTGAGGGCGAGCATGAAGGCGAGGGCTCCGGCGGTGAAGACGAGCGTGTTCGCCGAATACATGATGGCCGGGCCCAACAACATGCGGACGGCATTCAGATCGTTGGTGGCGCGCGCCATGATGTCGCCGGTGCGGTTGCGCTGGTAGTAGGAATAGGAAAGCGTTTCAAGGTGCGCGAAGAGGTCATTGCGCAGATCGAACTCGATGTCGCGACTGATGCCGATGACCACGTAGCGGGTCAGAAACTGGAAAATGCCCTTGATCAGGGCGAGGACGACAATAACGAGCGAGTAGGTGAGAAGTTTCTGGCGGGTGACGCCGGAGTTGAGATCGTTGACGGCGCGGCGGATGACCTGGGGAAACAGAACCCAGGTGCCGTTATTGAAGAGGACGCAGAGTCCACCGAGAAGAAGCCCGAGCCGGTGCCGCTTGAGATAGGGGACGAGAGGGCGCAGGCGGTTGGGAAACATGACGTTCGGTAGATGAGATTGTAGCAGCGCGGGGCGCGGATTTTGGGCGCACTTGGGCGGCTGTCAAGAACGAGGGGGCGAAGAACAGGCAGGCGGCAGTGACCAGGCCGGCAGTCCAAACGGAGAGGATGAGCGCCGTGACAATCAGGCCGGAGTAGAGGAGGTCGGAGTCTTGCATTTTTCGTTCTTGCTTTGTGTAACCGGCAACCCTCGGCAGGTCGCGGAAAGTCTACTCAATGCTGCAATCCGACGTCAAAGGCGGAAGCAATGAGCTGGCGCGCCGCCGAAGCGGGTCCCTACTAATTAAAAAGGCGGGCGGGGAACAAACTATCGTCCCCGCCCGGGACTAGGAGAGACCGAAGAAAGAATTCAGTTAGTCGGCGGGCGGAGGCGGCATGTGATTCTTCATGTTCGCCTCGTGCTCAGCCTCAAGCTGCTGGAGTTGCGTCTTCTGATCGGCGGTCAGGACCTGCATCATTTCGGACTTGATGCGAGCGTGCTGGACCTGAAGCTCGATCATGGTCGCGGAACTTTGGGTGGCGAGGGCGCGGGTTTTGGCTTCGTCGAAAGCGCCGCTCGACTCAAGCGTCTTCATCGCCTCGTGGTACTGGTGCATCTGCTGCATGAGAGGTTTAAGGGTTGGCTTCTCTTTTGCCCAGATGGCTTTGAGCTGCTCCTGCTGCGTGCTGCTCAGGTCGAGCTTGTCGGAGTAGAAGTGAAGCATGCGGCCAAAATCGAAACCCATGGGGTCGCCATGGCCATGCATTCCCTGGGCAAATACTGCCTGGGACGAGAGGGCTGCCACGCCCAGCAAAAGTGCGGCGCCGATGGAGAGGAAACGTGATTTCATTTTGTTCTCCTAAGATTCCGGGAGGCAGCCCGGAGCTGAACTTGATACGAGCATAAGAACACTTTTTTGAGGAGGATGGAGTAAAGAGTCGGTCAAGCAGGGTAAAGTTTTGTAAAGATCGGGTGATCGGGTGACCGGGTGATCGGGCGATCTATGATTGGTTTGACGGTCAGGTGATCTCATATGGAGCCGAATCTTAACCTTAGCAAGCAGGAAGAGTTGCGCAATCGTACCAAGCGATTTGCGCTGCGAATTATCCGACTTTTTCGGCACTTACCTCGGACCATTGAGGCCCAAGTTCTGGGCAAACAGCTCCTGCGATCGGGAACCTCGGTTGGAGCTAACTATCGCGCGGCAGGGCGTGCCAGATCGAAAGCGGAGTTTGTGTCGAAGATGGGTACTGTCGTGGAAGAGGCGGACGAGACGGTTTTCTGGATCGAGTGCCTCGGCGAGTCCGGAATCGTTAAACAGGATCTGCTGGAGGATTTGCTTTCGGAATCGAAGGAGCTGGTTGCGATCTTCGCCGCCTCGCGAAGGACAGCGCGGGAATGATCGTGCTATCGGGTGATCGGCACGTCTGGTGATCGAAGAGCAAAATGGTTCGGTGCCCAGGGTTTGGACTTCCAGTCACCCGATCTCCCGATGGCCCGATCACCCGATGATGTATCTACAAATCTTTACCGCCCGATGGCTCGCTGAGGTGTTAGATGAATAGAAGGATGGAACGCATTCTGGTGGTCGACGATGACGTGGAGCTGTGCGGCCTGGTCGCTGAGTATTTGACGGCCGAAGGGTTCAGCCTGGAGGCGGTCCACGACGGGGAGCGCGGGCTGCAGCGGGCGCAGACCAACGAATACGCCCTGGTCGTGCTGGACGTCATGCTGCCGGGGATCAATGGATTTGAAGTGTTGCGGCGCATCCGGAGCGTGTCGAAGATTCCGGTGCTGTTGCTGACGGCACGTGGAGAAGATGTGGACCGCATCGTCGGGCTGGAAATCGGGGCGGATGATTATCTGCCGAAGCCTTTTAATCCCCGGGAACTGGTGGCTCGCATCCGGGCGATTCTGCGGCGGACCAAGCCGGTGAAGGCGGCGGACGCGGTTCCGGAAATTCTGGCCGTGGGGGATGTGGAACTGGATCCTGCTACCCGAACCGTGCTGCGGGCAGGGCAGTCGGTCGATTTGACTTCGGTGGAGTTCAACCTGCTGGAAGTTCTGCTGCGCGAGGCCGGGCGCGTGGTGACCCGGGAACGGCTGGTGAACGCGGTGCTGAGCCGGAAGTTTATGCCGTTCGACCGGAGCATCGACATGCACGTCAGCAAAGTGCGGCGCAAGCTGGGTGACTCGGAAGAGAACGGCGATCACATCAAGACGATTCGGGGCGTGGGGTATATGTTTGCGCGCCCGGCGGCGAAGGGGAAGAAGTGAGGGGAAGTCAGAGGTCAAAAGTCAGAATGCAGAAGTCGGAATGCAGAAGTCAGAATGAAGAAGTCGGAATGCAGAAGTCAGAATGCAGAAGTTAAACCCTCTGCCTGATTGAATTTATGAAGAGCCTTTTTGTACGGATCTTTCTTTCGTTCTGGGCGGCGCAGGCGCTTTTTATTGTGCTGGCGATTCTGGTGACGATCGCCATGAGGCCGGCTCGACGGGGGATTGAGAATCGCGAGTCGGAGATTCTGGCCGAGACCGTGAATGCCTACCAGAGTGGCGGCGAGCGGGCGGCGCACGAGTATCTGGAAGGTCTTTGGCATACCGAACACGTGCGGGCGTTCGTGTTTGATGCGGCGGGCAAGGAATTAACGGGGCACCAGCACGTTCCGCCGTGGATCGAAGAAACGCGGCGGGGCACGTCATCGCGCCGGGGGTGGCTGGATGGATTGCTGCCCGATCGCATCAAGCGGCAGGCGCTGACGCTCGACGGGAAGCGTTACACGCTGGTAATCGAGTTGCCGCCCGGGCCGCGAGTCTTTTTCGGGCCAATGCATGAATTTCCAAGTCTCGGAGTCCTGATCGCAGTGATTTCGTCGGGGCTGGTGTGCTATCTGCTGGCGCGCTCGATGACCAGTCCGGTAACGCGGCTGCGCAATGCGGCCCAGAGCCTGGCGGCAGGGAACCTGAGTGCGCGCACGGGGGCTCCGGCGGGGGGGCCGCGCGGCGAGATGGTCGAGTTGATGCGCGACTTCGATGTAATGGCAGAACGGCTGGAAGTGCTGGTGGATTCGCAGTCGCGGCTGCTGAAGGATGTGTCGCACGAACTGCGCTCGCCGCTGGCCCGGCTGAGCGTGGCTTTGGGGCTGGCGCGACAGAAGGCGACGCCGGAGATCGAGGGCTCGCTGAACCGGATTGAGCTGGAAGCGGACCGGCTGAACCAGTTGATCCAGCGGCTGCTGACGATCTCGCGGCTGGAGTCGGGAGCGGATGGACTGCGGAAGAGCAGTTTGTCGCTGCGGGAACTGGTGGAACAAGTCTGCCATGATGCGGAATACGAGAGCGCGGGGCGGCACTGCCGGGTGGTGACTGAGGGGGAGGATGAGTTTCTGGTGGAGGGAGATCCAGACTTGCTGCGCAGCGCGGTGGAAAACGTGATTCGCAACGCTACGCGCTATACTGCCGAGGGTACGACGGTTGAGGTGAAACTGGAGCGGCAGGATGGGCCGAGCGGCGGAGAGATGGTGATTCACGTGTCGGATTCCGGTCCAGGGGTTCCGCAGGAGGCGCTGGCGAAAATATTCGAACCTTTCTACCGGCTGGACGATGCGCGCAACCGGCAGACCGGGGGAGCGGGATTGGGTCTTTCGATCGCGGATCGTGCGATCCGGTTGCACGGCGGACAGGTTCGCGCATCCAACCGCAAGGAGGGTGGATTAGAGGTTCAGATCCGAATACCGACGGCTGCGGGGCTTCCATCGGAGACCGGCAAAAGCGGACGTTCCGGGGACCCCGGGTTTCCACCCCAGACCGGCAAAGGCGGCCGTTCTGGGGACCCCGGGTTTGCTCTTCCCGCCCATTCCTGATACACAAATATATTTCGGACACAAATGGCAGTGCCGCTATATCGGCTCATCTGGTGATCGCGTCATCGGGTGACCGGAATGGCAGACTCGTGTGAGCATCGGCGATGCTTGTTCGATAACTAGCGGGTCTTCTCATGCGATGATCCGAACGTAACGATCGATGTGATTTAGGAGAATTGATGTTGAAGAAAACCGGTGTCGTGGTGGCGGTAGCGGGCATGTGCGCCCTGAGTTTGTTTCTGGCGAGTTGCGGCAGTTCTTCCTCGCGGCCGACGGGACTTTTGTATGTGCTGAGCCAGGCGGAAAATAATGTGAGTTCCTACACCATCGATCTGGACAACGGAAATTTGTCGCTGATCACGGAGAACATGCCGGGGACGTGTCCGACGGCGCCTTGCGGCGTGCCGCTGAGCATCTCGCTCGATCCGACCGGGGCGACGGCGTTTGTGCTGAACCAGCAGACGATCTCGGGGTACACGATTGGCTCGGACGGAAGTGTTTCCGCACCGTCGACGGCGGCGACGCTGGGGCAAACGGCGCTGGCGATGACGCGAGATACGGCCGGGGCTTTTATATTTTTGATCAGCGTGTCGAGCACGACGGCTACGCCGACGGATTGTCCGGACATGAGCGGCGCCTACGGTACCGATTGTCCGCTGATTTCGGTATTCAATACAAAGCCGGGATCGACGACGGCGACGCTGGCGAGCAGTTTCCCGTTGAGCCGGGTTCCCACGGCGCTTTCGGTGATTACGTTCACGCCTCCGGAAGGTACGACGGCGAAGACTTTGCTATTTGTGACCAGCAATCTCGATCTTACGTCGAACCACAATGATAACGAACTGAGCGTGTATGCGGTGGACTCCGCGGGCAACCTGGCGGAGCAGCCGAACTCTCCCTATACGGCACAGGTGAATCCGGGGACGGTGATTGCGGTCAATACCAATCCGGTCGGGCAGACTACGGGCGGAGTCTTTGTATATGTGGGAAGCCAAGGGGCGGTAACGGGCTCGGTGAGCGAGTTCCAGCTTTGCACGCAGTTGACGTCGGGGACGTTGTCCTGCACTCAGGCGGACGTGACGAATAACCTGCTGCTTTCGATCGGAACCCCGGTGACGGTGGGGATGAATCCTGAGTCGATGATCGTGGACCCGACAAATAGCTTTCTTTATGTGGCATGCACGGGATCGAACCAGGTGTACGGGTTCCATATGACGACGGGCACGGGGAAGCTAGGTCCGCTGACTCCGCCGTCGGTGCCGACGGGAGCGTCTCCGGTGGGGTTGGCGATCCATCCCAACTACAACAACGGGGCGGAATTTCTCTACGTGTCGAACAATACCGGGAGCAGCATTACAGGATTTGACCTCGAGGTGAGCACGGGGACGCTGAGCAGTCCGCAGACGGTACTGTTTTATCCGGGAGAGCCGAGTGGGATCGCGGGACATTGACTCATCTGGTCATCTGGTGATCGGGTCATCGGGCGATCGAAAGGCCCAGGCTTTCGGCGGCTGACCCGGGAGTTATTTTTTCCTCGATATGGGACTCGATTGGTTTTCCGATCGCCAGATCGGCCGATGACCCGATGATTCATGGCCCGATGATTTCAGGTTGGCATGCGTAGGATCAGGTAGCCTCCTATGAATCCGAAGACCAGGTTGGGCGACCAGGCGGCTACGGCGGGTGGAAGCTGGCTTAGATTGCCCATGGCTTCGAAGAGGCCGGAGATGGTCCAGTAGACGACGCCGATGCCGATGGCGGTTGCGACTCCGGCGAGGGCGCCGCGTTTGCCGGCCGAAAGCGCGAAGGGGATGGCGAGAACGGCCATCACAAGCGTGATCAGCGGATAGGCAATTTTCTTGTGGAGCTGCACTCGCAGCCGCACCACGTCAAAGCCGCTTTGCTCCAGATCGCGGATGTAGCGGCGTAATTCCTCGTAGTTCATTTCCGAAGACTGTTTTACTTCCTTCTTGAAATAGGCGGGCGCTTCGGCCAGCTGGGGATAGGTGGCTACGTCGAACTTGCGGTAGCCGACGATGGCGGGGCCATCCAGACTTCGCTCCCAGCCTTGCTCGTAGACCCACCGGCCCATGAAATCGGACCAGTGCGCGCGCTCGGCGGCGATGCGGTGAGTGATCTGGAAGGTTTGCGGATCAAACTGGAAGACGGAGACGCCTCCGAAGGTGTCGCGGTCGGGATCGAAGAGTTGGTAGTAGTAAATATCGTTGTGCTGGCCGAATATCCATTTGCGATCGGGGCGGAGGTAGGTTTGGGCAGGTTTGCCCTTGATGCGGTTGCGGAGTTCGTCCTGCCGCTTGTTGGTATAGGGAAGGTAGAACTGGTCGGAGACGAACAGCACGCCGGCGACCACGACCGAGGCCAAGATAACGGGGACGACGACGCGATAGAGACTGATGCCTGTGGCCTTGATCGCGATGATTTCGTTGGAGCGCTGTAGCAGTCCGAAGGTGATGAGCACGGCCAGCAGCATGCTCATGGGAGCGATGGGATAGTAGAGGAAATAGGGCGTTACGTTGAGCAGGTACTCTCCCACGGTGAGGACGGAGATTCCATTGTGGAGAATGTCGCCGAGGAGTTCAAAGAGTGTGAAGACTAGCAGCAGGGTAACGAACGCGCCGCCGATCATGGCGAGATAGAGCAGGAAATCGCGCAGCACGTAGTCGTCGAGGATGGTGGGAAAACGAAGATTGAAGAGGCGGGGCCGGTCGTGATTACGTGTGAATCGGTGGGAGGATGCTGGTCCGGGGGAATGAGACCCGGAGGCGGAGGGTTGGGGAAGGGTCGCCCTGGAAAACTTGAAAAACGACAGGCTGATGGGGCGGCGTTCGGATCGCCAGAGTAGAACGGCGCCTCCGACAAAAAATGCGAAGTCGGCAAGCCAGACGCCGGCAGCGGGTGAGAGGCGTCCCTGGCGCGCGAGCGAAACTCCGATCAGTGACAGGGAGTAGTACGCGAATACCAGAAGGATGCTGAGGACGAAGCCGCTCGACTTGCCTCCCTTTTTGGAGGAGAGGCCGAGCGGAATGCCGACCATGGCGAGGACCAGACAGGCGGTAGGCAACGCGAAGCGGCGGTGAAACTCGATCATGGTCCAGCGGCGGGTATTGGGGTCGGCAACACGCGCGGCCTGGAGAAGAGCGGGAATCTTCATTTCGCTCAGGGTAGCGGGCTCGCTCTGCTGGGTGTTTTGGGCAGGCGGAATCTGGAGCGGGATGTCGGTGGTCCGGAAGGTGGAGATCTGGTACTGGTCGGGATTTTTGGGATCAGTCTCGTGAGTGGAACCGTTGATGAGATGGAGGTCGAGCCGGTCGGCACCCTGGCTGGCGAGGATGCCTTCGCGGGCGAGACTGATGCGAGGCGCGGAAGGATCGGTGAGATCCGCGAGGAAGACGCCTTTCCAGAGCGCGCCGCCGGACATGGATTTGACGTCCTGCACGTAGAGAACGATTTTGGGGAATCCCTCGTAAAACACGCGGGGCTGAACTTCGAACGAAGCTTGCGAGGATTTGAGGCGATTCTGGAGCTCGTCGAGGGAGGCGAGCGAGCGGGGCGCGATGTAGACGCTGTTGGCGAGCGCGAGCAGCCAGGCGACGACAACGAAAATCGAAATGATGCGCAGGAAACTCCAAACGCTGAGGCCGCTGGCCCGCATGGCGGTGACTTCGCTGTCGGCGGAGAGGCGGCTGAGCCCAATGAGGACGCCGACCAGAACGCCCATCGGGATGGTGTAGGTAAGGGCGACAGGAACGGTGTAGAAAAAGATTTCCGCGATGCTGGGGAGGGGCGCGCTGTTGCGAACGACGAGTTCGAGAATACGTCCGAGGTCGCGGGTGAACAGAATGAAAGTAAAGACGGCTGCGCCGATGAGCGCGTGGGAGACGACTTCTCCCAGAATATAGCGAGTGAGGATGCGGATCCGCACGAGAGTGACTGAATGCGAGTCTAGCATGGGAGGCAGGGTTGGGGCGGTGGGGAGGCGACCTCGAATTAGAGGGCTGCGTACGCTATGCTCGGAAAACGCCTTCTTCCTGCAGGGCCTTTCGCACCGAGATCATCTCTGGTTCGTTAATCATCAACAAAGAAATCGTTACTCTCCCGATCGCGGTCAGCGCTTTCAATTCAGGTCCGTCCCAGACAAAGTGTTCCGCCCAGGTATCGCTCCTGGGATGGAATAAACGGATGATCTTGCCGCTGCCGGGATCAACGCTGGCGATGTTAGGACCCTTGAACCGGTTGCAATGGATACAAGCGAGGGCGAGATTGTCAGCGGTTGCTGTTCCACCGTGTTGGACGGCGATGATGTGATCGATCTGGAAGGGTGCTGGATGGTACGCCGACGGCAACTGACAATACTCACAATGGGCTTGTGCCCGGTGCCACACGAGGCGGATGAGGTCTGCGTTCAATTTCCCGGATGATCGGTCGCGCTTTGCAGGGCGCGCCGGCCTTTGGACTGCATAACAGCCAGAAGGTTTCCGACGTGGATGTAGCTGTCGAGTTCCGCCTGGTCGTGAGGGGTCAATTGGCCTTCACGAGCCCGCTCGGACAACTCGTTCATGCGAGCTGCGTCGCGATCGCTGAAGCGAATCGATAAGAGGTATTCAGCGGCGCCGCGGGACAATTGCTGTTGCTCGATTTGGATAAGTCGAGCAAGGATCGCCGCTTCAGTGTTCTGGCCGCTGATGTTCGAACTCATCCGATTGCACCCTCTTCATTGTGCCATGACGCCATGGACCTGTCATCCAAGTCATCGGAGTCGTTTGCAAAGCGTACGGACTTCATGGAAAATGCCCATTTCGACTGGAGGAAGAATGAAATTGCTTCGCATGGGTTGGGCGGTAATGCTTGGCCTGGTTATTGGGGCTTCGGGCTGGGCCCAGCAGGGGGCATCAGCATTGGCTGACGCTCAGCCTGCCGCGCAGCCAAGAATTACCCCCGAGCTGAAATCAGTGGCGGACGGGCTGGCGGCTTCTATATATACCGGACCGTCGATGAGCACGCTGGGCGAACTGGCGGATGGAGTCGGGGGCAGGCTGACAGGATCACCGGCGTATGTGCGGGCAACGGAATGGGCGGCGGCGAAGTTCCGGAGTTACGGAATCACGGATGTGCGCCTGGATCCGTTCACCATGGATGCTGGGTGGCAGCGCGGGACCGCGACGGGCGAGATGCTGACGCCGCAATCGCGGGCGCTTTATGTGGCATCGCTGGGATGGTCGCCGTCGACTCCAGTAGGAGGAGTGGAAGGCAACGTCGTGCTCGTTGCCGACTTGTCAGCGGATGCCTTGCAATCGCGAGCGAACGAGTTGCGCGGAAAAATTGTTTTGCTCGATACCACAAAACTCCTGGCAGACGGTTATGCCAGGGCAATGCCCAAGATTGAGGCGGCGTGGCCGGCATTCAAGAAGGCGGGCGTTCTGGCGGTGATGTCGCCGGACCGCGCGCCCAACAATGTCCTCAATGCGCACGGGAGCGGGTGGGGAAGCAAGTTGCTGGCTCTGCCGGGGCTGGAGTTGGGGATGGAGGACGCAAAACTGATCCAGCGCGAGCTGGAGCACGGGCCGGTTACGGTGCACTTAACGGCGGAGAACAAGACATCGGGGCCGATTACTGTCAACAACGTGGTGGCAGAAATCCGCGGCCGCGAGAAACCGGACGAGTGGATCTTGATTGGGGCGCACCTCGACTCATGGGACTTTGGCACGGGAGCGCAGGACAACGGGACTGGAACCGTGACGGTGCTGGAGGTGGCGCGGGCGATGATGGCATCGGGCAAGCAACCGCGACGAAGTGTGCGGTTTGCGTTGTGGGGCGGAGAAGAAGAGGGATTGCTGGGATCGTATGCCTACACGCAATCGCATAAGAAGGAATTGTCAAAGTGCGTCGCGGTGCTGAATACGGATAATGGAGCGGGGCATCCGAAGGGATGGAAGGTGGAAGGGCGCGCCGACCTGAAGCAGGCGATGCAACCGTGGAGCGATGCGCTGTTGAAGAACCTGAGCGGCGGCGAACTTTCAATGGAGGCGACCTACGACACCGATCATGGGCCGTTCATGCTGGAGGGAATCCCGGCGCTCGATCAGTGGGTAGATTTGACGAAATATATGGAGGTCCATCACAAGGCGAGCGACACGCTGGACAAGGTGGATGCGCTGGATTTCAAGGCGGACGAGGCGATTGTGGCGGTCACTGCGTGGGCGATTGCCGAGAGTGACAAACCGATTGCTCCGCACCTCGATCATGAGGCGGTCGGGGAGATTCTCAAGAGTACGAAGCTGGAGGATATGGTGGCGAA
>JBEKOW010000051.1:0-21314 GCA_049521375.1 Terriglobales bacterium
ATTCGGTGATTCTCTGCTTTGGGTCGGTCAAGTCGCCTTTTCCGGCCGCTACTGCATCAGATGCGGCTTCGAACTCTAATCGTTGTACTAATTTGCCAAGGGAGTCGCACGGGCGCTCACCACCGTTTCAAAGTGCTCAAAGAATACCAAAAACAGTAATCAGGCGAGGATCCTGCTGACCTGTTCGGCCCCGAATCCTGTCGGGGGCGAGCGATAGACGTCACTTTGGTAATTCATCCTACAATTCACCCGGGCAGAGGCGGTATCCCACGGGTTCCTCAGGCTGCCTGTTTGGTCTTTCCCTGCTCCAGCTTGCCGCCATGCCGCCGGTCCGACGCGAGCAGAAGGAACGCGAAGACCAGTCCGGCCACGCCCAGGCCCGCAAACATGATCTGCGTTGCCGTGTAAGTTCCGGTCGCGTCGCGGAGCTTGCCATTGAGCAGCGGAAATAGTCCCAGGCCCACGTTTTGGATGGCCGTCATCAGGCCGAAGGCCGTGCCCACACGCTTCTCCTCGACCACCAGCGGAACCGACGGCCACATGGCTGCCGGAACCAGAACGAAGGCTGCTCCCAGCACGATCATGCTGGGGATCGGGTTTTCCCGGCGAAGGGCGCGAAGATCATAGATGCGAAGATGACGATGCTGGTCACTCCCGGCGCCGTCGAGAACATGTGCAGGAAGTTGTCAAATATCTGGGACAGGAAGCCGCCCGTGGACTCGCTAACCAGCGGGATGCCCCACTTGTCGTGGAACATGTCGGTGGCGAGGGCCGTGAAGGGGAAGATGGCGCTATAGAAGGTGACGCAGAGGAAGACAACGTACCAGTAGGAAGAGTTGAACTTCCGGATGTCGGAGAACACGATTTTGTCGCCACCCTGCGGCGTCGGAAGCGCGAGCACCTTCTCGCCGTGAAGGTCCATGGCGTTGTAGACCAGATTGCACAGCACGGAGAACAGGCAGAAGCCCGCGGCTGCCCAAAGTGCGACTCGGTAGCTTCCGAAGTAGCGGGCGATCAGTTCTTCGGTGTTGAAGCTGAACAGAGTTCCGATACGGCTGATCGTGAGAGCGATGCCGAAGGCAAGCGCCATCTCCTTACCCTTGAACCAGCGGCTGATGATCGCGCTTTGCACCACGATCAGCGCTTCCGATCCGCCACCAAAGATTAACCGCCCCGCGAAGAGTTGCCAGCTCGAGTGAGCCATTGCCACGATCGTGGCGCCCACCAGGACCAGCATGCAGAACAGGAAGCTCGAACGGCGCGGGCCGAGCTTGTCGTAAAGCATGCCCCCAAAGAAAACGATGAGTACGGCGGCCACCGAGTAGGCCGTGTAGAGATTGCCGATGGTGCTGCGGCTCAGATGCAGATCCTCAATGAGCGTGGGCGCGAGGGCTCCGATGCTGTCGTAGGCAAAATAGCTTCCCATCACAATCAGGCTGATGAACGTCAGAATCGTGAAGCGGTAGGGACGTCGGGATGGATGGAAGAATCCCGGGGAATCCGAAGCTTCAGTTCCAGAAACTTGAAGGCTCGGGGGTTCGGGGCGAGCGGCGTCAACCATTACGGAATCATCCTCGGCCGCTTCAACCCAAAGAAGCAGGCGCACTTTTTTTGTGGGTGAAAAGACAACCGAACGAAGATAGCAGATTGGAAAGATGTCAGGGCTCGCAAAAAGAGCGTCCCGCGTTAGAACCTCGGCCGCTGGAAGGACCGCCCGAGTCATCCTGAGCGCAGTGGCTGCTTCGCGGGAGCGAAGCTGCCACGGAGTCGAAGGACCCCTATTCCCCCATCCCGCACACGACGGGCATTTTGCGCGGGCAATGCAAAGCGCGCCCTTCGAGGCCACGCGTGGCAGCTGAAGAAAAAAGAAAAGCTCTCAGCCGTCTCCAAGGTTCGCGGCTGAGAGCTCAGTTCGTGCGATCCAAATGCCCGCTACTGGATCTTCTCAGTTTTACCGTCGTACTTGACCGTGCCGTTCTTATCGTTCTGCCGCGTCACGTCACTGTTGGTGTAAGCGTGTTTGCCAGGGCCGGGGCCTTTAGCCACGGACGTCAATTCAGTTGTATATTCCGGGCCGCTGAAATATTCCCATTGGCCGCGAGTCGCTTTCTGGGCGCCGTGTTCGGGCATTCGCTCTTCATGCATCTCACCGTGCATGCGATGGCCTCCCACCGACTCCGGCCACAGGCTTACATCCGGCGCGGTCAGCGGAGCTCCTCCTTGGTACCACACGGGCGCGGTGGTCACCGAACTGGTCGATCCTTCAATCTCGGAAAGGGTCGAGTTGGTTGCTCCGGCAACCAGCCCCGTAGTGGCGTTGCTAGCGCCCACAGGATTCGGAGACACCGTTTGAAGAGAAATCATCGGGGTGCTGATGAGCGGAACATACGGACCGATTCCGTAGCCACCACCGTAAACTCGAGGTCCGGGCTGCTGCCCGAACGCCGCACCCGCAACCAGAACTGCCGCACACAAAATCCAATAGGGTCGCATATTACCTCCACAAGGGATACTTCACCTCTGGCTTTAGGTGCAGTTTGCGTGCCAGTTGTCGTAGGAGTGTCGGGACTATGAAATATGAGGCGATTCAAGGCGCTCTCGCCGAAACACCTCCATTCCGGGGAGGCAATCTGCTGCGAGCCTGATGAAAACTCGTGCGCACAACCTGCAACCGGTTGGTACGTTTGAGTTCCGATCCCGCGCCAGCCTCCAGCAGATTGTGGAAAAACTCTGATTCCGGCAGGTTTAGGGAAGGGCATGAGTTCCATTCGTGCCGTAACTGCCGCGGAATCCATAGCGGCTTCCAGCCGCTGGGGGAATGCTGCCCTCCGAAAACACTTTTTCAGCAGCCTCGATGACCCGCGGCCTCAGTTGCCGACAAAGCGGGCATACAAACTCCGGGCAATCGCCGGCTCGGTTGTCCCCTTGACGATGGCGCGGCCATCGGGGAAAAGAGTGATCTCATACGGATCGCGCCAGAACTTCAACACAAAGCTGTTGTGGCGGACGCTGCCATGCGGCTGCAGCCGGGCGCTTATCTCCGCGAAGTCAACCGGCCTTTCGCGCTCATGAATCTGTACGGAGTTTCGTCCGCAGAGCGTAATGTGAGGCCGGCCCTCCCCGGCAAGATGAATAAACTCGCGTTCCCCGCAAACCTGGCAGCGTGCGCGGGCAGAACCCGCGGCCACTTCCGCTTGCTCGTTGTTCCATACGTCCCATGAAAGCACGGTCCGCCTTATCTTCGAGCGGTCGCCCACCAGAAACTTGAGCGCCTCCGTGGCCGCGAGCGACGCCACCAGGTTGACGGCGGAATTCAATATGCCGGCCGTCTCGCAGGTCTCGATGTTCCCGCGGGGGGAGCCGGGGAAAATGCAAGCCAGGCAAGCTGTCTCCCCCGGCAGCACATTCATGGTGACCGCGTAACTGCCGACCGCCGCCGCGTAAATCCAGGGCACTGAATTCTTGAGGGCGTAGTCGTTGATCAGGTAGCGGGTTTCAAAATTGTCGGTGCCATCCAGAATAAGATCGACCTGGCCGAGCAGCGAGTCGATGTTCTCCGGCACCAGGTCGGCCACCTTCGGTTCGATGTTGATCTGCGAATTGAATCGACCGATCTGGCGCGCAGCCGCAATAGCCTTAGGGAGAGACTCGCGGGCATCATTCTCGTCAAACAGCGTTTGCCGCTGCAGGTTGCTGGCTTCGACGTAATCGCGGTCGAGAATACGGATCATCCCAACCCCCGCACGGGCCAGCAACGAAGCCAGCACGGAGCCGGTCGCTCCGCAGCCGACGATCACGATGCGCCCGCGGGAGAGCTTGTCCTGGCCCTCCGCGCCGATCTGTTTGAACAGAATCTGCCGCGAGTAACGGTTTGCTTCTGTCCGGATTTCTTCTGTCCGGTTTTCTTCTATCAAAGAGCGGCTCCTGAAATCTTCATCCCGATTGCGCTCCGTTCCCCGGCAATTACCTTTCGCAACCCTTCCACCAAGTATTATAGGTTCCGATCTTCAAACTTCTTCCCTGTGAGCAACGCGTGCCGGTGATCGCTTCATCGAACCAGAGAGGTGCCATATTCCGTCAGCTTGGGGCAGGAAGAGAAAGTTTGCGGAGGAAGTGCGTCCTGCGGTTTTGTTTCGTGATCGCGCTCGGATTGATTGTGGTCGTGAGTGCTGCAGCCGGATCGCAGCAGGCTGAGTCGCAACCGGCTGGGTTGCAGACGGAAGAAGCGGCGTCACAGTTCGGAACGATTACCCCCTATCTTGGTTTAGCGATTGATCAAATCGAGTTGCCGGGACTCGCCCCCGAGGAAGCGGCCTCACTGCTTGCCGGCACTCCGCTCAAGATTGGCGAACCATTAACGCGCGACACCTTGCATGATGCGATGAAAGCTCTTTTTGCCAGCGGACGTTTCAATGACATTCAAGCCGAAGTGGATCGCACCGAGACAGCGGGCGTCAGAATTCGTTTTCTGACCGTGCCCAACTTCTTTGTCGGCACCGTAACGGTCGAGGGTGTCGCGGCGAACCCCTCGCCCAATCAACTGATCAGCTCGACCCGCCTGCAGTTGGGTGAGCTCTTCTCGCGCGACAAACTCGACCTGGCGACGAAGGGCATACAGCGAGTTTTGCAGGAGAACGGTTTTCACCAGCCCCGGATAACAACTGCGGAACAGCGGGACCAACAACAGCACCAGGTCAACATCACTTTCAAGGTTGTGCCCGGAACCCGCGCTCTGGTCGGAGAAGTCGCCATACAGGGCGACTCCAGCTATTCCGGGAGCGAGCTAAAAGATGTTGCGAAGCTCCATTCTGGCGACCCTGTGATCGCCAGTCGGATTACTCGCGCCTTGCAGCGAATTCGTGCGCGCTATCGGAAGCAGGACCGTCTGCTGGCCCAGGTTTCGGTGGCTAATGTCGTCTACCATCCCGAGCACAACACCGTCGATTACACCTTCACGATCGATCGCGGTCCCGTTGTGCAGATCGTGGCTGATGGCTACAGCTTGCGACAGGGCACACTCCGGAAATTGGTTCCCGTTTATCAGGAGGGCGCGGTCGACGAAGATCTCCTCAATGAAGGCCGCCGCAACATACAAAATCATATGGAGAGCCTCGGTTATTTTGAGGCGAAGGTCTCGGTCAGTCGGCATAGCGTCCAGGATGGCAAGAGCTTGCAGGTGGTTTTTGCCATTGATCCCGGCGATCGCCACAAACTGGCGGCGATTCGAATTCTGGGCAACCACTATTTTCCGGACGAAGCCATTCGTGCTCGCCTACAGGAACAGTCGGCCAGCCGCCTTTTCAGCCACGGACGCTACAGCGAAGTGTTGCTCGACGAGGATGTGCAGAGCGTCCAAAGCCTCTATCGAGCCAGTGGATTCCGGCAGGCTGAAGTCAATGGCAAGCTCATCACCAACTTTCAGAAAGATCCATCGCTGCTGGCCATCGAGATCGTGATCCAGGAAGGTCCGCAGACACGGGTAGCGTGGGTGCGCATTGAGGGCGCTTACACGCTTCCGCAAGAGCAGCTTCCCGAACTTCAGACATCCGAGGGACAGGGGTTTGACGAATCGAGTCTCGCCGATGACCGTGATCGGATCCTCGGGAAGTATTTCGACGATGGATTTCCCAACGCGTCGGTAGACGTCGCCTATGCCACCGCCCCCGCCGGATCCAACGAGTTGCCGCGAGTGGGTGTTACTTTCACAATTCACGAAGGCGAACAGTTTTTCGTCAACCAGGTATTCCTGAACGGCCTCCACTACACGCGTCCAGGCGTCGCCCGCCGTGAGCTGCGGGTACATCCGGGCGATCCGCTAAGCCAGCAAGACATGCTGGAGACACAGCGCCGCCTCTACGACCTGGGCCTGTTCAACGAGGTAGATACCGCCATCCAGAATCCCGATGGCACCGAGTCCCGCAAAAACGTCCTTATCGCCACCCGCGAGGCTAAGCGGTATACCTTCGACTACGGCGGCGGCTTCGAGTTTCAGACCGGGCAGCCTTCGATCGGTACCAACCAGCCACTCGGACAAACCGGCGTCAGTCCCAGGGCTTTATTTGCGCTGAATCGTCTGAACGTTGGGGGACGCGACCAGACGCTCACCCTGAAAGGCAACGTGGGCCGACTGCAACAAAGAGCCCTGATCAACTATGACATTCCAAAATTGCTGAACAGGGAGGATCTCCACCTCTCATTCACGGCTTTTTATGACAATACCGTGGACGTGACAACCTTCACTTCCCAACGTCTCGAGTTCAGTCTGAGGAATTCACAGGTGTTGTACCGGGCGGGCGACCGCGACCTCACGACCATTTCGTACGGCTTCAGCTATCGTCGCGTGGAGGCCTCGAACATTGAGGTCACCAGTAACCTCATTCCGTTACTTTCGACTCCTACCCGGGTAGGCATCCCAAACTTTCTCTATATCCGTAATCGGCGCGATAACGACCTCGAAACAACGCGCGGAAGCTACACCACCGTCGAAGGGGGAGTCGCCTCCAGCTATTTCGCGTCCGAGGCCGATTTCAGCAGGGCCCTCGTAAAGAACACTACCTATTATTCTTTCGGCCGAAACCGCAAACAAAGATATGTCTTCGCTCGTTCGACCAGCGTCGGCGTGGAAAACCCTTTTGGGCGCACGGTTGTCCTTGACCCCAGTGCGACCGCTCCCGACGGCGCCAGCCTGATCCCCCTTCCCGAACGTTTTTATAGCGGAGGGGGCAACTCTCACCGCGGTTTCGGGTTAAATCAGGCTGGACCTCGCGATCCCTTTACCGGATTCCCCGTTGGCGGGAGTGCTGTGTTTCTGAATAACCTCGAACTGCGCTTGCCTTATGTCGCTATGCCCTACCTCCACGACAACATCGGATTTGCGATCTTCCACGATATGGGCAACGTTTTTGCCAGGCCGCAGGAGATGGTCCAGAGTCTGGGGCGCTGGCACCAGCCCGACCCCGCGCTTTGTTTCAACGTCAATACCCACCTGCAGTGCAACTACAACTATCTCTCCCATGCGGTCGGTTTGGGGGTTCGCTATCAAACGCCGATCGGACCATTGCGCTTTGATTTGGGATACAATCTGAATCCGCCGGCCTTTCCAAGCTATACGAACATTACGACCAACTCGGTCAATGGAGCTACGTCCGGAATCTTTGGCGCACAGCGCGCCGGGCATTTTAATTTTTCGTTCAACATAGGGCAGTCTTTCTGATGAAACTTGCGCTGATGAGAATCTGGCGGTTCGACCCGTGGAAGCGTTGCCCTCTTGCCATCGGTTTCGTCGTCCTCCTGGCTGCCTCGTCTGTGGCCGGACCAATCGTGGACCGCGTCGTTGCCAACGTGAATGGCCACGTAGTTCTGCAAAGTGATTGGGAGGAGGAGGTCGCGTTCGAGGCCTTCGAGGATGGCCGCTCTCCGGACTCGTTCGCGGCCGCTGAACGCAAAGCCGCCCTGGATCGCCTGATCGATCAGGAACTCCTGCGCGAGCAGGTCCGGCCCTCGCAACCCGCTCCCGCGGAGCAAATCGCGGTTCGGGTGGCCGAAGTTCGGAAACTTCACCCGAATTCTTCTACGGATGAGGGCTGGCGCTCCGCTCTCCAACGTTACGGATTAACAGAAAAGGCGCTCGAAAAAAGACTCGGTGACCAGATCCAGCTCATGAAGCTGGTGGAAGACCGGTTGCGGCCATCGGTCCAGATCGATCAGCATGCCGTGGAAACTTACTACCAGGATCGGCTCGTCCCGGAGTTGAAGCGTGCCGGAAATTCCGCCAAACCTCTCACCGAGGTCTACGGCAAAATCAGGAACTTGCTGGCCGAACAAAAGATGAACGAACTGCTCTCCGGTTGGCTGGCGAGTCTGCGTTCGGGGAGCCATATCCTGACGCCCCAGTCCGACGCCGGAGCAGGGAACCGTTGAACGATTCGCCCGTTCCCCTGGTGCGGCGTCGCATTTTACGAAACCTCTTCCTGCTCTTCTGCACATTCACCCTGCTCGCTTTCGGTTTGCTGGGCTGGTACGCAACCACCGATTCATTCCAGGGTCGAATGCGTAACCGTGTAATCGCCGAGCTTGAGAAAGCGACAGGTGGCCGCGTTGAACTCGGGGAACTGCACACCATTCCTTTTCGTCTGCGCATCGATGCACGCAATCTGACCATTCACGGCCGCGAGGCTGCCGATCAGCCTCCATTCCTGCATGTGGATCGTGTGGACGCTGAGTTGAAAATCATCTCGCTGCTGGAAACCTCGATCGGCCTCCATTCGCTGGTGCTCGAGCATCCCGTCGTGCACCTCGTCGATTACGCCGACGGCACGACCAACGTCCCGGCTCCGCTCGTGAAGCATTCGGCGGATCAGGGCTCACTGGAGCGACTGGTCTCGCTTTCAGTTTCGCGCCTTGAGGTGAGGACAGGAGAGTTTCAGTGGCAGGATCGCAAAGTGCCCTTCGATTTTTCCGCTCGCGATCTCGCGTTGATGCTGCACTACTCTTTGCTTCGCCAGCGGTACGAGGCGCGTGTCTCCGCTGGAACCATCGTCACCCGATGGCAGCAATATCCGGAATTTGTTTGGGCCGCGGACGCTTCGTTCGCGTTGGCTCGCGCACATGCCGACATCAACAACCTGACGGTCAGATCGGGGCAGTCCGAGTTCCACTTCGCCGGACAACTGCAGGATTTTCATAATCCGCAGATTAACGGCGAATATCACGGCTCAGCGAATCTGGCAGAACTGTCTGCGCTGGTTCGCCAGAAAGAATTTCGCAAGGGCATCGCAGACTTCGCCGGCAAAGGCTCCTGGAACCTGCGCGATTTTGCGGCCCAGGGAACTTTGCAGGCGAAAGATCTTGACTGGTCCCACGGCAACCTGCAAACGCACAATGCACGCGTGGATGCCGGCTTCTCCGTCACCCCCGCACACCTGCATATCGGATCGATCAAGGCGAACCTGCTGGGCGGCGATCTGTTCGGCGACGTGGACGTGGCGAACTGGCAGACTTCTCTCGAGCCCTCGTCCAGGCAGCATCATGTCATGGGTAGAGTTTCCCCGGAAAGCCTCCAGCGCGGTTCGGTCCGGCTGCAATTAGCGGGCTTTCCGCTGGCTCCAGCCCTGGGGGTGCTCAGCTCAAGGAAGCTCCCGCTGGATCGTCTCGACTTCACGGCCAGTACCAACGGTACGGTGGATCTGCTCTGGGTGGGCTCGATTCGCGATGCCGAAGCCCGTATGAAACTGGAACTATCCGCGCCATTGCATCCCGCGCCCAACGAAGTTCCGGTGCACGGACGCATCGAAGCTACCTATCGCGGGTCGCGTGACGAGCTTGAAGTCGGCGCGCTGCATTTGGCGAGCGCCTCTTCTGAAGTAGAAGCCTCAGGGACCTTGGCCCCCACATCCGTGCTTCGATTCTCGTCGACCACGCACAATCTCCGGGAGTGGACGCCGCTTCTCGAAGCAGCCTGCGCACAAGCCGGATATGGGGCGTCGCATTTGCCCTTCGCGGTTCACGGTTGGGCGGGCTTTAATGGAAATGCGAGCGGCCGCCTCTCCGCGCTTTCTTTCAACGGTACCCTCGAAGTCTTCGATTTCGATACGAGCTTCCCCGCCACCGGTCGGACGCCAGCCCAGGATGTTCACTGGGATGCCCTCTCTACCGGCTTGCAATACTCGGCCAGCAGCTTTGCTGCGCGCAACGGATCTCTGATTCACGGCCACACCGTGGCGCACTTCGATGTAAGCGCCGTTCTGACGGGAGGCGCCTTCACCGGCAACGATCCTTTCACTCTGCATGCGGACATTCTCGCCGGCGACGTCGCGGAATTTAGCCGCTTGACCGGGGTAGACCGGCCATTGACGGGTACCCTCGGCTTAACCGTCAACATTTCGGGTACACGCGAAAACCCTCACGGTGACGGTCATTTCGAGATCAGTGACGGCACAGCTTACGGAGTCGCGATTCCATCATTGCGCGGCGATCTCCGTTTGGCGAACGGAGAGGCGGAGTTCAACAATCTTGCGGGCCGCACCTACGGCAACGCTTCGCTCTCCGGAAACGGGCGCATCAGCACGTCCAGTCATGAGTTTCGTCTGACTCTCGCCGGCCGGGATATTGACCTTCGGCGCTTTCCGGGGCTTCAGGCGCGTCGCTTCACCATGGATGGGACGGCCGATTTCACTGCTAACGTGAGTGGCACTCCGGAATCGCCATTGCTCGACGCACATTTTCATATCAGGGGCTTGGCGCTCGACAATCAACGCATCGGCGATTTTTTCGCCGATGCGGTCACCCACGACCGGCAACTTAGCATCACGGCGCATTCCGAGTTTGAAAAATCCGAGTTAAAAGTTCAGGGCGCGGTCAGCATGGAGCGCGATTTTCCCGCCGACCTCACGCTCGATTTCCACGACTTGGACTTGGTCCCACTGCTGAGCGTTTATCTGCCAGGGAAATTCGCCGGCCCATCCCCCGCCGATGGAACGATCCAGCTCGCTGGGCCGCTGAAGATTCCTCGCAATCTAAAGGCCGCTGCAGAAATCCGTTCATTCAGCGCGGAAGTGGAACATGTTCGGGTCCAATCGGTCGGACCCATTCGATTCGAGGTCGTCGATCAGAGTGTCATGATCGAAAGCCTTCACCTGGCCGGCAGCGGCACCGATTTTGTGGCTCATGGCAGGGCACATTTAACAGATGCGCAAGACGTGGATGTCCGGCTGGATGGCTCCGTCAACATGACATTGCTGCAGTCTCTTAATCCCAGGGTTTTGGCGCGGGGCAACCTGAACGTCGACCTCAGCGCAACGGGCACTCTGCATCAGCCAGTATTGCAAGGTCGCCTGGTGGTCAAGGACACCTTTATCAGCGATATCGATTTCCCGAGCGGGTTAAGCGACCTGAATGGAATTTTGCTGTTTGACCGCGACCGCGTGCAGATCGACAAACTGAGCGGCACGACGGGCGGCGGAACGGTCGCACTCACGGGTTCTGCAATCTACCAGAGTGGCGGTTTCGTGCTCGATCTGGGCGCCAGCGCGCAAGGCGTGCGCTTGCGCTATCCACCCGGCGTAAGCTCGACCGCCAACGCGGAGCTGCGCCTGACCGGTTCGACAAATGCCGCGGTTCTAAGTGGCGATGTGGTCGTTACCAAGCTCGCGGTCACTCCCGGATTTGATTTCGGCGCCTACATCGAAAGAAGCCGGCAAACTGCGGTCTTTACGCAAAGCGATAGTCTTGCCGCCCGTCTCCGCATGGATGTTCACGTCACCACCACTTCGGAACTGCAGATGCAAACGGCCATTGCCCGACTATCGGGGAATGCTGACCTTCGAGTACGTGGCACAGCCGATCGCCCCGTGATCCTCGGCCGGGCCGAAGTTCTGGAAGGCGAAATCTCCTTCAACGGAAATAAGTATCGCCTCGAACGGGGCGACGTCACGTTCGCAAATCCAGCAAAGACGCAGCCCATCATCGACCTGCAGGCCGCCACCCGTGTGCGCGATTACGACATCACCGTCCGGTTTCGTGGGGACGCGAGCGTTCCCAATGGCTTGAAAATCACCTGGCAGTCGGAGCCGCACCTGCCCGAGGCCGACGTGATTGCCTTGCTGGCCCTCGGCCGCACGCAGGAAGAATCGGCCAATGCGCAGTCGAGCGGTGCCCTCGGCTTTGGCGGTGACGCTTCCAACTTGCTCATCAATCAGGCTCTCAACAGCACCGTCAATAGCCGGCTCCAGCGTCTCTTTGGTGCCAGTCGCATCAAGATCGATCCCCAGGGCCTGGCCAGCGAAACTGCCGTCGTTCGTGGACCGCAGCTCACCGTCGAACAGCAGGTTGTCAGCAATCTTACGGTCACCTACAGCACGAATGTGTCTGTTTCGAATCAGCAAGTCATTCAGGCCGAATATAACTTGACGCGAAACGTCTCGATCGTGGCCCTCCGCGACCAGAATGGAGTTGTCAGCCTCGACCTAAAAGTGCGAACACGACGGAAGTGACGTAGCAATATCGCCTGCCCGTAACCGTCCGCCTCAAGATCAGCCTTGACATAAGTCGCGAAACCAGCAACCCTAGTTGTTTTTCACCCTGCATCGGGGAGCGAAGGATCCATTTTGCGAGTTCGTGTCTTTTACCATGACAAATGTTTTGACGGCGCGTCCGCAGCCGCCTTGTTCAGCCGCTTCTACCGTGAGCGGATCCGCGGCGACGTCGATTTTGTCTACTCTGGCCTCCTTCATCGGGCGGGCTCTCTATTCGACGAACAGCAGTTCGACGGCGATGAAAATGTGATCGTCGATTTCAAGTATTCCAGTTCCCCCAAAATTACCTGGTGGTTCGACCATCATGAGAGCGCTTTCCTGTCGCCCGCCGATGCCGCCCACTTCGAACAGGACCAGAGCAACCGCAAGTTCTACGATCCCGCATTCAAGTCCTGCACCAGCTTCATTGCCATGGTGGCCGAACAACGCTTCGGATTCGACCCGCATCCTGTATCGGAGCTTGTGCACTGGACTGATATCGTAGACGGGGCCATGTACCAGGACGCCAAATCCGCTGTCGAAATGCAGGCGCCGGCCATGAAACTCACCATGGCGATCGAAGCCTCCACCGATCGGAATTTCGTCAAAACCCTCATTCCGCTCCTCGCCTACCAACCCCTGGCCATGACTCTGGAAGAGCCCTTCGTGGCCGCCGTCCTGCCGCCGCTGCTCGAACGCCACCGCCGGTCCGTCGACATCTTGCGCGAGCGCACCGAAGAGAGCGACGGCACCATTTTCTTCGACATTACCGATCTCGAACTGGAGGGCTACAACAAGTTCATTCCTTATTACCTGCATCCCGATTCCACCTACAGCGTCGGCCTCAGCAAGAGTTCCTTTCGCGTGAAGGTTTCCGTCGGATCCAATCCTTGGTCCAGGCGCGAGCCCACCGTCAATCTGGCGAAAGTGTGCGAACGATACGGCGGCGGCGGCCACGCCCGCGTGGGAGCCATCTCGTTCGAAGTCAACCAGAACGAGGCTGCGCACAAGGCAGCCTATGAGATCGTCGAAGAGCTCCGCGCCAGCGTGCGTGGCCAGTCGTGAGGTCGTATCCGTTTAAACTTGCTGGGATGAACCCGGATTAGCATGCACCCCGTCGTCCACGATTCCGAACATATCAAGGGAGTTCGCACCGTCGCCACCATTGAATTGACCAAGGGGATGATTGTCGTGCTCGCAGGGTTGGGCTTGCTTTCCTTGCGCCACCGGAATATCTGGGGCGTCACCGAGAGCTTTCTCGAATTCCTGCACGTGAATCCTTACCACCACTATGTGGGAGTCTTCATCGATCTTATCTACCGCGTCAGTGACGTGCGCCTCTGGAAGATCGCCGTGGTCGCCGGTGTCTATTCAATTTTGCGTTTTATAGAAGCCTTCGGGCTCTGGTACGCCCTGCCGTGGGCCGAGTGGATGGCAGCCATCACCGGCGGCATCTACATCCCCTTCGAGATGGCCGACCTCCTCCGGCGCGCCACCTTGTTTCGATTGGTCGTACTCGTAATCAACTGCTTGATCGTCCTCTACATGCTCTATGTCCGCTTCGAAGCCCAGCAGAAGCAGCGTAAAACCCACAAACACGCCGCATCGACCTAGTGAACTGTCTAGTGGACTGTCGCAGAGAAGGCGTTACCACGCGCAACCGGAAACCTTGTCATCCTGAGAGTGTGTGACTTTTTTCCCATCCCTACCATCTCATTTAGAATCAAAGTCATCCTGAGCGGAGCGGGGTAAGCGAAGCGCGCCCCGCGTAGTCGAAGAACCCCTATTCCCTCGCGCTTCCAACCGGTGTGGGGAAGGGCACAAGTTCTACTTGTGCCGTAACTGCCGCGGAATCAATAGCGGCTTCCAGCCGCTGGGGGAATGCTGCCCCGCAAAAACGCTTTCTCTTTGCAGCGTTCGCTCGATAAAAAACGATAGCGAGCTACGGATTCAGCTCGCAGCCGCAATCCGCCGGCGGAACATGCGCTTTCAAAAAGTCGGCCACCCGCTTATAGGCGTCGATCTGATTCTCAACGCGCGCAAACCCGTGGCCCTCATTCTCGTAAACTTTATATTCCACCACCCCGCCGCGCTTCTTGACCGCGTCCACAACCTGTTGCGCCTCCGTCTTGGGGCAGCGCGGATCGTTCCCTCCCGCCAGCAGGTAAAGCGGAGCCTTGATCTGATCTACAAAATTGATAGGCGATCGGTCCTCATAGCGCGCCTTGTTCTGTACCAGATCGCCCATGGTCGCCAGATCGGATTGTTGCAACACCGGGTCTTCATTCTGAATTTCCGTGAACCAGTTCACAAAAGGCACAATCGGAATTCCCGCAGCCCAGACATCGGGAGCCTTCGTCACTCCCATCATCGTCAGATAGCCGCCATAACTGCCGCCCATCAGAATCAGCTTCTTTGGATCGACATATCCCGTCTGCTTGATCCAGTCGGCCGCACCGAGCACATCCTGCAGGTCGCCTCCGCCCATATCGAAAAGATTCGCCTGCTGAAACTCCTTCCCATAACCAGTGGAACCGCGATAGTTGGGCGCGATCACCAGGTAGCCCTGATTCACCATGTATTGAGCAAAGCGGTTAAACGAATTCATCGTCTGCGCCGTAGGCCCGCCGTGAACGAACACAATCGCCGGACTCTCTCCATTACGCGGCAGGTTGTAAGGTACATAAACAAACGCCGAGATCGTCCACTTCCCATCTTTGCTGGGGTAGCGCACCAGGTAAGGTTCCACCATGTCCTCGGAGCGCACCCCGCCCACCAGCGAGTGCGTAAGCTGGTACGAGGAGTCCTGCTGGTGTGGCGCGGGCGCCCCCGCCCGCGTGCTCTTGACTTGAGTGGTTTCATCAGAAAGTTTGTAGACCCACAAATCCCCCGGCGCGGTCGGACCGCTATGAATGTAGAGCATCCTCGATCCATCCCGCGTGAACGGCGACGGACGGCCCGCCGGTGAGTTCAGGCCCTTCGGCAGCGGCAAGGCATGAGCCTTACCCATCGCCACGTCATAGAAGTAAATCTCGATGTTGCCGTCGACGTTCGCCGTGTAGGTCAGAGACTTGCCGTCGGGCGAAAAGTGTCCTCCCTCAATCTCCCATTTGTCTTCCGTCAACCACTGGATCTTCTTGCTGGCGATCTCCAGCAAGCCGACATTTTCATATCCATTACTGGCATTCGATGTAATCAGCAGATACTTTCCATCCGGCGAAACGTCTTCGGCTCCATAGAGCTTTTCCCCGTCGTGCGGCGTCAGCAGCGTGCTTTGCGCGCTCGCCACGTCCACCACGAATATGTTCGAGTCCGTGCCCTTCGACTGCTCCTGCGTGTAGAAAATAAATTGCCCGTCGGCCGACCAGATCGGCGCAACATTCATGCGATCTCTTGCCGTCCCACTGGTCAGGTGTTTCACGTCGCGCAGCACCGTGTCGTACACGTCGATCTCAAAGACCGAAGACGTCTTCGGTTTGACCGTGTAAGCCAGATACCGCCCGTCCGGCGACCATGCAGGACTCTCCTCCGCGATCTCCCGCGTATTAGTCACATTGACAACCTGCCCGGTCTTGGGAGAGACAAAGAAAATATCCCACTGCTCATCGCCGTCGTAATCCGACATATAGGCGATCCACTTGCCATCGGGCGACCACGTAGGACTCGACTGCCGTTGGTCGCTCACCGTCAGTTGCGTCGGCCATCCTCCCTCCGACGGCACCAGCCAGATATTGTTGCGCCCGCTCAGGTTGCTGATGAACGCCACCGTCTTGCCATCGGGAGACCACGTCGGCCCGCCGACCTGGCGCGTCATGTACAGCTTTTCGATGGAAAGGTTTCTCTCCACCCGAGCGTCCTGCTTCGAAGCGACCTGCTTCGGGTCAGTAACCGCTTGCGGAGCATGCAAAGTCTCAGATCGGACAAACGTAGTCATCCCAATGACCATAACAAACCAGCAAAGTGTGCGCATGGATTCCCTCGGTGAAAGAAAAGTCTAACAAAGTCGTGCGTCTCCCTTGGTGTCTCCCGCCCCAGCCTCGCGGCAGGGAATCGAACGCGCGACTTCTCCCCGCCTCAGCCCTCAAGTATGCTTGCGGCTACCCATGAATTTCACCCTCCTCGACTGGTCGGCAATCGTCGGATACCTGCTGATCACCCTGATCCTCGGCCTCTACTTCCGCCGCCGCTCCGGCAAAAGCGTAGACGACTACTTTCTCTCCGGCCGCAGCGTGAGCTGGTGGCTCGCCGGCACCTCGATGGTCGCCACCACCTTCGCCGCCGACACTCCCCTCGTCGTGACCGGCCTCGTCTATTCCCAGGGCATCGCCGGAAACTGGCTCTGGTGGTCATTTCTGCTCTCCGGCATGTTGACCGTCTTTCTCTTCGCACGCCTGTGGCGCCGTTCGGGACTGCTCACCGACGTGCAGTTTGCCGAGATGCGTTATGCCGGCAAGCCGGCGGCTTTCCTGCGCGGCTTTCGCGCCATCTACCTAGGCCTGCTCATGAATTGCCTCATCCTGGGCTGGGTCACCAAAGCCATGACGACGATAGTGGCCACCACTCTCGGCCTCACCGATCGCGGAGCCCTCATGGTCTGCGTCTTTTTTCTGATCCCGTTCACCGGCCTCTATGTCGCTCTGGGCGGCCTCTGGGGAGTCCTCTGGACCGACCTCTTTCAGTTTGTCCTCAAAATGAGCATCGTGATCGCCGTCGCCTACTACGGCGTGCGCGCCTGTGGAGGCATGACCAGCCTGCTCTCCCGCCTCTCGGCCATGCGAGCAGCGGCCGGACCCGCCGCCGGCGACGCCACGTCATTCTTCCCCGATTTTTCCCGCCCTCTGAGTTCCGAAGCCCTGTGGACCTTGCCCGCTCTGACCTTCCTCGTGAATCTAGGCTTGCAGTGGTGGGCCTTCTGGTATCCCGGCGCGGAGCCCGGCGGAGGCGGCTACATCGCGCAACGCATCTTCAGCGCCAAAGACGAGCGTAACGGAGTGCTCTCCGTGCTGTGGTTCAACATCGCGCACTATGCCGTTCGTCCCTGGCCCTGGATTCTCACCGCGCTCTCGGTAATCGTTCTCTATCCCAAACTCGACCATCCCGAGTCCGGATACATGCTGGTAGTGACCCAGCACGTGCCGCCTGCTCTGCGTGGAATCGTGGTTGCCGGATTCATGGCCGCCTTCATGTCCACCTTTGCGACGCAGTTGAATTGGGGTGCGTCGTACCTGGTCGCCGATTTCTACCGCCGCTTCTTAAATAAAACCGGCAGTGACTCTCATTACGTAACCGTCTCGCGCCTCGCAACCGTCTTGCTAGTCATAGTCTCGGCCTACGTGTCCGCGCAGCTAGCCTCCATCCGCTCCGGATGGGAGTTCGTCCTGGAAGTAGGAGCCGGAACCGGAGGCGTCTATCTGCTGCGCTGGTACTGGTGGCGCATCAATGCCTGGAGCGAAATTTCCGCCATGGCCACCGCCCTGGCCTCCACGCTGGCCCTGCGCTGGTGGGAGCCATTCTCCGGCAATCAGCCGGTTCTATTCGCCAAGACCGCTCTGGCAACCACCGCTCTAACGACGCTGGTTTGGGTAGCAGTCACCTGGCTAACATCTCCCGAGCCGGAGAGCGTGCTGCTGGCGTTCTACCGCCATGTGCGTCCTCACGTCGGCGGTTGGGAGCCAGTGGCTCGCCTGGCTCCAGAAGTAGTTCCAACCCGCGACCTGGGACGCAATCTGCTGTGCTGGCTTCTAGGCTGCGCCATGGTGTACGCCGCACTATTCGGAGGAGGCTGGCTTATCCTAGGCCCGCGACCGAGGGGCGCGCTATGCCTAGGGATCGCCGCCATCTGCGGAACCGCTCTCTACCGCGATCTGTCAAAGCGACCAGAAATGCAGCCCTAGCACCTCGACCGGACCGTAGCGCCGGCGCCCCGCCGGCAGTCCCGAGGGCGCCCCGCCCTCGAAGAAGCTGGACCGAACGCACCAGAATGATTTTGTGTTGAACCTGAGCCGATTTGCCGCTTTTGGGTGGCGCAGCGCTTAAGCGCTGCGATAAGGTCGTCATACCAGAACGGCTTTAGCCGCTGAGGTAAGATATGGCCGCACCTTACCGGGGAACTAACAAGAAAAGGCCGGTGGCCATTCAAGCCATCCTTTGGCTTGAGTGGGGTACCTCGACCGCTGGACACAGTCGTTCCCTCTGCTCGTTCGGCCGGTGGCCCACATTCCCAGACTTAACTTTCAAAACGAAGAATAAAACTTCAACCTGTGGGTGCCCCATGTTTGCCTGCTTTTGGCAAACGTGGGACCCCGCTCGAAGAACAAATTGCTCCGCGTGGTCTTGCGGTCCATTCCGACTCAATCTCGACACGCGTTTCAACTCCCGTTGCGTAGTGGCGAAAGCTGCTCCACTCCCAGTCTTCCGGACGTTCGCACACTCCGCGCTTGACGGGATTCCGGTGGACGTACCGCAGCTTAGTCCGGTACTACTCCATCCGTGAGGTGTGCTTCGGCGGCCGGTCTATCCTCCCATCCCGAGAATGATTTTGTGTTGAACCCGAGCCGATCTGCCGCTTTTGGGTGGCGCAGCGCTTAAGCGCCGCGATAAGGTCGTCATACCAGAACGGCTTTAGCCGCTGGGGCAAGATATGGCCGCACCTTACCGGGGCACTAACAAGAGAAGGCCAAGAAGTGCGTCTGGCGGGAATGTTGATAGCGCTTCAGTCCGCTGGGCACAAAGGTAGATTACGCTGCGTGAGTTCCCCACTCAAGCCAAAAACGGCTTGAATGGTGCACCGGGCATGATGCGCGCTGAACTTATTGCCCCCAGTCGAACTTGAGCGAGGGGGAGCACTTCATACCGACCCCCTTTACAATCGTGGTGCCCTTTTGGTGGCCAGTCAGCGACGGCATAATGGCAAATTGGAGATTACCTTCGCTGTTACCTTCGCCTTGACCGGATGCTTCTCCCCGTAAGACTCGCCATCGAAAGAAGCATCGCTATTGACGGGGAACCCGCTGCCAGTAAAGTAGGCCAGTTCAAAGTGAGGAAGGAGGCGTTCAACGCTCAACGTGCAACCTTTATCCGTTCCCGTGATCGGATCGGGCACAATGACAATAGCTACCCTGTGCTCTCCAGCGACCAACGCGAGACGGTACGGTTCGCCTTTTGCAGGGTTGAACACCAAATCGACCGGGTCGTCCTTCTGTGAAGGGTCGCCACATTGCTCTGGCGTCCTTCCGGCGCACATCACAAGTCCGCTTTTCCCAATGCTAACGCCCTGCATCATGGGTGCCGGGTTTGACTGCCCGACCGGCCAAGTCATCAATGTATAAAGCTGGTCCGTGGGTAATCCGGAGACATATAGGTTGTATTTTACGAGCGAGTCTGCGCGCGCTAATTCCTTCGCCTGAATGGAAGCGCCAGGGCTGGATAGCTTAGTCCTCCACGCGATGTGACCTTTGACAAGACTTTGGCTAACCTCTGCCGCGCGTGCCTCCACATCGGTCTGTCCGTGAACGAAAATCGGGGAACGCATCATCAGCAGAAACGCCACGTTTCTAGCCAGGGATCGGGAGATTTTCATCGAAAATCCTTTCGTGCGTTCGCCAAGCATTGTGCCATCAATCTGGGAGAGGAGGAAGGGCCGGTGGGCCATTCCAGCCATCCTTTGGCTTGAGTGGGGTCTTACGCAACCACCAGAGAGTCACACACTTTTGGGAGGATGTTCGACCGTGCCGAACTCCTTGCGTATTTCTTCGAAGAGTCCAAGTCCACCTTCAGCGGCAAAGAAGTCAATGTACTCGTCATGACTGAAGAATGCGTTTAGGTAGTCCGCCTGAGTCAAAATGTATCCGCCCCAGCCGTTCAGCATAGCGATTTGCAGAAACGACGTTAAGTCCTCCGATTCGTGGCCGAGAAACAGATGGCCGGGTGCTTCATAGAGCAGACGAATATCACCGTAACTTTGCCGCAGCTTGTAATACAGATGCCAGTTCTCGCTGCTCCCCCAAATGCCCCACTCTGTAATCCAGACCAATGCCGGATCGCGGTACATCATTGAGCCTGCGACCCAATGGGCAAGATGCAAAATGCGGCCCGGCGTAGTCGGATAGTGAACGTGCGCTCTATGGATTTCAGGGATCGCGTCGGGCTTTACCCGGCCAAGCCCACCAAGCCATTCCTCGCATTGGTCTTTAGTGTAAAAGCGCATTGCGCCCTGATTCTATCAGTGGGATGGTCCGCGACTTATTCCACCCCAACCACAAACTCCCGCCCTTCCCATCGCCCGCTCTTCTTCCAGAGAAAAGTAAAGGCGATCTGGCGCCCGACAACCAGCGTTTCGGTTGGCAGATCCAGGTGCTGGAGATTCCATCCGCTCTCTTCCGAGTCACCGTCGTGGCTCGTCTGCCAGTTGTCGAAGCTCCAGTGCACCATCGCTGGCTCCATCGTCAGGATGCGCAGCTTCTTCCCCAACGGCATCGTGCGCGGCTTATTGTTGAAGCGCCAGTTGAAGTACTTCGCGGATGTCTTCCTGACCAGATACCGCTCCACCGTCTGCGGAGGCTGATCGAAAATCTTCCCATCGGCCAGCGACCGCCGCAGCTTGATGTACTCCGAGTGCGCCCACACCAGCGGACACGCCGATCCCGAGCCTTTCCCGGCAAACAGCTCGCGCTCCGGAATGTCTTTCTTGTCCCAGACCTGCTCGGGAATCAGCCGGCTCGCACCGGTCGAATTTTCCATCACTCCCAGCAACGCCGCCGCTGACTCGGGACGCCCGGCAGCCAGCTCATAGTGAGCCCGTTCACCCGCCAGCAGCGGCCATGGTCGCCCAATCCCGGTGCCATCGAACGGAGACCCATCCTCATGCTCTCCATACCCGTCGCGGTTGTAGCGGTACCAGTTGGGTCCGGTGGGAAGATTGACCCGCAGCAGCGCGTCCACCACTTTGATCGTGTTCAGAATGCGCGGGTCGTCGGGAGCGCGCAGGCCGAAGCGCACCAGCGCAAGCGCGTCGGGGCTCACGATCTCAACCGCTGCCGCGTTAGCAGAATCGAGCGCACGATTCTTGATGGGCACAAAACCCTGCAGCGGCGAAGCGGCGCCGTCCGCATCCGGAGGCGGCGCGATCCGCACATAGTATCCTTCCACCCCGACCTGCCGCGCGAGGTCGGTGTCCACCGCGTAAGTCCGCCGTTCCAGGCTGAAGTTCCAGGTGTCGGCCATGGCGCGCAGAAATTCCGCAGGCTCGTTCTGGCCAAGCGTCTGAGCCATATCGGCGGCGATCAGCAGGGCGGAAATTTCCGC
>JBEKOW010000052.1:0-31462 GCA_049521375.1 Terriglobales bacterium
TTTACCTTGGTGGCCGCGCTCATCCAGTCCAGCGTGTCCAGATCCTGATTCATGGCGGCTTCGATGTCATGCACCATCTGGACCGTCGCCTGTTTGCTCGACGGAGGGAACTCCTGCGCGACATAAACCTGCCCGAGCGCCTCGCCTAATGCGCTATCGGTCGCAGCCACACACCGTTTCCAGCGTACCCGCTGCTCCGGCTGCCCCGCCAGCTTGCGCCGGTAAAAATCAAATTCCTCATCCGCAAAGGGCTTGGGCAGGACGAGGCTATCGGTCGAGTGGATCAGCTGCCAGCGCAAATATGTTTTCACCGTGTCCAGGTCGGTTGAGGCAAGCACGGCATTCATGCCCTTGAAAAAATCCGGGTTGGCAACATTCAGCTCCGAAACAGCCAGACCATCGAATCCCTTCAAAAAACGATCCCATGCAAATCCCGGAGCCAGGGCCGCCAGCTCCGATACCGGCATGAGGTGATAAACCTTATTGGGATCGCGCCGCGAAGTAATATCCATGGAAACCTTGGCCAGAGCCGTTTCCAGTTGCATGATCGCCTGCGCATGCGCCGCCGCTTTCGGTTCGGACTCACCCATCAGCTTGAGCATTTTGGCAATGTGTTGCACATATTGCGCCCGCGTCTTCTCCGCCACATCTCCGGTGCGGAAGTAGAAATCGCGTTCAGGAAGCCCCAACCCTCCTTGGTCGAGAGCCGCAATCTGCTTGCGCGCGTCTTTGAAATCCTGCTGCTCTCCGAAATTGAAAAACGCGGACACATTGATTAATTGATAATGCGCGAGCAATTCGGGCAGTTCGTCCTTGCTCCGCAAATGAGCGATGCGCGAAAGCTCTGGCTCAAGGGGTTTAAGCCCGTCACGGTCGATAACATCCTCGGCCATGCAGGAAGCGTAATAGTCTCCGATTTTCTGTTCATTCGCGGTGCGCTTGGTCGTCGCTGCGGCTGCGCTGTCGAGCATTTTATGCAGGACGGCCTCGGTGTAGTCGGCGACCATCGAACCCGTGCCGTACCTTGAGCGATCGATGGGAATGGGATAAAGCTTCGTGAAGTTTCCGCAGGCGTATTGGAAAAAATCCACGCAAGGGTCGGCAGAAGTATCCATCAGGCTCTTGTCCAACCCCGGCAGAAGCTTGGGAGGATTCGCCGTGCCATGGGAAGCGGTGGTCTGAGTCTGAGCCTGGGTCGACGGCACCATAACGAATGCCGAAAAAAGTACGAGTGCCATCGCAACCCGCGTGGAATTTTTCCCCGCCATCTCTCACTCCTTGAATTTTATTTCGGTGCGTCCAAATCGCATCTGCCTGCCGTCGCGGAAAGAAGTATACCCGCAGCAAGACGCAAAGCCTCGACTCTTAGACGATCCTCCCGTCTAAACGTCTGACTGATCACGACTTGGGCGTTGATGTGGATTTTACCTTCTGTGCATTGTCATGCCGCACCCTTTGCCGCATAGTCCCGCCAGCAAACGGAGGAATTATGGCCGCTTCATTATCGGAATTTGCGGAACAGGTCGACCCTTCAACCCTAGCTGAGGCCCGGCGCGCCAACTTTCGACAGGCGCCTCGAATCCACGGAAGTTTTCTCGCGGCGATGGAAAAGCGGGCTCTCGTCTGGATGGCCGAGCGCATCCCGGCATGGATCAATTCCGATCACTTGACCGCCCTCGGCTTTGTGGCCCAGATCGCAACCGGCATTTGTTATGCCCTTGCTGGCTGGGACCACCGCATGCTGCTGGCGGCGATTGTCGGTCTGGCCGTCAACTGGTTCGGCGACAGCCTCGACGGGACTCTGGCGCGCGTGCGCCAGCGGCAGCGGCCTCGCTATGGATTCTACGTCGACCACATTCTCGATTCCATCGGCGCCACCGCTACGATGGGCGGCCTCGCGCTTTCCAGATACATGCATCCAGTCCTCGCGGTCGCCCTGCTGGTCGCGTTCCTGTTGCTCTCCATCCAGTCCTATCTGGCGACCTACACGCTCGGAGAATTTCATCTTTCATTCTGGCGCATGGGGCCCACCGAGTTGCGGATTCTGTTAGCCACCGGCACCTTGTTCGTATTTCGCTGGCCATCCGTAATCCACGACCGCTACCGCCTGCTCGATATCGGCGGCGCGATCGGGCTGGCAATCATGCTTGTAATGCTCGTCGTCTGCACCCTGCAGAACACGATCCGCCTGTACAAAGCGGAAAGAATCCTGTGAACCATAGCGGGGCCCACACGCCTATCGCCGTCGGCCGCCCGGCGGTCCCGAGTGCGTCTCGCCCTCGGTCCCGCGACAAAACGCCCGGGATCCGCGGCTCAGATCGAACTCGCTGGCTGAAGTTCAACCTCGTAGGCGGATTCGGCATGGTCGTGCAACTGACGGCGCTAGCCATCCTCCGCTCCGTTCTGAACCTGGACTATCGATTAGCCACCGCCTTGGCCGTGGAAACAGCCGTGATTCACAACTTCCTCTGGCATGAGCATTTCACGTGGCAAGACCGTCCGTCAGCGCATCCCCTGCAATCGCTGCTGAGATTCATCAGGTTCAACCTGACCAACGGCGCCGTGTCGCTCGCCGGCAATCTCCTTGCGATGGCAGCGCTCGTGGGCCAGATGCATTGGAATTACGCAATCGCCAACCTGCTGGCTATAACCGTCTGCTCCCTGGCAAACTTCCTGCTCAGCGATCGCCTCGTGTTTCCTCGTGTTTCATACCCACGCTGAGGACTGATCCCAAATGCAACTCGCGCCTTATTTTCCCAGTTGTTCCCCAAAGAATCTTTCCGTTGCCCCATACGCTTCCATCCAGCTCTTCCACATGAGGAAACCATGAATCTCATCGGGGAAGATCAGCTCCTCGACGTGAACTTTCTGAGCTCGCAGCCGCTGCAGCAAGTCGACGGTTTGCGAGAACTCGACGTTGCGATCGTCGTCGCCATGGATGAGCAACACTGGCGACCGCCAGGTGGAAATTGCCGCATCGGGCGACGATTGAAATGCAAGTTTCAGCGCAGCCTCACGATCCGGCGCATCTCTCGGATAATCTTCCACGAACGCCGACCAGTCATGCACGCCATGCAGATCCACGCCCGCCGCGAAGAGATCCGAGTCGTGCGCCAGTCCCATCGCGGTGAGATATCCGCCATAAGATCCGCCCCACAGCCCGATCTTCTTCGGATCCACATCCGGCAAGCTTTGCAGGTAGCGACCGGCCGCCACGATGTCCTTATATTCCGCGCCTCCGCGGGGTCCTCCATCGGCCCGTTCACGGAAATGTCGGCCATACATGATTCCCGTTCGATAATTCACGGACAGCACCACATAGCCGCGACTCGCCATATACTGATTCATCGCATAGGCGTTGTGGTAGTAGTCCATATAATGAAAACCCAGCATCATCTGCCGGATCGATCCGCCGTGAATGAAGATGAGCGCCGGACGCCGTGTGCCCACGACCGATGCAGGCTCAAACAACTGGCCGTGGATCTCCCAGCCATCTTCGGCCTTGAAGATGACCCGTTTCGGAGGGACCAGTTGCGCCGACGGAAAGTCCGCCGGTAGCGCGCTCTTTGCGATCACTTCGCGCCCCTGCGCCGCGACGACATACGGCATGGCCGGAGTAGTAGCCGTCGAACCGAGACACACCACCTTCCCCGCAACTTCCAGCGGAGTCCACTCCATGCTTGCCCCGCGCGTAAGCGCCTGCGGTGTGCCGCCCTCGACTCCAACTTTCCAGAGATGCCGGCGGTCTACATCGTTCTTATCCTCGCCCGCCTGGTTCGAGGAATAAATAACGGAAGCCTTGTCGGTGCTGAGCGCGACATCCTCCGTCTCGAATTGTCCCGGCGTAAGCAGCGTCGCCGGGCCACCCGCAGTCGTAACCGTATAAAGATGATTCCACCCGTCCTGTTCGGAAGAAAACACAATCCGACTCTTGGCTGCAAACTGGAACGACGCGTCCTCCGTCAGTTCGGGCAGCGAATCGTCCAGACCACCACCGCTCTTCCACACCTCGCGCCCCTCGTTCTTCCCCACGTCATAAATCCAGATCGACCAGGGCATGGGCGATTGCGGAATCATCGGCTGCTTCATCGCCCGTCCCACCAGTCGCACGAACGCGATCTGACTGCCATCGGGAGACCACCTCGGATAGCGGTCGCGGTCCGCGGTCGGCAAAAGATAGCGCAGCGTCTTGCTTCCAAATTCATAGATAACGACGAAGCTGTGGTCGCCGCGATTGCTCACAAACGCGATCTTCTTCCCATCGGGAGACCACTTGGGCTGCGCGTTGTCGCCCCGCACATAAGTGAGCGCCTTGGCCGGACCCTTGGCATTGCCAGCAGCGTCCTTGCCTGAAGCGCTCTTTTCGGCCGCGTCCTTCCCCGAACCATTCTTACCCGCTACGGCCTTGCCCGAAACCGGAGCAATCCAGATCTGCTTCTTGGCCGCCCATACCGCAAACTCCCCGTTGGGAGAAATCTCGACCTCCTCGCATCCCTCTTCGTTACAGCCCATTTCGCCCAGCAGGCGCGGCACGCCCTTATCGACATCCACGGCCCAGACCTGTTGCAGCGGCTTTTCGACATTGCTCGTCGGATCGGCGACCTCCCCGGCCTGGTTAGTCTCGCTTCCCCGCACATACACGGCGGTCCGCCCATCGGGAGTCAATTTCAAAGCGGCGATCGGCATTCCGTCGTCGCCGGTGTAGTGAGTAATCTGCCGCGCCTTGAATCCCGGCGCGTCCGCGATCCAGATGTTGCGCTCACCGCGGGCGTCGAACACCCATGCAATTCTCCCCGCATGGTCAGCGGCGACAAGGTTCGTAGGAAAAGGCGAACTCATGACCTGCGCCAGCGAAAATCCGGCGGGACTGTCTTGTGCCGTCAGTGATGATGGGATACAAAGCGGAAGGAAACAAGCGCACAGTAACGAAGCGAAAATTCGTTTGCCCATGCCGGGCAGAGTACGTGAAAAGCGGGTTGATTGACAACCTGCAATGACAACCGGCAAACCGACACGATTAACTCAACGACGGTCGTCCTACGAACCCACTTCCACCGATTGTGCCGAAGCCTGCCGCAACGGTAGCGTCACCGAGAAGGTCGTTCCTTTGGCTGAACTGCTCGCGACCTCGATGCGCCCATGGTGCTCTTCAACAATGCGCCGCGCCAGTGACAGTCCCAGTCCGGTCCCGTTTCCCTTGGTCGTGAAAAACGGCCGGAAAATATTCAACAGATGCTCGTGTGGAATGCCTCGCCCAGTGTCCGACACGGTAATCACGGCATCCTCCCCGTTTTCTTCCCCCTGCGCAAACACCGCGACCCTGACCATTCCCGAGCCCTCGATCGCCTGCACCGAATTCAGCAGGAGGTTCAGCAATACCTGGTGCATCTGGTCGCTGTCGTGATCCACTTCCAGAAGTTCCGCCGAAGGCGTGAACTCGATCTTGATCGGCTTCGACAGCACCTGCTGGCGCGCCAGCATCACCGCATGTTCGACCGTGGTATTCAGGTCGCTCGCGCGCATTTCGGAGGCGCGTGGACGCGCCGTCCCCAGCAGGTCCGTCAGAATGCGGTTGATCTGCGCGATCTCTTCCCGCACGTCTTTTACTACCGCTTTTGCCGGACTCGACGCCGGCAAATCCCGCCCCACAATCTCGATCACGCCCGCAATGCCGGCCAGCGGATTGCGGATCTCATGCGCCAACCCGGTGGCCAGTTCGCCCAGCGTGGCAAAGTGCTCGGCGCGTGACATCTGGGTACGATGCAGATGTTCGATCTCCTCCCGGCTCTCGCGCAACTGCTGCACCATGAGATTGAAATTTCGTCCCAGGTCGCCGATCTCGTCATTCCTTTTCGCGAAGCTGACGGACGCAGTCATATCGCCTTGTCCCACCCGCTCCATCCGCTCCTGCAGTTCAATCATCGGACGCTGGATGGTGGTGACGAGTACAACAATCACCACGCCGCAGATCGCAACCGCCCCGGAACCCGCGATCAGCAACAGCCGGTGCCGCTCCGTGTCCTGCAACGAAAGCGTCGCCAGCAGAAACAGCAACATGCCGCTCAGCAGCACCACCGCTACCGGCCAGATCGCCTTCAGTTGCCAGTTCACCCGCATGGCAGGCATCGTATTTTCTCCTCAGGCTCGTCGGAAGCGAAAACCTGTTGTGCGGTCACGACTTGTTCGGAGGCCGCATCTCTCGTTTCGTGCGAATATCCGATGCAACTCTTGCTCTGTCTGATGTCAAGCTCACGCATAAGCGTGCAAGCCAGGCAGCAAATACGTAACGCCGAAGAAAGTGAACATCACCACCCCGAATCCCAGGATCGCGAAATACGCCGCCCGCCGGCCTCTCCAGCCCCGCGTGATGCGCATGTGCAAGTAACCCGCATACACCAGCCACGTGATGGCCGCCCAGGTCTCTTTCGGATCCCAGTTCCAGTACGACCCCCACGTCTGGTTCGCCCAATACGCGCCCGCAGCAATCATCAAAGTAAGCAGCGGAAACGCCAGGCAGATGGTCTTATATGTGATCCGGTCGAGCGAAGTTGCGTCCGGCAGCAATCGCTCCAGATCCGGACGCCGCCACAACAGCAGCAGGTAAAGCAGTGAGATGAAGATTCCTCCCACTAGCGCGGAGAGAATAAACGGGCTGGCCGCCAGGCTGGTGGCAAACAAACCATCCGCGTCCAGCGAAGGATAACTTCCATCGCGCGCCCGCAGCAGGAACATCACCAGCGTCATGATCTGCAGCAGAATGCTGACGAACACGGCCCGGTTTGCGACAGCCAGATAGCTGCCGTCTTTTTTCCAGCGCGCCAGCCCGTAAAGAATCAGCGGCGCCGCCACCACCATCAATGCCAGCAGCATCAGCCAGCCCAGATCCGGAATCACCACGAACAGCCGCACTCCCCGCGATATAAAAACTTCCTGCTTGTGCTCCGCATCCCACCCCACCAGGCTCAGGCCTCCCCATTTTTCGAAGCGGGTCAGCACGATGCTGGCATAGATCGCCACGCTGCTCGCGCTCGTGACCGCCAGAAAGGTCTCGGTCTTCATGTTGTCCTGGATCAGGAACATCATCGCCAGGGCAAAGCTCAGCGCGCATGCCGCGTAGGCAAGCATGGCCAGCGTGACGTGTACGTGCAGCCAGGTGGATTGCAGCGCCGGAACCAGCGGATGGACCTCGGTCCGCAGCAATTGCATCAGCACCACGCCCACGATCGCGACCGGCATGGTGACCGTGCCGATGACCTTTACGTGATATTTCTTCTCCGCAATCAGCGTGAGCACCGCCAGGGTCCACACGAAGCTCAACAACATTTCGTAGACGCTGGCAAACGGCGGATGCCCCGCTTCATACCAGCGATGCGCGATGGCACCGGAGTTCGCGATCAGCCCCGCCCACGTCGCGAGCGATGCGAACTTTACATACGATTCCGTGCCGGTCACGCCGAACCCCAGGTAGAGCGCCCCCGCGCCCGCGTAGAAAATCAGCGCCGCGAACAGCAGGTTCGTCTCGCTCAGCAGGTTGCCGCTTTTCACCACGTTCAGAAACGCCATGAACAGCAGGAACGCGATGGCCAGTCCGACAAACACGATCAGGGTCGCGCCTGTCGCGGCCGGTTGCTGCTGCTCTGTCTTCACTTGGGTCATTGCTCGATCCTCCATTGCCGACCGGTCAGCTTGCAGCCGTCGTCACCGTGCGCTCGCTCGGAGCGTGCAGGGAAATTGTTCTTACTTCTTTCTCCACAGCCTCAACCAGTTCCGCAAAACGCTGTTCAAACGCGTCCCGGTTGCGGTTGGTGCTCCCACCTACCCACAGCACGGTCTGTCCCGTCTTGTCGTCGCGCACAGGTACTGCCCAGAACCGCATGTGCACCACGTAGAAAACGAATGCCAGTCCGACGCCCATCAGCACCACGCCCGTCCACACTCCCCATTGCCCCGGCTCATGCGAGACTTCCAGCCCGGTGTAATGTCCCATCGTCAAATCTTTCGGTTCCAGAAGATAGGGAGCCTTCGCGTTGTCAGCGACCTCTGGAATTGAGGGAAACCACACATCGAAGCTCGCAGCGCCCGCCTTGGACGTGCCTTTCGTGCTTACGATCAGATGCGCTGCCGGATCGCCCACTTCATTCGAGCGCTTGTAAACCTGTCCATCGCGCACCGCGTAGTCAGAGAAAAATTCCGCAAAGCGCACGCTCGTATTCGCGTCCAGGTCCGCCGTCTCTCCAACTGCCAGCGAAATTTCCTTTGGCGCCGGCGTCGGCAATCCTATGCCCGCCGCGCCCGCACCCGCCGGTTGAATACTCGCGTTGGGAGTCGCCGTGATCACCAGTTTCTTGGCCTTTCCCGTGCCTCCGTAGCTCGCCTGATAAAACCGCACGCCGCTATACAGGAGCGGATCGTTCACCACGATCTCTTTAGTCTTTACATCCCGTCCGCCTTCCACCACCGCCAGCTTCGACCACCACTTCTTCGGAGTTCCGTCCTTGTAGTTTTCCTGCCCGGCGGCATCACAGCGAATTGCAAAGGGGAGGGTACGAATCTTGCCGTCGCGCAAAACAATCTCGTTCGACGTCTGGCCTTCATTCAGATTGATCGATCCGCGCCAGCCGTAGACGCCGTCGATTATCCAGCCAAAGAAAATCAGCAGCAGGCTCGCATGCACGATATACACAGCCATCTCGGAGATGCGGTGCCGCTCCGAGAAAATGCCAAAGTGATCCTCCCGCACCACCCGCTCCGGCTTCAGCCCCAAAGAGTCAATCGCGCGCTCGGCCGCAACCAGCCCAGTCTCTTCATCGGCGATCGGAATCGATTGCTGCGGATGCAGCGCCTTGCGGAAACTTGCATCGGGATACTTGTAGGGACGCGAGTAATAACGCCACGCGTTAGGAAAGCGGTCAATGGAAGCCGCAATAATGCACAAGCTCACCAGTGCCATCAGCCCCAGAAACCACCATGCATGAAACACGTCGGTCATGCCCGTCGCATCCAGGATGCGCAATGCCTGCGGAGAATAGGCGCGCTGCATGTCGTCCGCTTCGGTCATCGGACGCTGCAGGATAATCGTCCCCGCGGCCGCCAGAATTACCACCAGAATCAGGAGAACAACTCCCGTCTTGATCGAGGCCGCAGTCTGCCACACTCTCCGGGGCAATGACTTGCCGGCCTTCGTACCGCTATGAATGCTGGAACTCGCAGCCATATTTCTCCCCCAATACGGGGAGGAAATGCACGTACCCGGCCAAGCGAGGGAAAGCAAGTAAAACATTTATAATCAGTGGCTTAACGGATTCGTGGAGGAGGCGTTTCAGCTTCGGTTTGGGCCAAATCGCGCACAGCAATCGGGTCCGGCGGGGATTTCACCCATCACACTAAGGTGGTGATGGCGATCACCGTTCAAGGTGACACGCGGCAACCCCGCCGCCGATCGAGGGTTAGCGAAGACACGAGAATGACATGGCGTTGGAATGAACATAGCGGGAATCTGCTGAACTGAAAGATCCCACTTCTGCAATCTGATTTCGAACTTCTGACTTGCTTTCCTACCTCATCACCAGCTTCGCAATCGTAGCCAGTTGCATATTCGACGTGCCTTCGTAGATCTTTCCAATCTTCGCATCGCGCCAGTACTTTTCCACGGGATAGTCCTTCGTGAACCCGTATCCGCCATAAACTTCGATCGCCAGCGACGTCACCCTCTCCGCGACCTGCGATGTAAACAGCTTCGTCATGGCGGCTTCTTTTACGAAATCGACGCCCCGATCTTTCATGCGCGCCGCGTTGTAGACCATCAGCCGCGCCGCTTCGATTTCGGTCGCCATCTGCGCAATCTGAAACTGGATCCCCTGAAATTCCGAAATCGGCTTCCCGAACTGCTTGCGCTCCTGGGCGTATTTGGCGGCGTATTCCCAGGCTCCGCGCGCCACTCCCAGCATCTGCGCGCCGATCCCGATCCGCCCTTCATTCAGTGTTTCAATCGCGATCTTGTATCCCTTGCCCACCTCGCCCAGCACGTTTTCCCTGGGCACGCGGCAGTCCTCCAGAATCAGTTCGCAAGTAGAAGACGCGCGAATCCCCAGCTTGTCTTCCTTCTTGCCCACCGTAAATCCGGGGAAATCTTTTTCGACCAGAAACGCCGTAATGCCCTTGTATCCCTTCGCGGCATCAATCGTAGCGAAAAGAATAAACAGCCCGGCTTCCTTGCCATTCGTGATCCAGAGTTTGCGCCCGTTCAGCACGAAATCGCTGCCCTTAAGTTCGGCCTTGGTCTGCAAGGCAAACGCATCCGAACCCGATCCCGCCTCGCTGAGCGCGTACGCTCCCACGGTATCGGAGGCCATTTTCGGAAGGTAGCGTTTCTTCTGATCCTCGGTGGCCCAGCGCAGGATCGCGTTCGCAACCAGCGTGTTCTGCACGTCGACAATCACGCCCGCCGAAGCGTCTGCCCGCGAAAATTCTTCCACCGCCAGGATGGCTTCAAAAAACTTCCCGCCCGCCCCGCCATACTGCTCTGGAATCTCGATCCCCATCAACCCCAGCTGAAAGAACTGGTCGAGCAGCCCGTGGTCGAACATGGCCTTCTCGTCCATCTCATGCGCCAGCGGACGAATTTTGTCCTCCGCAAACTGCCGCACATTATCGCGAAAAAGAATTTCGTCCTCAGTCAGCGAGGTCAGCGGAGTAGGATTGGCAAGCTGGAGAGTTTCAGGCATCAGGACACCTCAAGGTAGAGACGCGGCTAGCCGCGACTCGGGAGGATCGCAAACAGAAATTGTAGCAGGAGGCTTAGCCCGTAGCTTCCCTCCGGACTGGGCCAAGGGGCGCTTGCGAATCGACCACAAAAAACTGCCCGGCAGCGCGGAGCGCCGCCGCCGGTCGGCGCGCACCCTAGAACACCTTGCGGAATGTCCAGAACAAAAAGCCAGCCAGCATCATCGAAGCTGGCAAAGTCAAAACCCAGGCCATCGCCAGGTTGCGAACCGTACCCCATTGCAACCCGGAATGGTTGGCGGCCATGGTACCGGCGACTCCCGAAGACAGCACGTGCGTCGTGCTCACCGGCAGTCCATACCAGTCGGCCAGTCCGATCGTAAACATGGCAGTGATCTCGGCCGCCGCCCCCTGCCCGTAGGTAAGATGGTCCTTCCCGATTTTCTCCCCGACCGTGACCACGATGCGCTTCCACCCAACCATCGTGCCCAGTCCCAGCGCCAGGGCAACCGCAACTTTCACCCATCCCGGAATAAACCGAGTAGCCCCGTCCACATGCTTCTTGTAGTTGTCGAGCACTTCCCAATCGGAGGCATTCAGAGCCGCCGGTTTATTTTTCTTCATCAAGCGGATCGTTTCACTAGCCACGTACATGTCATTGCGGAAGTTGCGCACCCGGTCATTCGGCACCCTGGCAAGTTCACCGAAGAGCACCGTTTCGTTGCCGATATCGCTGACCAGTTGCCGCAGGGCAAGCATCGTATTCGGAGTGAATTCCTTGGTGCGGATGTAGTCCGTCAGTTCTTCGCGATCATCACCGACGACTGCATCGGCGCTCACATATTTCGAAAGCACGCCCGCGGCCTGCTGCGAGACCGCGATGAAGTCGTCCGACTGTTTGTGCGTAACGGCGTGGTTCAAAGCATAGGCAGTAGGAACGGTCCCGACCAGAATCAGCATGATCAGTCCCATACCTTTTTGCCCGTCATTTGAGCCATGCGCGAAGCTCACCCCAGTGCAGGTCAGCACCAGCAGCGAACGAATCCAGAAGGGCGGCGGTTCGGTTCCCACCGGCGCTTCGTAGAGAGCCTTGTTCTTGATCACTGCCTTCATCAGCCACAACAGCAGTCCGGCCACCACGAAGCCGACGATCGGTGAGAGCAGGAGCGACTTCCCGATGTTGGTTGCCTGCGCCCAATCGACTCCGCTGGTCCCGGAGCGCGCGGACATTAACTGGTTTGCAATTCCCACTCCGATGATCGAGCCAATCATCGTGTGCGAACTTGACGCCGGCAGCCCGAAATACCAGGTGCCCAGATTCCAGATGATCGCCGCCACCAGCAGCGCGAACACCATCGCGAAACCGGCCTTGCTGCCGACCTGCAGGATCAGTTCGACCGGCAGGAGGGAAACGATGCCGAACGCCACCAATCCACTTGAGGTCAGCACGCCCAAAAAATTCCAGAAGCCCGACCACACCACCGCTACATGCGGCTCCATCGAATGCGTGTAGATGACAGTAGCCACTGCATTCGCCGTGTCGTGGAAGCCGTTTACGAACTCAAAGCCCAGTGCCACCAGCAGCGCGATCCCCAGAAGCACGTACGGCATCACGGAGCCGGAGTGCACCGTCGAGAGATCAGACAGAAGGTGGTAGGCGGCGTAGCTGACGCCGATCAAAACCACGATGCCGAAGCCGATCATGCCGATCTTTCCCGGACTCCGCCTGATTTTTGCGTCCAGAACAGATGTAGCGCTCGCCATAAAGACCTTCCCCCGGTGAAATATTTTTGAGCCCTAAGGCCGACCCCGGCCCAAAGGAAACGCCGAATATACCGGAGAATTGTTACGGCCAGATGAAAGGACGAGCCGATAAATCCCGAAAAACAGTCCGACGCTCATCGACGCCGTAACTGCGGCAATCACCGACCAGAGCGGCACCGCTGATGGCAAACTCGGCAGCAATTTGTTGATCAGAAAGCTGATCCCCATACCAAGCCCGACGCCGATGATCCCCCCGGTTCCCGTAAGGGCGATAGCTTCCGTGAGAAACTGGCGAACAATATCCCGCCGTTTAGCGCCAATTGCCTTCCGCACTCCGATCTCGCGGGTCCGTTCCGTCACCGACATCAGCATGATGTTCATTACGCCTACTCCGCCAATCAGCAACCCGATCGAACTGATGACCACCACAGCTATCGCGATGGCTCCCGTGATCTGCCGGAACTGCCGCGCCATTTCTTCCGAACTGGAAACTGCAAAATCGTTTTCCTTGGCGGTCGCCACATGCCGCCGCCTCCGCAGCAAGCCGACGATTTCGTCCTCCGCCTGCGACTTTCTGCCTGGCTTCGCCTGCGCCCCGATGAAGTGTTCGTCGTCCTGCGGATTATGTTTCCGGTACGCCCCATACGGCACGACCACCACTTTGTCCGCCGTTTCATCTTTGAAAAACTGTCCCTTGCGTTTCTCCAGCACGCCGACTACCTGGTAATAAGCACCGCCCACCTCGATCGACTTGCCGAGCGGATCTTCACCGTGAAACAGTCCCTCCGCCAGGTCGTGGCCAATCACCGCCACATCCATGTGGTGCAGGTTTTCCGCTTCCGAAAAGAACCGGCCTTTCTCCGGGTTCGCGTTGTAGACCCATTCGTAAGACGGAATCGTTCCCGTAAATTGCAGTCCGTAGACCTCGTTCCGCTTGTAGCGCGCGGGCACGGCCGTAAAAGGCTTGCCCGGTTCCACTCGCGGAGAGATCTCCACCGTCACATCCTTAACGTCGGGGCATTCGTCCTGAATCGCCATCGTGTCTTCGTAAGTCAGCGGCTTGCGGTTGCGTTCTTCGGCGGTCAGCTTCCCTCGAAATCCAAAGTCCCACCGAAAAACAAAAAGCGTATCGGTTCCATACTGATCAAGAAAGCCGCGAATGTCCCGGTCCAGACCCACCATGATGGATGCCACCGCCACGATGGCCATGATGCCGATCACCACGCCTAGTACCGTCAATAGCGAACGGGTCTTGTGCTGGCGAAGAGAATCGAACGCCATCCGCGTGTTTTCGCTGACTTCAATCTGCACGGTGAACCGTCTCTCCAACTTCAACAGCTACGCCTCAACCCGCAAAGCCTCGATCGGATCAAGTTTCGAAGCCCGGTGCGCGGGATATAACCCAAAAAAAAGCCCCACCACCGTCGATACTGCCAGCGACAGGATCACCGCCCCGATTGGCACTTGCGATGGCACGGGCGTCAGCACTCTCACCAGCGTGGAAAGCAGGTACGCAATGGCAATCCCGATTGCGCCTCCCACCGCCGCCATCACCGCCGATTCCACCAGAAACTGCATCAGAATGTCCTGCCTCCGGGCTCCCAGCGATTTTCGTACCCCAATCTCGCGCGTCCGTTCCGTCACGCTGGCCAGCATTACGTTCATGATCACCACGCCGCCAATCACCAGGAAAACCGAAACCACTCCTACCATGGTCGCGGCGACCGCGCCCGTGAGGTTCTTCCATAAGCTCATAATCGTGTCCGACGCGAGGATGCCGAAATTGTCGTCGGCCCCGGGATCAAGATGGCGTCGCCCCCGCATCATCGTGCGCGCTTCGTCTTTGGTCTGCTGCATCCACTCGGGGCCACGGGCCTGAATATTGATGGAAAGGTCTCGTCCCTGCCCATGTTCGCCATACCGCTTCAGAAAAGTACGTATTGGAATGTACACAAAGTTGTCCTGCGATTGCCCGAACACGGTCCCTAGCGGCTTAGCTACGCCCACAACCATAAAACCACTGCCGTCGACATAAATCATCTTCCCGATGGGATCGACCGTGGGCAGCAGCTTTCCGGCTACTTGTTGCCCGATAAACGCGACATCCGCCCGGCTTTCATTGTCCGCATCCGTGATATAGCGCCCCGTGGCCACTTCCTCCACATCCATATCCGCAATGTTGGCTGTTACTCCCCGGATGTTAATGTCGTCCAGCGCCTCCGTCCCCAGCCGAACCCTCCCATTGGTTCGCGACTCCAGCCCTACCGCGCGTGGCAGCTTCATCCCGTCATGCAGTGCCTCGAAGTCTTCGTACGTGACGTATCGGTTCCGCCGCATCGCTTTCAGGAAGTCCTGCTGGTTGGTGATAATCGGGAAGCGCAGCACGAGAAATACATTGGACCCCAGATTGGCTACCCGGTGTTCGATGTAAAGGTTTGCCCCGGTAATAATCGACACCACCAGGATGAGCACCGAGACCGACAAAGTGACGCCCAACAGCGTCAGCGCGGATCGCAGTTTGTGCGCGCGCAATGCCGCCAGCGCCTCGAGCGCCGGGTCCCGGAATATGGTGCTGTGCCGCCTGAGTTTTTCTCCGACCCGCGATGCCGCCAGCTTCGGCGCGCTCTGCCCGTCACCTGGTTTCGCGGCGGTCGAGTCCATGCGCTCCATTCTGGTATCGTATACGCCCCATGGCCAGAAATGGTTCCCACTTGCCTCTATGTTTTAGGGGCGTTTATTGAACTTGGATTTGCAATCCAACCCACCACTGACGTATGTTTCGCAGGGTCCCTTAGGAGTCAATGCACACGGCAAGTAAGCCTATCAACACCCCTCGCCAGGTCTTGTTCGCCAGCCTGATCGGCACGACCATCGAGTTCTTCGACTTCTACATTTATGCTACCGCCGCCGTCCTCGTTTTTCCGAGCCTCTTCTTTCCATCCTCCGATCCCGCATCCGCCCGGCTGGCCTCGCTCGCCACCTTCGGCATCGCCTTCCTGGCACGCCCCGTAGGCTCCGCGCTCTTCGGTCACTTCGGAGACCGCATCGGCCGCAAGACCACGCTCGTCATCGCCCTCTCCACCATGGGCATCTCCACCGTCGCCATCGGCGCCCTGCCCACCTACAAGATGATCGGATTTGCTGCGCCCCTGCTTCTCGCCCTCTGCCGCTTTGGCCAGGGGCTCGGTCTCGGTGGCGAATGGGGTGGCGCCGTGCTCCTCGCCATCGAGAATGCGCCTCCCCACCGCCGCGCCTGGTATGGCATGTTCCCCCAACTCGGAGCCCCCATCGGATTCTTCCTCTCCGGCTGGGTCTTCCTGCTCCTCTCCCGTTCGCTTACCGACCAGCAATTCTTTACCTTCGGCTGGCGTCTTCCATTTCTGGCCAGCGCCGTCCTCGTCTTTCTCGGACTTTACGTGCGCCTCACCATTAGTGAAACGCCGGTGTTTCGCGAGTCCGTCAACCGCCACGAGCAACTCAAGTTTCCGGTGCTCTCGGTTTTTCGAGATCACACCCGGTCGCTGGTCGCGGGCATTCTTGTGTGCCTCGCGACCTTCGTCCTCTTCTACCTGATGACAGTCTTTGCGCTCTCCTGGGGCACCAGCGCGCTCGGATACAGCCGCGCCAAGTTCCTGCTGATGCAATTATTCTGCGTCTCTTTCTTCGCCCTCACCATTCCGGTCTCCGCCGCTCTTGCCGAGCGCGGACGCCGTCGCGTCATGCTCTGGATCACCGCCTCCATCGCGCTCTTCGGCCTGATTCTCGCGCCCATGTTCGTCGCCGGAACCGCGGGAGCGGTAGCCATGATGGCCTTGGGCCTCTCGTTGATGGGTCTCACCTACGGACCGCTGGGCACAGTGATCTCGGAACTTTTCCCGACGCCGGTGCGTTACACCGGCAGTTCGCTAGCCTTCAGCACGGCGGGCATTCTGGGCGCGTCGCTCGCCCCCTACACCGCAACGTGGCTCGCGAAAACCTACGGACTTCAGTACGTCGGCTATTACCTCTCTGCCTCGGCTATCTTCACCCTCTTAGGACTGCTCTTGATTCGCGAAACAAAAGACGACGATCTCTCCGCCTCGAACCTATGACCGCTCGTTCGTCGCCTCATGGAGAATAACGCGACCACTATAATCACAATTTCATGCCTCGCGGACCCAGCCCCGGCCGTAATGACCCATGCCCATGCGGCAGCGGCAAGAAATATAAGAAGTGCCATGGCGCATCGCTTTCCTGGGGATGGGATCCCGGCAATTCCTCTCCCACTCAGCCCGAAAGCGCCCCCATCCTGCCCGCTCACTCGAAGCCATTGTTCGGAGCCGCCTGCCTCGCGTTGACGGTCGCAACCCTGGCCGTCTACTGGCAGACTTCAGGACACGCCTTCATCCGCCTCGACGACGGCCAGTATGTCTACGAGAATCCGATAGTGAAGGCCGGTCTGACGTCGGCCGGATTCGCCTGGGCTTTCACCACGTTTGCCGCCTCCAACTGGCATCCGCTCACATGGCTCTCGCTCATGCTCGACTGCCAGTTATTCGGGCTCGACCCTGGTGCTGACCACCTCATTAACGTCTTCTTTCACCTGGCCAACTCCGCGCTCGTCTTTCTGGTTTGCTCAAAATTGACGCGCCGCCCCTGGCGCAGCCTGGTAGTCGCGGGCATCTTCGCTCTGCATCCGCTCCATGTCGAGTCGGTCGCCTGGATCGCCGAGCGCAAAGACGTTCTCAGCACCTTCTTCGGTCTGCTCGCGCTTCTGGCTTACGTTTTTTACACCGAGGCCCGCACGTCGCGCCGCTACATCGTCATGGCTTCGCTGTTCGCGCTCAGTCTGCTCGCCAAGCCCATGCTGGTGACCTTCCCATTCCTGCTGCTCCTGCTGGATTTCTGGCCCTTGCGGCGAATCGAATGGCCCACTTCATGGCCAGTTCCCAAGCCTCTGCTGTTGGAAAAAATTCCGTTGCTGGCGATGACGGCAGCCTCCAGCGTGGTCACGATATTGGCCCAGCGCAACGAGCCGATGATCTCGCTCACGCATCTCTCGATTCCCGACCGCTTCGCCAATGCCATCGTGGCCTACGTAAGCTACCTCGGAAAAATCTTTGGGCCCGCCAATCTGGCCGTGATGTACCCCTTCCATGTGCCGCCCGCCAGCAGCGTCCTCGGGGCCCTGCTGGTTCTGGCTGTCATAACCGTCGCATCCGTGTGGCTTGCCCGGCGGGCCCCTTATTTCCTCGTCGGATGGTTTTGGTACCTCGGCATGCTCGTGCCTGTGATCGGCATCTTGCAGGTTGGCTCCCAGTCCATGGCGGATCGCTACACCTATCTACCGCTCGTCGGCTTGTCCATCGCCATAGTTTGGGGAGCGGCCGACCTTCTCGAAAGTCGCCATCTCGCCTGGTATTACGGGGCCATTCCCGCTGGAGTCCTGCTCCTTATCCTTTCGATTGCGGCTCATCGCCAGGTTGCGTACTGGAAAGACAGCCAGACGCTCTTCGAGCGCACACTGGCTGTAACGGAGGGAAATTTCCTCATCGAGAACAACATGGCCTTGATCATGGCAGAGCAAGGCAAACACAGCGAAGCCATCGACTACTACCAGAAGGCAATTGCCATCCAGCCTGATCTCGCAGAGCCGCACGTCAATCTCGCCCAGGAACTCATGACCGCTGGCCGTCCCGGCGAAGCGGTCCCGCACCTCAACGATGCCTTGCGCCTCAAGCCCGACCTCCCGCTAGCCCACATGGATCTGGTAATTCTCGCGGCCGCTCAGGGAAATACGGCAGAGGAGAATCGCCACCTCAACGAACTTCTCCGCCTGTCCGCTGGAGACCCTGTCGCGCAAGGTTATGCCTGCTTCGCTCTCCGCCAGATTGGCCGCCCCGAGGAAGCCATCGCGCACTGCACCGAATCCCTGCGCCTCGATCCAGATCAACCCTTCGTCCGCTTCAACCTCGCAGCTGCCCTGGCCGCGCAGGGGAAGAAAAATGAAGCGGTTGCGGAGCTCTCCCGCGTACTCGCCTCTAGCCCCAGTTACGCGGACGCTCGCGCACTGCTCCAGGAACTCCAGGCCTCACCGGGACCCTGATCCCACAACCCGCCGCCGCAAATTTTCTGCTTTCAGCCCCACGCGGAATGCTTCACCCAGCCTACTTTCGGAGTCGTCGCTTTTGCGATAGCCTCTTCCTAACGCCACTTTGGTTCTCTCAGAATCTCCGCCCCATGAAAGGAGAACTATGTCTACACCGACAAAACTTCTTCCCCTCGCAGGCAGTGAGCGTACTCCATTAACTGAAGCGAAAGAGCTGGGCCCCGCCAATCCAAACGAAACCGTGGAAGTGACGATTCGACTTCGGCCTCGTTCCGGAAAAACACCGTTTGTAAATGCGGACGAATTTACCAAGCCGGTTGAAAAACGCACGGTTTTGACCCGCAAGGAATTCGAGCAACGCCACGGCGGGGACCCTGCCGGCATCGCCGGTATCGAATCCTTTGCCCACGACAACAAGCTCACCGTGAAGGAAAAAAGCGCCGCGCGCCGAACCGTGATCCTCTCCGGCTCTGTCGCGGCAATGAACAAGGCGTTTGGCGTGGAACTGAAAGAATACGAATATCCGGCGGGCAGGTATCGAGGGCGCACCGGCCCCGTTCAACTCCCCTCGGATCTGCACGACGTGGTCGAAGGCGTCTTTGGTCTGGACAATCGTCCCCAGGCCAAACCACATTTTCGTAGTCGGCGCGCTCGAACCGGCGCCCGTGCCGGCGTTTCCAACTTGTCCTACACGCCCTTGCAAGTCGCCACTTTCTATAACTTTCCCACCGGCGTAGACGGATCCGGAGAATGCATCGCGCTGATCGAACTGGGCGGCGGCTACAAGCCTAGCGATTTGAGCACGTACTGGAGTCAACTCAAGTTGGGCAAGACGCCAGCGGTATCGGCCGTCGCGGTTGGCAATGGTAGCAACAAACCCACTGGCGACCCGAATGGGCCCGACGGCGAAGTGATGCTCGATATTGAAGTCTCTGGCGCGATAGCTCCTGGCGCAAGAATCGTTGCGTATTTTGCGGATAACACAGATGCCGGTTTCCTGAACGCCATCACCACTGCGGTCCACGACACCACCAATAATCCGTCGATCGTCTCGATCAGTTGGGGAGGACCGGAATCCTCCTGGACGCAACAAGCCATGACGTCGATGGATGAGGCGTTTCAGGCCGCGGCCGCGATGGGCGTCACAGTCTGCGTCGCGGCTGGGGATAACGGTTCGACCGACGGTGTTACCGATGGACTGAACCACGTGGACTTCCCTGCCTCCAGTCCCAATGTCCTGGCCTGCGGAGGTACGCGTTTGGTCGGCTCAAACAATGCCATCACGAGTGAAACCGTGTGGAACGAACTTGCCAGTAATGAAGGAGCTACCGGAGGCGGCGTCAGCGACGTCTTTCCTCTCCCCGCGTGGCAAAACGGCGCTGGCATACCGCCTTCCGCCAACGCGGGTCACCATGTTGGCCGGGGCGTTCCGGACGTGGCCGGGGATGCCGATCCGAGTACCGGCTATGTCACTCTCGTCGATGGACAATCCGATGTCATCGGAGGCACCAGCGCGGTTGCTCCTCTCTGGGCGGGGTTGACCGCGCGTATCAACCAGAGCATAGGAAAGCCGGTCGGCTTCATCAACCCGTTGCTCTATCAGAATGCAGGCAGGGTTTCGGAATTCAACGACGTTACGTCCGGAAACAACGGCGCGTATGCCGCCGGTCCGGGATGGGACGCTTGTACCGGGTTCGGCTCCCCCATCGGAGCCAAGATCGCAACCGTGCTAGGTGCGAAGCCGGCACAAGCGATGAAAAAAGGTAGCCTGTCTCGCTGAAGCGTCAACTCCGAGGTCATCCTGAGCGCAGATGGAGCTTCACGAAGTGAAGCTCCAGTAGAGTCGAAGGATCGCTATCACTTCGCGAAGTATTAGGAACACTGGCACTTGGAAGCATAAGTCTGAACCTTTGACAAAATCTCATATTAGACATAATCTAATTCTTCCCATGAATGCTGAGGCGATTAAGCGTTCCTTCGACGGCAGTGGATTGCGCTGCACTCCGCAGCGCTACGCCGTGATGGCGTTCCTGATGGAACACAACCGGCATCCCACGGCTGGGGAAATCTTCGAAGCCGTGAATCGTGTGGACCCGCGCTCTTCCAGGGCCACGACTTATAACAATTTGCGGGACCTCGTGAAGGCGGGTTTGGTTCGTGAAGTGGCCGTCGAGGGTCGCGCTGCGCGCTTCGATGCGAAAGGCATGCAACATCACCACTTCATTTGCGACCGCTGCGGTAATGTTGAGGACATTGAGTGGTACAGCGTCCGCAAGCCCGGCTCCAGAACTCTCGGTAAACGGGTTCTTCGCGAATGCGAAATCATTTTTCGGGGACTGTGTACCAGTTGCTCTGGGCCCCGTGCGGTCGACGCACGTGTGGTGTCGGGGCTTTCTCACGCGAGGACCAGCCACAGCCGATCAGGAAAGCGTGCAGGTACCTGATTGTGCAAACTCGCAGTCTGAGGAGTTCGTTGATCATTACAGTTTTGAACTAATTCAAAGGAAAAAGCATATGGAAAATCCAAAACACATGGAAAACACATTGGCCTCTTCCTCGGGTACTGTTTCCCCCGAAGATCAGAGCAAGAACCCGTCAACCGAATCCAGGTGCCCATTTAGTCACGGAGCCTCCGCTCCCAGCAACCGCGACTGGTGGCCCAATCAGGTCAACCTGAACGTCCTCCACCAGCATTCTGATCTCTCGGATCCCATGGGTAAGGAGTTCGACTATGCCCGTGAGTTCAAGAGTCTTGATCTCCATGCGGTGGTTAAGGACCTTCACGCGCTCATGACCGACTCGCAGGCTTGGTGGCCGGCTGACTTTGGCCACTACGGGCCGCTGTTCATCCGCATGGCGTGGCACAGCGCCGGCACGTACCGCATCGGCGACGGCCGCGGCGGCGCAGGAGCGGGCCAGCAACGCTTCGCTCCGCTCAACAGTTGGCCAGACAACGTCAACCTCGACAAGGCCCGCCGCCTCTTGTGGCCGGTCAAGCAGAAATACGGCCGCAAAATTTCGTGGGCCGACCTGATGATTCTCGCCGGCAACGTCGCTCTCGATTCAATGGGCTTCAAGACATTTGGTTTTGCCGGCGGCCGCGCGGATGTCTGGGAGCCCGAAGAGGACATCTTCTGGGGTCCCGAAGGCAAATGGCTGGCCGACGAGCGCTACAGCGGCGACCGTGATCTCGCCAATCCTCTTGCTGCCGTGCAGATGGGTCTGATCTACGTGAATCCGGAAGGTCCGAACGGCAATCCCGATCCCATCGCGGCAGCCAAAGATATTCGCGAAACATTCCACCGCATGGCCATGAATGACGAAGAAACCGTCGCTCTGATTGCCGGCGGCCATACCTTCGGCAAAACTCACGGCGCTGCCATTCCTGCGGACTACGTCGGCCCCGAACCAGAAGGTGCCGAAATCTACGAGCAGGGCTTTGGATGGAAGAATAAGTTTGGCAAAGGGTTTGGCGCTGACACCATCGGCAGCGGTCTGGAAGTCACATGGACCACAACGCCCACTAAATGGAGTAGCAATTTCTTCGAGAACCTTTTCAACTACGAATGGGAACTGACCAAGAGCCCGGCCGGCGCGCACCAGTGGACGCCAAGAAATGGCGCAGGCAAAGGCACCGTGCCGGACGCGCACGATTCCTCAAAGCGCCACTCGCCAACCATGCTGACCACCGACCTCTCCCTGCGCTTCGACCCCGCGTACGAAAAAATTTCCCGGCGCTTCTACGAGCATCCCGATCAGTTCGCAGATGCATTCGCCCGGGCCTGGTTCAAACTGACCCACCGCGACATGGGCCCGATCGCGCGTTACCTGGGACCGCTCGTTCCCAAGGAGCAGCTACCGTGGCAAGACCCGATCCCCGCTGTGAATCATCCGCTGATCAGCGAGCCGGACGCTACCGCGCTGAAAGCGAAAATCCTGGCGTCTGGCCTGTCGGTTTCCCAACTGGTTTCGACCGCTTGGGCCTCGGCGTCGACGTTCCGCGGCTCCGATAAGCGCGGCGGAGCGAACGGCGCGCGCATTCGTCTCGCGCCGCAAAAGTTCTGGGATGTTAACCAGCCCGCTGACTTGGCGAAAGTGTTGCAAAAGCTCGAAGGCATCCAGAACGAGTTCAACGCTTCCGCTACCGGGGGAAAGAAAGTTTCGCTGGCAGACCTGATCGTTCTCGCCGGGGATGCCGCCATCGAGAAAGCCGCGAAGGCGGCCGGGTTCGACGTGAAAGTCCCCTTCACACCGGGACGCATGGACGCCTCGCAAGAGCAAACCGATGTCGAATCTTTCGAACCGCTCGAACCGAAAGCGGACGGGTTCCGCAACTATTCCCGCGGCAAGCAACACCTTTCGCCCGAGGAACAACTTGTGGATCGGGCGCAATTGCTGCGGCTCACCGCCCCTGAGATGACGGTTCTCGTCGGCGGCCTGCGCGTCCTCGGCGCCAATACCGGCAAGTCCAGCCACGGCGTTTTCACCAAGCGGCCGGAGACGCTCACCAACGACTTCTTCGTCAACCTGCTCGACATGAACACGCAATGGCAGCCATCTGCCGAGTCCAACGGCTCTGGAGCCGTCTACGAAGGACGCGATCGGAAAACCAATGAGGTCAGGTGGACCGCCACCCGGGTCGACCTGATCTTCGGTTCGCACTCGCAACTACGCGCCCTGGCCGAAGTCTATGCCTGCTCGGATTCCAGGGAGAAGTTTGTAAAGGATTTCGTAGCGGCGTGGACCAAAGTGATGAACCACGATCGCTTCGATGTCGCCCCGTCTATGCGGAAAACATAGCCGTCAACCCCCGTTCTTGTTCTGCGTATCTGAAAGGACGGGGGTGACGCTTTTTCTTCGCTCCCACTGCGCTAATAGCAGCCCACGATGGTAACGGAATATTGGATCGGCGAACTCACGCCCGTAACACTGACCGTATAAGTGTTGCCCACCGTGCTGTGCCAGCCTGTGGGCTGGAAAGAAATTCCGTAAGTTGCGCCGTAGCCCGGTGCCTGCGCGATCTTTACCGGAAGATTCGTTCCTCCTGACTGCACCGAGACCTGGGCATTACTCAAGTTAATCGTGTCGCTATGAATCGACCATCCTGTGTAGTCGACACTCAGAAGCGAATTGATTGGAACGACTCCGGGAGCCGGCCAAGCCACCCACGGTTGGGGGTTTGGTATCCGGGTCCCACCTTCCACCTTGAGACACGAAGCTGTGCTTGTGCTTCCGACGCCCACCGTCGAGAAATTATTGGAGAGTATCCAACTGCGATGGCCGAAGGAAGGATTTCCGGGATCTTCCATGTAAACGGCAATGGACGATTGGGTATTGATCGAAGACAGATTGCTCTGCGCCGCGCCGGTCGCTCCAGAGTTTGAATAACATTCCCAGGAAGGCTGGGGATTATGGCTCAAGCCGTAAGTGTTGATGTTGGCGGCCTGAATCAGCGCGCAAGCCTGGGCTTCCTGATCCCAGGTTGAATCCTCCTCCACGGCAGCGAGCCCGGCCAGATTTCGATAATAGTTCACAAGCGCGAGAGTTCCCTGAATCGATCCGGAGTCGATGGATCCTGTGTTGCAAGTGGCAATTTCGCCAGTCCAATCTGTAACCCAAGCGGAGGGTTGAGCTTTGGTCCAGGCAGAGCACGCAACTTGAGTCTGCTGGTTTGGTGTCGGAGCCGGGCTCAAGCTCATGGTTTGGTCGACATTGGTGCCGCCAAAGTCGATGACCCAGTACCAACCCATGGGTTGGGCATAAACGTGGGCCACTCCGATCACTGTGGCATAAGGAGTAGTAAATGCCGTATTCAACTCGTAGACGACATTGGGCTCGTAGAAAGTAGAAAGCGCGTCTTGTTGACCGCCAATCAGCATCTCACCGTTGTAGGGTTCGGTGCCGCCGAAGTAATCAAATGCGGAGATCCGCTGCCACAAGTTTCGTCCCGTGGTGTCCGCGTCATAATTGTTGTTGCTGGTTTGCATCTCCGCGCCGGTCCACGCATTGGAAGCCATGTCGTTCGCCATCCAGAGCGCGGCATTCGTAAGGCTCGCCGAGGCCTGGAGCTGACTCAGTCCCGCATCACTTCGGATCCTGTTGATGATCCGGATCATCTCCGACTCTTCAACGCCGATCGCCGATGAACTGATCGTCACGTTCGCCGATACAACGTTTAAACCTGAACTTTGAGCGGAGGCGGTCACGGTTCCCGCACCCGGTTCAGCGGAGGAGAAATAGAATTTGGTCTGGTTCTCTCCCCTGGTGATTGGGACGGCGGATATAGGCGAAGTACAGTCCGACTTGGCAAAAAACTTCAAACCGGTGGCGCCTGTCGAGGCGATACTCACCAGTACTTTGGAAGGGGCTTTCATCGGCTTTTCCCCTTCGTACAGCTCGATATCGACCTCTGATGAACATTGGCCGCTCGCCAGGGTGTTCGGAACGTTTGCCAATTCAATTTGTTGGGCGTAAGCGGAACGGGTTGTCCCGCTGATCAGGACGATCGTGACCACGATCTGCAGCGCGATTAATAAGAAGCCGTTTTGTTTCCCCATGGGTGTTGTTGTCGCTTTCTTTTGACTGCCTATGTTGAATGAATAACTCACTACTTACTATCGCAGCCTAAGTGCCCGGGCTAAAGATGACCGAAGTCGGCTGCATCGCGCGAAAGCGCCGCTGTGCTACGGACAAACGGCCCGGGCGTCGATTGGCCGATCGGCCACTCCATGACTGGAACCCGCGCCGGCAGCGGGACAGCGGCCGCCATTCGATGCATGCTGCGTATTGTAATTTTTCAGTTTTGCCGTTCAGCCAAAACCGGGCCGGTTCAGCTAAATAGTTAGTTCATCGGCGAGGGGTTACGCGCACCTATCCGGCTGTGCGTCATTGAGATTTTCGAAAGTGAGCAATTTTGAACAGACGTCCAGCGAGCACACGTGGAAACTGTGTGTTACCAACTAGTAGCGCTTGTCGGACGGTGTCGGGCCAGCGCATTGAAGTCTCTCCCCGACTCGCGCTGGCCCCTTTTTGGTTGGACTAGGAGTCGAGTTTTAATCGCCGGGAACGCCTCGACCTCAGGTTCCGAGCGGGTACGCCTCTGCAGTGCATCTTCCTCTTGCTTCACAATTGAGTCGATGTGCGACTTGCCCTGCCGGGAGTTCTCGCTCACGAACCACCTCCTGGCTACAGAATTGCCTTGCCGGGAGCCTTGTTCGTTTTGTGGTCCTAGTCGAAGTCAATCTTCTCGAACCCCAAACCCTGCAACAGACTCTTGATCGTCGAGCCCGCATTCTGCTGGGCCGTTTGCAGGATTCCATCGGCCAACGCGGCCTCTTGCAGCTCACGCTCGGCTTCCTGGCGCACTTGTGTTTCCAGGTTCGGGTCGGTGGGCGCCAGCCATCCCGTTTGTCTGGAATACACGCGGGTTTTCGCGCTGTCGATCCGGGTGCGGAACACCTGCGACGCGGGAAGATGCAAGTGAATCTCCTTGCCATCCACTCTGACGTCGCCCGGCTTGAGATTCGCGAAATCAATCCCCGCGACAACTTCGCCGTGCACCATCATCAGGAGGCGATCTCCGGCCAGAAAATCCGGGAAGATGGGGTTTTCTTTCGCGCCCGTGACGAGCTTGTCCATCGTGTAAACCACCGTCTCGAGCCGCTGCAGCCGCTGAATGCGATCGACGACGGTCGGCTGGCTTACGTCGATACTGAGGGTTCTGCCTGTGACCGCCGACCACAGATGGCTCAACAGAGCGCGTCCGGAACTTCGCGACAACATCAACCATCCGACCGATCCAACAGACAGTAGCCCGAGGAACAGTCCGAGGAAGAGGGCAAACACCACCGCCGGGGACGATCGGGCAGGTCTTGGAGAGTGGGGGCCGGCATCCGGATCGCGAGACATCTCGCAAGGTTATCACTTGGGAGCATGGCGGAGTTGCTACACCAGCCTCCAGTTGCGTCGTTGATTCGCCGTCAATGTGGTCAATATTAGACAGACGGATATTCAGCTGCGAGCCTACTCTGATGTCATAGAAAAATCAGGACTGTATGTCGAAAAAATTTGAGCAGTGGAAAGCACTGGTATCGCTCACCGCAAGGGAACAAGATCCCGCGAAGCTGACGGAGCTCGCGCACCAGATCAACGTCGTTCTGAGCCAGAAAACACCGTACCTTGATCCTGCGGTCCGCGAACCCTCGGAATAGTCATTTCGCCGGCCATGACGGCCGTCGCGTCGTGCTACGTAGGCAGATCGTCCGGCACTCTTGGAAATGCAGCATTGCAGAAGGGCATTCGAGCATGAAAAAAGCTTCATCGTTCGGGCTTCGCTGGGGATTGGCGCTAATTCTCGGGTTGAGTATCGTGCCAGCCCCCACGATGGCGGCGGACGTCCGCCCAATTGTCGGGGATTGGGAAGGCACTCTGGATCCGGGTGCCCAACCCAAGAAGCGTATTGTTGTGCACATCTCCGCGGCGCAGGACGGCAGTCTGAGTGGCACGATCGACTATCCTGATCAGGAAACCTCCGGCATCCAGATCACGGCCATCACATACAGAGACTCAACTTTGCACTTCGAGAGCAGCTCGGCTCTGACTGTTTATGACGGCACCTTGGTCAAGGAAACTTCCACGATCACGGGTACTTTGAAGCAAGCCGGAGAGAGTTTGAATCTCGTCCTCAAGCGGACGAGTTAGAATCCAAAGGCCGTGTACCCTCAAAACCCCGGTTAATCCCTTCGTTCCCACCAACCATGAGTTCCGGGTGTGAAGCTTTTCTCGACAATCGTCGTAATTTGGGGTAGATTTCGCGTCGTCACTTCCCGCGCTATCGCGAGTATCTTGAAATTTGGCGCGACCCGGAGTTGCGTATGCGACAAATCCATTTTCGCCGTGATTTTGCGATTCTCCTGCTCGGGTTCATGACCTGCACGTCAGCGGCTTTGGCGCAGGTGAGCACGACGACACAATCTCAAATTCAGGACACTGGCATTTCAGGATTGTGGGTATTGGCCAACGTCAGCTTCGCCGGCATGCGGGCACAAAACAATCGGGGTGTGCTCTGGCGAACGTTAGCCTTCATCGTCGGCTTGCCCGGAACCATCGTGACGTTCTTTGCCGTGGCCGAGGGCAGTCAACGTGCCTACGGCGTCGACCTTCCGCGAAAAGGATAAGGCCGCCCTGTCAACGGGCGCCCTGCTCAGGTAGCTTTCCGGCAAACTCATAGAGAGCGCGAGTTCACTTGCCGGTCCCGGACAACGCGACGGTTTGAGGACTGGTGACTGCTCCGTCGGAAATACTGAGAGTTGCCACACGCGAACCGGTTGCCGTCGGCGTGAAAGCAACAACCACGGAACATTTTGACCCGACCGCTAACGTCGCTCCGCAAGTGGTTGTTTGGACTGCAAAATCCCCGGCGTTCGTCCCCGCGGGAGCAATGCTGGAGATGCTGAGGGTTGCCGGCAGACTGTTGGTGATCGTAACAATCTTGGCCGCACTGGTCGTCCCCACCTTTGTATTTGCGAACTTCAAACTTGTAGGACTGACGGAAACGGGCAGAATCGCGGTGCCCGTCAGAGCCACCGATTGCGGACTGTTGCTGGCACTGTCGGTGATGTTGAAGCTTGCCGATCTCGCTCCCGCCTGCTGCGGAGCAAATGCAACGTTGATGCTGCAGGAGGCGCCTACATTGAGAACTCCGCCGCAAGTGGAAGCGGCCACGGTAAAATCCGCGGCGTTTGTCCCGGTGGATACCCACGAGGCAAGATTCACGGCCAGGCCAGTCTTGTTGGTGATCGTGATCTTCTTTGAAGAACTCGTGCCCCCGAGCGCCAGCTTGCTGAAGGTCAGTTTCGTCGGCGAGAAAGTGAGAGGTGGAGTCAGACTATACAGTTCCGCGCTCGCCAGGGCCCCCGTTTCCCCGTTCCCGCCCATAGCCAGAAGTTGCCCGCTGGGCAGAAGCGTCAGCGGATTACTGTCGCGCGCCGTGATCAACGAGCCAGTAGCGCTGAAGCTCGCCGTCGCCGGGTTGTACAATTCCGCGCTCCCGATGAGGCCGGCATTGTTGCCGCCCCCCGCGATCACGAATTCTCCACCCGCCAGCAGTGCCGCCGATTGATACACACGCCCGGTGGTCATTGAGCCAGTTGCGCTGAAGGCCCCGCTCGACGGGCTAAACAGCTCCGCGCTCGCCAGAATGCTGCGGCTGGAATAGTTGTATCCAGTGGCAACCAGCACCTGGCCATTGGGAAGCAGGGCCGCGGAGTGCAGCGCCCGCCCGCTGATCATCGGGCCAGTCGCGCTGAAGGTCCCGGACGTTGGGTCAAAGAGCTCGGCGCTTGACAGGGAAAGGTATGTGTTGAAGTCGGCGCCACCGGCGATCAAAACCTGGCCATTGGGCAGGAGAGTCGCCGTGTGATCGGCCCGGCTGGCGATTAATGAGCCAGTGGCCGTGAAGGTCCCCGCGGCTGGATCATAGATCTCCGCGCTCCCTAGTAACTGGCAGGGGTTCCCGCCGGAGGTGTAGCATCCCGCCGCGACCAGGACTTGCCCATTCGACAGCAGCGTGGCCGTGAACTGATACCGCCCCGTCGTCATTGCCCCTGTGGCGCTGAAGGTTCCCGCCGTTGGGTCGTAAAGCTCTGCGCTCGCCACTGCGTTGCCAGAGTTGTCCACTCCGCCGGTAATCAGCACCTTGCCATTAGCCAGGAGCGTTGCCGCGAAAAAATCGTACCGGCCAGTGATCATGGTACCTGTAGCGCTGAACGTCCCCGTCGTTGGGTCATACAGCTCCGCGCTTGCCAGAGCACTGCCGTCCGTGGCCACTCCGCCAGTAACCAGAACTTTGCCATTGGCCAAAAGCGTCGCGATTGGGCCGGCTCTAGGTGTAATCATTGAACCAGTGACGTTGAATATCCCCGGCTGGGCATTGGCTGTTAGTGGCGCAAGAAGGAGGACAAACGAAGCGAAGACAAAACAGTACAGAATGTTTCTCAAAACCTGTTTCGACGATCTGCTGGTCATAGACACTCCCCTCATAACTGAATCACGCGATTGTTTGATAACTGCAAGCTGCCCCGCAGATGGCGCACGCTGTCGACGCTTATCCGTAATTGCTTCGGGATGAGCGCCTCGGCACTGCCAAGCGAGAAGGTTGGGCTTACGTTGACAGCCGCGTGACCGGAGCTGAGGGGAGAGAAGAAGCTCCGTCGGTGGGTCCGGGATTCGTCTAAGTACTCTACCGTACTAAGAGCGTATGATTCGGGCGAGTTATCAGGCTGGATCGAAAGATGTCGCCCGCATCCGAATATAGCATCCGTCACTCCTGGACCGCCGGAGTTTCTTTGTTACGGATGTTCAACGTCTCACAGGCGGCGATCCTGTTCCGACTTCACACACGGGTCGTGGACACCTGCTCGGCTAAAGGTTTGGCCGGTGTCAAAGCGATCAGCACCAGACCGATGGGACCAAATATAGCCCAGGCGATCAGAAGGCCTCTGCGGTCGCTCCTGGGATTCATCGCCATCAGCGCCATCACCGCCGCGTGCGCAATATTCGCCCATCCCGCATAGGCGATGAGGATGCGATGGGCTGCTGGGTCAGGCACCGCCAGCCACAGGAAGATGCCGCGCACCAGATACAAGCTCAGCATCATCGTGTCGCCGGGGCAGCAGTTTCAGGGCCGCCATAAGTACAGGCCGATGGGATAAACGGTAGCCACAAAGAGCGTTCCCACTACCCTCAACAAGACCTTCCGCACCCGTTCTCGCACCATTCCGCCCTCCCTTAAAGCTGGTCATTGGGCTGAAATGCCAGGTGGAGCAGCATGCCATGTCAATGAGAGGAATCGACAAATAACAAGCGTGTTATTTGCGAAAATCGCCGTATCGCGCAGTGAACTCTGCGGAGTAGTTTTGAGGGCTAACTGGTTTCGTAAGCAGACTCGCGACAAAGCAGCAAGCCACGACGCCATTTGTCCCTATTGAGTAAATGCGTCGAAAAGCCTGAGGAATTGCAGGGGTTCATAGTCCATGAATGCCGGAGCCGCGGGATACGCTGCGCCGTTCACGTCGATAACGTTGAACTCGGCGCCCAGGGCAGTGGCCTCACTATTCAGTTGTGAAACTCCGAGGCCGCTCCACACTCCGGTTAGCACGCGCCGCTCGAGCGTTTGTTCGGCGACGATCATTTCCGCAGGGCTGAATTCGCAGTGGCCGGCGCGATGAATGAACTTTTCGCGCAGCAGGGCAGTGTTACCCGCTTCGTCGACGACTCTGCGGTAGGCTCGTTCTTGTTCGACATCCACAACTCCGTCGCCGGTTGTGTGCAGTGTGAGAACCGGGACAGATACCTGGCCGTTGAGGATGACGTTATTAGTCAAATAAGTCAGAGCGGCGGGATCGGCTGAAATTCGCGAGGCGCTGTTGAGCGCCGCCAGGTCGGCCTCCAGGCTCAGGCCTGCGGCCGCGTACAGGGCTTGCACCTCCGCATAATTACGCGAGCGCTTCAACTTATAGTCGTACCTCACGCCCGTGTTAAACGATGGGTTCCCGCCCGCTCGAAACTCGACCTCGGCGCGGGCGGCAAATGAGGTGCCTAGAGTCTCGCTTTGCAACCATAGAAACTGATTGGCCTCCTGAGTTGCGTAGTCGGTGGAGGCAGGCTCGGGAGTAGTGGGATCGATCCAGCCGGGCAGATCTCCCATCGCCGCAACCAGCGCAATCCTCGCCTGCCCTTGAGGGGTGGCCTGGGCGGCGGCAAGAATCGCTTCCGCAGTTTCGAAATTCACAGTCGGGTTCGTGATGTCGACGACCTGCAAAGATCCACCGGCCAGCAGCGTGTTGAACGCGAAGCCCTCGTCGAGCGACTGGTTCCAGAAGCCCACGC
>JBEKOW010000053.1:0-18979 GCA_049521375.1 Terriglobales bacterium
CGCGGGCAAGAACACTGGCCAACCGCTCGTTACGACTTTTGATGAAATTTACTATCGCAGTAAGGCGGCTTATGTGTGGTGGATGTTGCGGGACTTGGTCGGCGACGATGCGCTGAAGGCGGCGATTGGGAAGTATCGAGCGGATGACGATAAGGATCCGAAGAATGTCGAGGGATTGATTGAGGCGGCGTCGAGGCGCGATTTAGGCTGGTTCTTTGACGACTGGGTGTATCACGATCGCGGATTGCCGGATCTGCGGGTTCAGTCGGTGCATCCGTGGAAGGACGAACAAGCGGCGCAGTTGATGACGGTCACGCTGGAGAATTTGGGCAATGCGGGCGCGGAAGTTCCTTTCACCGTCCGTTGCGAAGACAGCGAGGTCTCAAGACGCCTGGAAGTCAGGGCGAAAAGCACGGCGACCACACGCGTGGAGATGCCGTGCACCCCTTTGGAAGTTGTGGTGAATGACGGCAGCGTGCCGGAGAGCGATCTTACGAATAATGTGTTCAAGATTCCGCAGGAGGACAAGTCAGAAGTAAAAAGTCAAATTGAAGAAATAAAACCGCCTCACTGACAGATCGGGGGAGAGACGGCAGCACGGCCGGGTTACTTCTGCAATCTTACTTCTTACTTCTGCCTTCTCTACAATCTGACTTGGACAATCTGCAATACCGGAGGGTCTTTGCCCTACATCCAGTTTCTCGGCGCGGCCGGGACGGTGACCGGCTCCAAGCACCTGATCAACACCACGAATGATTCGAGCGGCAAACAAGGATTCCATGTCCTGATCGACTGCGGGCTTTTTCAGGGCCAAAAAGAATGGCGCGAGCGCAACTGGCAGGATATCCCGATGCCGGCGCGCGAGATTGACGCGGTCATTCTTACGCACGCTCACCTCGATCACTGTGGATGGATTCCCCGGCTGGTGAAAGAAGGGTTTCGCGGGCCGATTTATGCCACACAGCCAACCATCGATTTGTGCTCAGTCGTGTTGCCGGATTCAGGACACCTGCAAGAAGAGGACGCCGCTTTTCACAACAAGAAAGGCACGTCGAAGCATAGTCCCGCGTTGCCGCTCTACACGCTCGAAGAAGCGCAGGATTGCCTGCAATATTTCAAGCCGGTTGCGGTCGAGCAGACTATGCAACTGAGTCCGGAGCTTTCATTTCGCTATGTGCGCGCCGCGCATATTCTGGGCTCGTGCATGGCGGAAGTGGTGCTGAAGACGGACGGGCACGTGCGCCGGCTGCTGTTCACAGGCGACCTGGGGCGCGTGCGTGATGATGAAATAGCTCCGGGCAAAGTCGTGCACTCCGGACCGCAAGAGGGTGAGACCGCGGACGTGCTGGTCATGGAGTCAACCTACGGCAACCGGCATCATCCCGATACCGACCCTCGACCGCAGCTTGCCAGCCTGATTCGTAAGACGACGGAGCGCGGCGGCAGCGTCATTGTTCCGGCGTTTGCGGTGGAACGGACGCAGAAGTTCCTCTTCATCCTGAAAGAGATGATGGAATCCGGTGACGTTCCGCGCGTGCCGGTTTTCTGCGACAGCCCGATGGCGATCAAGGCGGTCGAGATTTTCATGAAGCACTCGGAGGAGTACACGCCGCAAGCGGCCCAGTTGATACGGAAATACGGTTCGCCGGTCGAGTGGCCCGGTTTTACTTTTGCGCAGACCGCAGAGGAATCGAAGAAGATCAATGAAAACAGCTATCCCTCGATCATCGTCTCGTCGAGCGGAATGGTTACGGGCGGGCGCATCCTGCATCATCTGGCGCAGCGTTTGCCGGATCCCAGGAATCTGGTGATCTTCATCGGGTTCCAGGCTCCGGGCACGCGCGGCGCGATCATCAAGGATCATTCGGCCAGGGGCCAAGCGGCCGAAGTGAAGATCTTCGGCCAGTTCATTCCGATTCGCGCGCAGGTGGCTGCCATCGAACAGTTCAGCGATCACGTCGATCCGCCCGAGATGCTGGAATGGCTGCGGACTTTCAAGAATAAGCCGCGCGTGACGTATCTTGTGCACGGCGAGCCGGCGGCATCGTCGCAACTGCGGGATCTGCTGAAGCAGGAGTTGGGATGGAATGTGCAGGTGGCGGAGTATCGGGAGCGGGTGGATGTTGACTAACAGCGTGTGGTGAAAATCGGGTATGCAGCGGAAAACGAAGCTTTTTGTCAATTGTCATCCCGAGCAAAGCGAGGGATCTGCAGGTTTCGCCGCTGGAACACAGATGCCTCGCTTTGGGATTCAGAACTCTGCGGGCTAATCGAAGTCCGACATACTTTCACCACAGGCTCCTAGGTTCCTCGCACTGTGCCGGGAGCGGAACATTGGTTGAGCACCTTCGTGCCGTTGGCGCGGAACGAGATTCGGATTTATTCTTGAAGTTGATCCCAACAACCCAGGTTTTGTCGCAATGATTTCGCTTCGCCTGTACACACTTATTCTAGGTGGGATTGGCCTGTCATTCGCAGGCTATGCCTTGCTCCGCCGCAAACCAAAAACGGCTGAGGAACTGGAACGCGAGCGTCGGGTCTGGCTCAGTTCGATCGGGCGTATCACGGATGGCACGGTGATCGATGTGCAAGAGGTTTCGCCCGAAGGCCAGCGCGCCGCGACCATGCTGATTTACCAGTACGACGTTGCCGGCGTTTCCTATGAAGCCTCGCAGGATGTTACCTACCTGCGCCAATGGATCAACCTGCATTCGTGCCGGCTGGGTGTACCCACGTCGGTCAAATACGATTCGCGCAATCCCGGAAACTCCATGGTGATTTCCGAGAGCTGGGTGGGGTTGCGGCAGTAGCCGACTTAGCGTGCTCCGATCCTGCGAAGTTTGAAGCTGCGTGGAAGCAGATTCTTCTACCGTCTCCGCTGATCCTTAATTAATGCAACCAGGATTAATTCAACCAGGATTAATTCAACCAGACCGCGGCGGCGATCAAATAGGCAATTTGCGCGGTTGCCAGTCCGATCCAGATGCGCTGGCGGATGCGCGAACGGCGGATGTCGCGCAGCAAGTCTCCGGCCGTTAGCTCGGCAATCGCGGGCATCTGGGCCTTGGGGGCCTGTGGGATCGGGTCGAGATTGAAGGCTCGCGGGGTGCTGGCGGTCTTCGGTTTGTCGGGATAAAAAACCTTGGGCGTGTCCACCACTTCAGACCAAAGGGGTAGCAGGATCCAGGACTTGGGAATGATGTCGGGGATCGGCTTGGCGGTGAGTTGGAGAGCCGGCTGACTTTCGGGAGCGACCTTGTCCGCCAGATTGCGTAAAAGGGAACCCCACCAGAAGTGGCTGAGCTGGTCGGTGATCAGTTCGCCGACATCAACGGGCTGGGATTCGAGCTCGAGCGGCGGCAAGGTTTCCGGCGAGAGAACATCGCCGATGTTGGTAAACACGGTTCGAAACCAGGGGAGCCTGATACGGTCGCCAAGGAGCAGTCCAACATTGACGGGCCGCGATGTAAGTTGAAGCGGCGGCATCTTCTCGGGAGCGAGGGTATCGCGCAGATTGCCAACGAGCGAACGCCAGAGGGGCTGCGTCAGGCTGGGGGGAGGAAGAAGGTCCAGCGGGATTTCCTGACGAACCGCCGACTGCGAATCGGGATACCAGGCTTCGGCGGCATTGGAGTGGAGAGTCATTAATGAAATATTAACGCGACCGAGGGTCAGACCCTGGGAAGCCGGTCCCACAGTTTCTCTAATGTTAGACGCCGCAGGTCCTTCTGTCACGCGCATTTACCCTTTACGCGAGAATCGCGTCCAGTGCGGCACAGTTTCGTAAAAAAGAAACCAGACTACGTCTGCATGGCTCCCGCAAGCTCTATCTCTCTAGAGTCGGAAACCTTCTGAACATGCACCTTGGTGCCGTGTCTTCCGGACTGCATACGAAGGCTCTATCACTGCCGTAATTAACGACTGGCAAGGTAGCTCCCCTACGATGGAAAGTACCGCAGGCGCGTCAGGAAAGGGCCGTACTGTATGGGGGAGAAAGTCGCCCCAGCGACAGATTCGACGGAAATACTTCGCGTGAACGCGTTGCGGGAATCGCTCCAATCCGCAAGTCTACCCACGCTTCCGCACAGTTCAGCCGCCACTCCCGATGCGAATCTGGTCCGCGCCCGGATCGTTCCCGAACTGCCGCAGCAGATTGAGAGAGCCAGCTTCGAGCAGATCATCGAGCATGCTCCGGAAGCGATCAGCATTGTCGATGAAGGCCGCCGCATTCTGCGCATCAACGGGGAGTTCACGCGACTTTTTGGCTTCACGGCCGCCGAGTCTACCGGAAAAACGCTTGACGCGCTGATCGTACCGCCGGATCGCTACGCGGAGACCGCGTGGATCAGCCAATGCGTCAGGAGCGGTAACAATCTCACGCTGGAAACGCGCCGGCAGAGGAAAGACGGCTCGTTAGTGGAAGTGCTGCTCTCCACCTCGCCCGTAACCATGAACGGGAAGGAAATCGGAGCCTACGCATCCTACCGGGACATCACCGAGCAGAAGCGGGCTGAAGAATTGAGTGCGGCCATGTATGCCATCGCCGCCCGCAGCCAGTCGGCGGAGGACCTGCAGCAGTTTTACGCGGCGATCCACAACATTGTGGGTCAGTTGATGTACACGCGAAACTTCTACATCGCGATCTACGATCCGCAAACCCAGCTGTTGAGCTTCCCTTACTTTGTGGATGAAGCAGACCCGGCTCCCGAACCCAAGCGGCTGGGCCGCGGTCTTACGGAATACGTGATGCGGTCCGGCGAGCCGTTGCTGGCAAACCCCGCCGGTTTTGAAGAGCTGGTAAAGCGGGGCGAAGTGGAACTCATTGGCGCGCCCTCGCTCGACTGGTTGGGCGTGCCGCTGAAGAGCGGCGCCAACACAATTGGCGCGCTGGTGGTGCAGAGCTACAACGAGAATGTCCGCTTCGGAGAGCGAGACCGCGAAATCCTCGAGTTCGTCTCCCAGCAACTGGCAACCGCCATCGAACACAAGCGCTACGAAGAGGCGCTACGGCGCTCCGAAGCGCGTTACCGCTCCCTGATTTTGAGCGCAGTGTTTGGAATTTATCGATGCACCAGCGGCGGAAGATTTCTGGATGTCAATCCTGCGCTGGTCAGCATGCTGGGCTACGGATCGCCCGAAGAGGTCCTGGCGCTCGACGCGCGCCGCGACGTTTACGTCAACCCGGTCGAAATCGACCGCTTGACGGAGGCCTACCAGCGCACGGGCAGTCTGAACGGCGTGGAAGTGCAGTGGAAGAATAAAAACGGCCACATCATCACGGTCCGGCTGAACGGGCGCGCCGCCAGCAGTCCGGACGGGCCCGAACAGGTGCTGGAGTTGATCGCCGAAGACATTACCGAGCGCCGGCAGCTGGAGGAACAATTCCGGCAGGCGCAGAAGATGGAAGCCGTGGGGCGGCTGGCGGGTGGCGTGGCTCACGATTTCAATAACCTTTTGATGGTGATCAATGGATACACCGAAGTCCTGCTCGAGGAACTCGAACCTGCAAGCGACATGCATCAGAAAGTGCAATCCATCCAGCAGGCGGCCGACCGGGCAGCCACGCTGACGCGGCAGTTGCTGGCGTTCAGCCGGAAGCAGGTGCTCGAACTGAAGCTGGTCGACGTGAATACCGTGATCGGGGACATGGAGCGGTTGCTCCGCCCGCTGATCGGCGAAGACATTGAACTGGTCACGCGGCTGGCCAGCGAGGCGGGACGAACGCGCGCCGATGCAGGCCAACTCGAGCAGGTCCTCATGAATCTGGTTGTGAATGCCAGAGATTCGATGCCCGGCGGAGGCAAGATCACCATCCAAAGCGCGAATGTCACGGTACGGCCCAACGTGGCCGAGCACCGCTTCATCCAGCCGGGGCGCTATTGCGTGATTGCAGTTTCCGATACCGGTCATGGCATGGACAAAGAGACGCAATCGCGAATCTTTGAGCCATTTTTCACGACCAAGGAGAAAGGCAAAGGCACCGGGCTTGGCCTTTCGACCGTGTACGGCATCGTCAAACAAAGCAACGGATACGTGTTCGCCGAGAGCCAGATTGGAATCGGAACGACCTTCTACGTTTACCTGCCGCGGGTCGAAGACAGGATTGAAGAACTTGGGCCGGCCCCCGCGCAGGAGTTGGAAAAAGGCGGTTGCGAAACAGTTCTGCTCGTGGAAGATGAAGAATCGGTGCGGGAACTGGTTCGAGTAACGCTGGTCTCTCGCGGCTACCGCGTTCTCGAAGCCGAAAATGGGGAGTGCGGACTTCGCCTTGCCGAGGAATCCAAAACGCCCATCGATCTGCTGGTGACGGACGTTGTCATGCCCGGGATGGGGGGTCGCGAACTGGCGAAGAAAATAGTCGCGATGCGTCCCGGAACCCGGGTGCTCTATCTCTCCGGTTATACCGAAGATACGGTGATCACGCAGGGGACGGACAATCCGGGCACAAGCTTTCTGCAAAAACCGTTCACGCTCCAGAAACTGACCACGAAAGTTCGCGAAGTATTGCGCGCCCGCCCGCAATCCAAGTCCGCTTCTGCCTCGAACTGAATCCGCCTCCCCACCGCTGAAACTTTTCTCAGGGCGCGCGCGTCCTATACTCTAGTAAAGAAGCGGTCGGTCGCCAGACGCCATCCATGTCCGCGCGCCGCGCGTACTTCACAGGGGTCAAGCAATGCTGATCAGGAAATCGGGCGGGATTTTGTCGTCTGAAATTACGCCTAGGGAAACTTATCTGAATCGCCGCCGGTTTCTCACGGCTGCAGCCCTAACCGGAGCGGTCGCGATCTCTGGCGTCGCCTTCCGCGAATTGGCCGAGCCTTCCCTGACCGCCGATGCCAACGAAAAAATCGATGGGCTGCAAAAAAGCCCGTTCAGCACCACCGAAAAACAGACTCCCTACAAAGACGTCACCAACTACAACAACTTCTACGAATTCTCCACCGACAAGTATGAGCCCGCCGGCCTGGCGAAGAATTTCAAGACTCGTCCCTGGACGGTGACGATCGATGGCGACGTCAAGAAAAAGCAGGTGTTCGATGTGGATACGATCATCAGGATGGCTCCTCCCGAAGAGCGCATCTATCGCCATCGTTGCGTGGAGGGATGGTCGATCGTGGTCCCGTGGATCGGTTTCTCCTTCAGCGAACTGGTCAAGCGCGCCGAGCCTCTGCCCAAAGCGAAATTCGTGGAGTTCACTACCTTGTACGATCCCAGGCAGATGCCAGGGCAGCGGGTCGAAGTGCTGAAATGGCCCTATGTCGAGGGCTTGCGCATGGACGAAGCGATGCATCCCCTGGCGCTGCTCTGCTTCGGCATGTATGGCGAAGCGCTCCCCAATCAGGATGGCGCGCCCTTGCGGATTGTGCTGCCGTGGAAGTACGGGTTCAAGAGCGCGAAGTCGATCGTGCGCATACGCTTTACCAGCGACCAGCCATTGAATACGTGGCAGATCTCGGCCCCCAACGAATATGGCTTCTACGCGAACGTGAATCCCAACGTCGATCATCCGCGCTGGAGCCAGGCCAAGGAACGCCGTCTAGGCGAATTTTTCAAACGCCCCACGCTCATGTTCAACGGATACGATCAGGTGGCAAGCCTGTACTCCGGAATGGACCTGAAGAAGAATTTCTAACCCAAGTCAGAAGTGAGAAGTCAGAAGTCAGAAGTGACAAGTCAAAAGTCAGAAGTCAGATTGCAGAAGTAAAATCGCGGGCCAACGGCTTTTGATGTTTACTTCTTCAATCTGAGTTCTAACTTCTGCCTTTCCCTATGCCCCGTCTGCGCCTTACCAAACTCGCCCTCTTCGCCGCCGCTCTCATCCCGCTCGGCCGCCTTGGGTGGAAGGCTTTGCATGACGGGCTGGGGGCTAATCCGGTCGAGGTCATCACGCATTCCACCGGCGACTGGACTCTGATCCTCATTCTTGCGACGCTCTCGATTACTCCGCTGCGCCAGTTGACCCGCCAGTACTGGCTGATTGGGGTGCGGCGCATGGCCGGATTATTCGCCTTTTTTTACGGGACGCTGCATTTTCTGACCTACATCTGGCTCGACAAGTTCTTTGACTTCCACGAGATGTTCAAAGACATCGTCAAGCGCCCTTTCATTACCGTGGGATTCTCGGCTTTTGTGCTCATGATTCCGCTGGCGCTGACTTCAACCGCCGGATCGATCCGGCGCCTGGGCGGCAAGAACTGGCAGCGCCTGCACCGCCTGATCTATCTGACCGCATTCCTGGGCGTGATCCATTATTTCTGGCTGGTGAAGGCGGACAAGCGCAAGCCCCTGGAGTACGGGGTGGTGCTCTCCATCTTGCTGCTATATAGGGTTGGCGCGTGGGTGCGGCAACGCCGGAACCGGGTTACTTCGTCAGGGGTTCCGCGTAAGCCCGCCGAAGTCGCGAACAAGGCATAGCGCCTGCCGCCTGACTATCCGATTTACTTTTCTTTACAGAAACTTAATCCCAGGAGCCGGGTTTAGCGCATCTTAACGGTTAAAATAACAGCAAAACGTATCGACAGGAGTGTCTTATGAATTGCGTTCTTGCCCTTCGAGGCCGGAGTGTGCGTGCGGCAACGACCTTAGTGGCGGCACTGGCTGGCATCTTTCTGACGGTCGGTTGCGGCTCTTCCAGCCCAGCCAAAGCCAACAGCAATGGATTCACCGACAGCAATCTGAGCGGCACCTACGTTTTTTCGTCCGAAGGCTTGGATGCCAATGGCAACTTCTTGGCCTTGGCAGGTGCTTTCGTCGCCAACGGGAGCGGCGGCATCAGCACCACCTCAGGCACGATGGATGTAGTCGACTCAGGAGTCACGCCTGCCTCGCCGATTGCTCAGCCGATTACAGGTGGCTCCTATTACGTCAACACGGATGGCCGCGGCCAGGTCAAGCTCACCAGTTCCGTAGGGACTTTCACCCTGGATTTTGTGCTGACCTCATCTCCGAGTGGCTTGACTGCGGCGAGTAATCACGGCCTCATTAGCGAATTTGACGGCAACGGCTCCGGAAGCGGCACCCTCGATTTGCAGACCGCAGTGACCAGTCTGAGCCAGCTCGCAGGTCCGTATGCGTTTAGTTTCTCGGGCATCGATAACGGCGGTAGTCCATTCGTTGCCAGTGGAGCATTCACCCTCGACGCCAACGGCAACATCACATCAGGCACCGGGGTTGAGGACTTTAATGCGGGCGGCAGCATCTACTCCGGCGAGGCTCTGACCGGTGGCCCCGCGACGCTGGGTAGTGGCACGGCTCCGGGATCGCTCGCCATGACCACTGCGAGCTTTCCTCTCACCTTTGACTTCTATCCGATCGACTCCTCACATTTGAAGTTCATTGAAACCGACTACACCGAGATTCTCGTGGGCGATGCGTTTAGCCAAACCGGCGCTTCCATTCCCACCGGTACGATGGTATTCACCATGGCGGGCGGCCTCAGCGCTCCCATCGCCGTCGGAGGCCTTATGAACTCGGTCGACGGGCTGGGCACCTTCAGCGGTGGCTTGGAGGATGTCAACAATGCTGGTTCGCTCTCTCCGGCGCAGTTGCCGTTCAGCGGCACGCCTGTCTTGGCTCCTTCGACTGGCGGCCGAGTGGTTGTGAATCTCACCGGCTTCTCTCCCGCCATTCAGTGGGTCATCTATCCCTCCAGCGGCGGACTGTTGCTGCAGGAATCCGACGGCGCGAACGTGATGCAGGGAGTGGCCTACGCGCAATCTGCAACGGCGTTCACGGCCGGTTCCTCAGCCGGCTACGGGCTGAATCTCACAGGGGTAGATATCGCGGGAGGATTTGAGATTGATGACATTGCGCAATTCAATGCCAGTACTAATACAACCAACAACATGACTGGCATCCTGGATGAAAATGACCAGGGCTCGCTCGTTGGGAATTTACAACTGACGGGCACCTACACTCCGGATTCGCCGGCAACAGGACGGGGCTCGATCGTTGTTCCCAGCCTGGGCACGCCGCTCGGCGGATTATCCCTGGAGTACTACGTTGTCGACGACTCGACCGTCCTCGCTATAGAGAGCGATACCCAGCAAGTCTCGGCGGGTTCGTTCGAATTGCAGGGCACCACGACGGTGGGACCGACCCATGGTTCGGCAGCTCACCGGTCGATGTTCGTGGTTCACCCGCTGCTTCGCTCTCGAACCGGCAAGCTGCGTAGCAGGAAGTAACTGGGCAACGACAATAAAAACCAGAAGGCGCGGCTCCCCGGAGTCGCGCCTTTTCTTCCGTGATGACGCCAAGGCCCGAGGAGTATCCGTTGACTCGATAATCGGGAGCCTGGCTGCACCTCGGGACTAGGAAAACTCTGATCAAGTGCTCCGCGCAAGTCCTCCCATCCGGGCGGAGCCAGCCTCACAATTAAGCAGCCGATGTCATCCTGCGAGGGTGTGACTTTTTTAGACGAGGTCATCCTGAGCGCAGCAGGGTAAGCGAAGCGCGCCCCGCGAAGTCGAAGGACCCCTAGTCCATCAACCAGCCCTGAAAATTCGGAACTTTCATTTTTTGCAGCGCGGAATTTACGCAATTTAAGAACGTCAAACGGGCCAGATTCCGTAAGATGTTCATACCCTCCGAGCTCCGCTGCTGCGCGAACCGCGGCCGAAAAGCCTGTACTCGATGCTCTCCTGGGTTGCATAAGCAGAAAGACAAAAAGGCTTTGACTTAGCCGCCCGGATCAACGATGTTGGGATGGAAAGCACTCAGCATGCTGCTAGGGCTCGCTCTTTGATAATCCGGGGGTGGGGGTCTGCCCCACCCGATCCAACCGGTGTGTGGGGCGTATACCCGTCGGGGCCCATGCGCGATGGCAGAAAGTCGGAGAGTCGCGTGAATTTATGCTAAAGCATTATTTTTGAATACTTTACATATAAGTCCTTATTACTCATAGACCTGGCGGAAATTGTTCGCTAAGTCTATGATTCTTAAGGACCGGGGTGGGGGGGGGGTACCTGACTGCCGGGATAGGGGGTGGGTGCCACCCTCGATCCCGGTTCGACGTGATCCTTACCGGCTAGGCGATGCCCTCGGCGGCGATTCTTTCGGTCAGGAAGGCTTCGATCACGTCTCCTACCTTGATGTCGCCATAGTTGGAGATCGAGATGCCGCACTCCATGCCGCTGGTGACCTGGGAAGCGTCGTCTTTGAAGCGGCGCAGCGAGCCGACTTTTCCCTTGAAGACAACTACGTTGTCGCGGAGCAGGCGCACTTCCGAATCGCGCTTGATGACGCCGTCGGTGACGCGGCAGCCGGCAATCATTCCAACCTTCGGAATGCGGAAGGTTTCCTGCACTTCGGCTCGGCCCTGGTAAGTCTCTTTGATGGTCGGCTCGAGCAGGCCGGTCATGGCGCGCTTGATCTCGTCCTGCAACTCGTAAATGATCGAATGCAGGCGGATGTCGACTTTTTCCTGATCGGCCAGTTCCTGCGCCTTGCGCTCGGGCCGGACGTTGAAGCCGATGATGATGGCGTTCGATGCCGATGCCAGCAGCACATCGGTCTCGGTGATCGCTCCGATGCCGGAGCGCAGCAACTTCAGTCGGACCTTGTCGTTCGACAGACGACCGAGCAGATCGCCCAGCACTTCAACCGAGCCCTGCACGTCGGCCTTCAGGATGATGTTCAGTTCCTTGATGCCGGCGGTCTTGAGCTGTTCGGCAAGGCCTTCCAGCGAAACTCTGGAACTCTTGGCCAGAGCGGCTTCGCGGGCTTTCTGCTCGCGGTATTCGGAGATGTCGCGGGCCTTCTCGCGGTCGGTGACGACCACGAACTGGTCTCCGGCCTGGGGCAAGCCTTCGAGGCCCAGGATCTCGACTGGCGTGGACGGAGGCGCTTCCTGCAAGCCTTGTCCGCGGTCATCGAACATGGCGCGTATTTTGCCGTAGACGTTGCCGACCACGAAGTTGTCGCCGGTGTGGAGCGTGCCATTCTGCACAAGGATGGTGGAGACCGGACCGCGTCCGCGATCAAGCTTGGCTTCGAGCACAACGCCGCTGGCGGCGCGTCCGGGAGTGGCTTTCAACTCCTGCAGGTCGGCAGTCAGGCAGATCATTTCGAGCAGCAGGTTCAGGTTCGTCTTTTTCTTGGCGGAGACGTCGACAAAGACCGTTTTGCCGCCCCATTCTTCAGGCACGAGCCCGCGATCGGCCAACTGCTTTTTTACGCGGTCGGGCATCGCATCCGGCTTATCGATCTTATTGACGGCGACGATGATCGGAACTTCGGCGGCGTGCGCGTGGTCAATGGCCTCGACCGTCTGCGGCATCACTCCATCGTCGGCAGCGGTTACGAGGACAACAATATCGGTTGCTTTCGCGCCGCGGGAACGCATACGGGTAAACGCTTCGTGGCCGGGTGTGTCGAGGAACACGATCTCACGTCCAAACGCCGGAGACGAAGCATCGCCAATCCGAACCTTGTAAGCGCCGATGTGCTGGGTAATGCCTCCAGCTTCGCCGCCGGCGACGTCGGTGGAACGAATCGAGTCGAGCAGCGTCGTTTTGCCGTGATCGACGTGGCCCATGATGGTGACCACCGGCGGACGCGAAATGGCTTCGGCGCCCTCCTCGCTGCTTTCGGTCGCCTCGGCTGTTTCCTTGGCGGCCTGCTCTTCGAAGGTGATGACTTCGGTCTCGGCTCCGAAGAAGCGCGCCATCTCGCTGGCGAGTTCGGCGTCGAGAGTCTGGTTGATGGTGGCGAAGACTCCACGGACGACGAGACGGGCGATCAGATCCTTGGCGCGGATGCCGAGCTTCTCAGCCAGATCCTTCACCGAGATTCCCTCGGTGATGGTGATGTTCTTGGTGATCGGCATCGGCTCGTTGCTGATCGCCATGCGCGGCGGAGGAGTGTAGCCCTTCATCGGGCCTTCCTTCACACCACGCGGCACATATCTTTGACCTGGGCGACGCGACGGAGCTCCTGGCCGGCTGCCCGGGCGACTTGGACCCGGCGGAGGCATGGCTCCGGCTCCCGGGCCGACGCCCAGCGGACGCGCTCCAGCGGGCGCGACGCGAGTCGGATGCATGGGACGGCGCTCGCCAGGCCGCAGCGGTGGACGCGCTTGTCCGGGTACTTGTGGACGAGCCGTGCGCTGAAAAATTGGTTGTCCCGGCACGGGTCGGCCCGGGACTGGCCGCGGAGGCGCTCCCGGAGGTGGTACTGGAGCCTTGTAAACGGGCCGTGGCCCGGTCTGCGGCATGATCATGCGCGGCAGCGGCGTGGCCGGAACAGGCGGCCTCGAAGGAGCGGTAGGCTGACCCTGCGCGCTCTGAAGATGTATCCCTTGCGCCGGAGCCTCTGTACCAGGAGGAATGCTGGCGACCGGTGGCGCGGGAGTTGTGACTCGCGGAGGAATCGCAACCGCCGGTGGTGCGGAACTCGCAGCTGGGGCTGGCGGTTGAACGGAAGCCGGGGGCGCGGCGGCAGCGGGAGGAATGACCGGAGCCTTCGGCGGAATTACCACGACTGCGGGCGGGCGCAACGCGGCGACCGAAGCGGGTGTCACCAATTTTGGCGCGGGCGGCTCGGCAGCAGGCTTGGTGGGAGGTGGAACGGGTTTCGCAGAGGCCGCGGAAGTTTGTTCTTGCGCCTCGATCGACGGCGCTGTTTTCACCGGCGTTGCCGCGGGCGGCTTTGCCAGGGGCCGGGCCGGAGGATGCTCGACGGCTCCCTTTTGCTGGATCGCGCGCAACACGTCGCCGGGACGAGAGATGTGGGAGAGATCGATCTTGGTCTTGATTTCGTCTTCGACATGAACGGAAGACGCGCGGGAAGATTTTGACGAAGATGAGCCGGATTCGGAACGGGAACGCAGGTGCTTGCGGACGAGTTCGGCTTCGTGCTCTTCCAGAGAACTGGAGTGGGTTTTCTTCTCCGTGACACCCACCGTGGTCAGCACGTCAAGAATCTCCCTGCTCTTGACTTCCAGCTCACGGGCCAGATCATTGATTCGAATCTTCATCCGCTCTCGTCTTCCTTTTCCGGTCCCGCACGACTAACGACGCGCGACTCACTCCGCTGGAATCTTTACGCTCGCATATCAACCTCACGGAATCCCTGTCGATCACACTGCGCGGCTGGCGAAGCTCGCGCTTTCAGTCTGGCCAATGTGCCAGACTCGCCATATTCCCCAAATCAGCTCTCTACTTGTCTTCCGGAGCTTCTTCTGCCGGGGGCTGTTCCGATTCTTCTTTGGCCGGCACGTGCTCGGCTTCTTCGGATGCAGCCGTTTCTACGGGCTCGATTTCGGCGGCTAGCCTTTCCGCTTCGTGCGCGTTCTCCACCGGTACTACTTGATCGGAAGCGGCTTCGGGGGCAGCTTCCTCCGAAATTTCACCTTCAGCGGCGGCAGATCCTTCGATCGTCTCCGATTCGGCGGCAGCAACGGCTTCGCCGCCATCGAGACTGGCGAAATAATTATTGACCGCAATACTGATTTTTTCCACCGTTTTCGGGCCAATGCCCTCAATCGCTTCCAGTTGCTCGGGCGTCATGTCCGCCAGCGATTCGACGGTGTTGACGCCGGCTGCCTTCAATTTTTCAACCAGAGCTTCGCCCAGTCCGGTAACGTTTTCGAGCGGCGTTACCGTCTGCGTGACCAGCGCCGACATCTGCTGCTCGACTTCCTGGCGCTTCTCTTCCTCGCTCTTGATGTCGATCTTCCAACCCAGCAACTTGGCGGCCAGGCGCACGTTCTGACCCTTCTTGCCGATGGCCAGAGAGAGTTGTGTGTCGTCCACCACGACTTCCAGATGCTTATCGGACGAGTCCACAATCGTGACACGGCTCACCTTGGCCGGCTGCAACGCCTTTTCAGCGAAGGTCACCGCATCTTCGTGGTACTCGATGATGTCGATCTTCTCGCCGCGCAACTCGCGGATGATCGATTGCACTCGCATGCCTTTCATTCCGACGCACGCGCCAACTGCGTCTACGTCCTTGTCTTTCGACATGACGGCGATCTTCGTACGCTCACCGGCTTCGCGGGCAATTGCACGGATTACCACGGTGCCGTCATAGATCTCAGGCACCTCGGTCTGAAACAGGTGCTGGACAAGCTCCGGCGCGGCTCGTGAAACTACTACGCCCGGACCCTTGGCCGCTTTTTCAACGCGGACGATGACCACGCGAATCCGTTCACCCACGGCGAACGATTCCAGCCGCGACTGTTCTTTTCGGCCCATACGGGCTTCAGCTTTGCCGATGTCGACGATGACGTCCGGGCCTTCGATGCGCTTCACGGTGGCGTTGACGATTTCATTGACGTGGCCGATGTACTCGTTGTAAACCGTGTCGCGCTCAGCCTCGCGCACCTTCTGGAAAATCACCTGCTTGGCAAGTTGGGCGGCGATCCGGCCCAGGATCCCTTCGGTCACCTTTGGGATCAGCAATTCGCCGCCAGCTTCCGCGCTGGGGTCGAGCTTGCGCGCCTGCTCGACTGTGACCTGCAGGTTCGGGTCTTCCACCTGTTCCGGAGTTTCCACGATGGACTTCACCGCATAGGCATTGATCTTGCCGGAGTCCTTATCGAGTACGGCGCGGAGATTTTCCTGCGTCTTGTAATACTTCCGCGTAGCCACGACAATCGCGTCCTCGACCGCGCTGACCACAATCTGCGGGTCGATTCCTTTTTCCCGGCTCACGCCTTCGATGATGTTGTAGAGCTCACTCGCCATATGAAATTCCAAAACCGGATGCGGGATCCGGCTCTAAGCCGAAGTCCCAAAGCCTCATGCCGGAAGCCTAAATCTCAGGCACCAGATTCGCCTTCTCCACGTTCGCCAGCTCAATCTCAACCGAAGCCGCACCGTCTTTCGGACGCATCTTCTTACGCGCCGCGCTCAGATCCAGCAACAGCTTCCCGTTCTCGAAGGTCTCCAGCTTTCCTTCGAAGTGCCGGTTGTCGTTCACCGGCTCCCGGGTCGTCAACTTCATGCGATGTCCGCAGAAGCGCTCGAAGTCTGAGGCCTTCGTCAGCTTGCGATCCAGTCCGGGAGACGAAACCTCCAGAACATACGATCCGCCCGGTACCGCATCTTCGACATCGACAATCGTTCCGAACTCACGGCTGAACTTCGAACAGTCTTCGTGCGTCACCCCATCGGGGTGGTGCGCCGACGGAACCGCTCCCGGCCGGTCAATGAACACGCGCAGCATTCGGTGCTTGCCTGTCCCCAGGAACTCGATCTCGACGACTTCGAGCCCGATCGAGGCTGCTACGCGCTCCGCAATCTCCCGGAGCTTTGCTTGATCAAACGCCATGTTCTCAGCGAGTTACGCAAATTCGTCAGATCGATATCGGTGCAACTAAAAAGTGGGCTTTCGCCCACTGGTGTGCTTCGACAATCCGGACACTACGACACAACAGTTTTCGTTACTAACTATACGCCCGCGTCCTTGAAAATACAAACTGCGGGCAGGTTCCGGACGATCGTGGATAGCCGTGGCAGTTCTTTTCGATGCCTAACGCATCCTGGCCAAGTGGATGTTGGATCGAGATTCTGCGTTTCGCGATTCAATGCCAATCGTAACCTTGCCGCCGCATCTTCTTTACTCCACACTTCTTAAAATGCCGGTTTCCAGGATACATATCGGGATTGCCGCGGGCATCGCCCTCCTGATCGTAGCGGTTTTTCTCGGATATCTCATGTGGCTTAGTACGCAACCGCCTGTGCTGTCGAGGTCGGAGGAGCGCGATCCCCTGACGAAGATGCCAGTCAGCATCACCATGAATCCGCTGCGCGACCGCACCATCGAGCGCATCGCCAATGCCTTCGTGACCCAATTGCACGACGGCCAATGCCGCGAGTTGCTGGCCGAATGGGAAAAGGACTATCGCAGGAAGCGGGCCGACTTTATTTGCGAATCCGAAATTCAGCACCCGCTGATTTCCTGGAACCTGGTGGAATGGGAAGATGTTCCGCCACTCGTCATTCTGCATTTCAAGGGACTACGCTACTCCACTCCGTCCCGGGATTCGACGTACAAGGATCTGTTCTCCGTCACAGAGGAAAAGAAAGACACCGGTTGGGTCGTTACGAAATACGACGCTTTCTACTAAGGCAACTCGATCCGGCCGTTCACGGCTCTGGGATAGCGCCGTGGCGCACCCCTTGCGCGAGAAGGATCAGCCGAGGTCGCGGTGTTGAGATCGAGATGAAGTTGCCGTAGAGCCCCGTCATTCTGCGCGTAACAGTTCCCGTCGGGGCTATACCCTCTGCACTTTGCCGCAACGTCCCTTCGCCATGGAGACTGGGCAAACTGCCAGATATCCGCGAATTCGATTTCGCTGTCACCGGGTGTTGGGGGATGCTCACCTGCCTGGCATCCCGGCGAAGGGGGACAACTATCATTCATCACCCAGTAAGTAATGTCACGACCCGAGGCGTGCTGTCGAATGTCCTCTGCGGTAATGACGCTTACGCCGCCTTTTTCGGGAGCGGGAATGCCCGAGCAATAAACGCCGGCGCGAAATCCCGTTTGGCTGATTCCATCTACCCAGGCAAACAAGTAAGCCTTCTGCTCCGGGAGCAAGCGGCCGCCTTCTTCCTGATCTAGAAAGACGATGGAGCGTGGCGGAAATCCTTCGCGGGTTGCGGCCTTGGCCGCCGCCTGCGCATCTGCTTTGCCCAGCATTGCCGCATGCGTCTCGTTGCCCAGGGTGCGATAGAACCGCCCGTTAAACAGGATCACAAAACCGAATCCGGCCGCTTCCAGCGTGCGGCGTTTCCCCAGCCAGGTGTTCACCTTTGTGCCAGGAGGATTGTTGAGCCAGTAGGAGGAGTACGAGAAAGTAGCGCGGAGCTGCTTCACGTTCTGGTCTCCGGGATACTCGTTGCGGTCGAAGCCGAGGTAGGAGTGCGGACCCAGATGTTGCGCGAACATGGGAGCATTCGCGAAGGCGAGAAACGCAGCAAGCGCGAACAACTTTTTCATGTGCGTCTTATTCCAGATGCATCGGGGTCAGCCGCCTATATGCACCATGGTGCGTGAGGCGGGAACAAAACCGGGCTCGCCGATGTGATGCCGCTCTTCTTTTTTCTCGATGACCTTAAGGATGAACTCGATGAGCATCTCATCCGAAGCTCCACGCCGCATCAACTCGTGCAGATCATGGTCCCAGACGGAAAACAGGCAGGTGCGCAGCTTGCCGTCCGAAGTAATACGAATGCGGCTGCAATGCCCGCAAAAAGGATGCGACACGGGCGCAATGATTCCGATCTCTCCTACGCCATCAGGGAAGCGATAGCGGCGCGCCGTCTCGCTCCGCTCGCGATCGATTTCGACCAGCGGCATATACTCCGACATGCGCGCCACAATTTCCTCGAGCCGAACTACCGTGTTCGGGGTCCAGACCCGGTCTTCTTCGAGCGGCATGAATTCGATGAAGCGCACGACTACGCCTTCTTCGCGGGCGAACAAGCCGAAGGGAATGATCTGGTCTTCGTTGAACCCGCGGAGGAGCACACAGTTCACCTTCACAGGGGCAAGCCCCGCGGCCCGCGATGCGCGCACTGCGGCGAGTACGCTTTCATATCCATTGGGCACGCGGGTGATGCGCGCAAAGCGCTCGGGATCGACCGCATCCATGCTGATGGTCACGCGATCGAGGCCCGCGTCTTTCAGGGGCTGCGCGATCTCGGCCAGCAGATGGCCATTGGTGGTGAGAGCGATTTCGGGCTTCGCGCCGGTCAGGGTGCGCAGGTTTGCCAGGTCGCGCACAAACTCGACGACCCCTTTTCGGAGGAGCGGTTCGCCGCCTGTCAGGCGGATCTTTGTGATGCCGAGACCGACCAGGATGCGCGCCATACGCAAGTAGTCTTCGAATGGGAGTTCGGCGTAGGCGGCGCCATTCGTACCCGTGCGGCAGTAGACGCAACGGTAGTTGCAGCGATCCGTGATGGAGATTCGCAGATCGTGAATGGAACGGCCGAATTTATCGGTCAGTGGCACGCGGTTCGCCGGC
>JBEKOW010000054.1:0-18845 GCA_049521375.1 Terriglobales bacterium
CACTGTGGCCGCTCCCCAAGAAGGAGATGCAGGCCACTGCGCCCGAGCCTGCCTGCATGGAATGTCACAAGCCGAGCAGCACGACCATCGATCCAGTGGCCTTTGCCAAGTCGGTGCACGGTGGTTTGGATTGCACCGTCTGCCACACCGATGGGGTCAGCAAGTTTCCTCACGCGAGCAGTCCCGCAGCCATGCCCGACTGTATCGCTTGTCACAGCGGACAGTCGTTTCCCGGCATCGACTTCGACAAGATCGCATTGGGGGTCAAGGCGAGCGTGCATGCCACCATGGTCGACCCGGCATTTCGCTGCGAGAATTGCCACTCGCCGCATAACTTCATCCCGGCCAGTCAGATGACGAATGCGGCGCAAGCGATTTTGGTTTTCAACCAGCCCTGCCTGGGGTGCCACGCCGCCGGGGACAATGCCGCCGCGCGCCAAATCGCATTCAGCGAACTGGCGGAAAAGCACCGGCTATTTCCCCATTGGGAGCTGCACATCCAGCGCAACGCCTGTGTCGAATGCCACACTCCGCGGGGACAACAGGGTTTGCATCTGATTCTTCCCAAGGGGCAGGCCCTTCGAAATTGCGCCACCTGCCACGCCAGGAACTCGCTCATGGTGACCAAGCTCTATACCCATCTCGCGCTGAAAGAACGCGCGGAAAACGGCTGGGTAAATGCCATTTTGTTCAACAACGCCTACCTGACGGGTGCAACGCGGAACAAGTGGCTGGATTGGGGAACTCTTGGGATCACGGCCCTGGTCCTGCTGTTGCTAGGGGCGCATGGAACAGGCCGGTGGTTGTTCGCCCATTTCAGGAGCAAAGGATGAAACTCAAGTCCGGTTATCCGCTTTGGCTGCGTTGCTGGCATTGGGGCAATGCTTTGCTCTTCGTGATCCTGCTGATTACGGGAATCAGCATGCATTACTCCGAGCCGGGCGCGCCGCCGTTTGGCTTCCGGGCCGATGTCCTGATTCACAATGCGTCGGGAGTACTGCTGACTGGGTTTTACGGACTGTTCCTGTTCGGAAATTTTGTGCTCGGGAACGGCCGCTACTACAAGGTCACGGGCGGCGATATCGAACCGGGGTTGATCCGGCAAGCGCGGTACTACTTGTGGGGCATATTCGTCGGAGAGCCACATCCTTACCCGCACAGCGACGAGCGCAAATTTAACCCACTGCAGAAACTTTTTTATCTGGTGGTGATGTTCCTGCTTTTTCCAATACTGGCAGTGACAGGCTGGGCGTTGCTGTTCCCGGAACGATTGCCCGCGGACCTGCTGGGCGTGCCGGGCATCGGCCTGTGGGCTCTGGTCCATACGTACACCGGTTTTTGTCTCTCGCTGTTCATGGTGGTTCACGTATATCTCGGCACCACGGGGGCGACGCTGGGCGAGCTTTTTAGTTTTATGTGGTTCGGCGAACCAAAACATACACAAACCGCGTTGCCGGTTCGTGCGCCGACCGTTGTCGATGTTGCTCGGACAGCAGCCGATTCCGCAGAAACTTCCGAAGCCAACACGCACGTCGAGGTTGGCGCCGCGAAGGAGTCGGTATGAGCGCCGCGAACGTTGCCAACGAAAGCAGCCTGCATCCGGGCGGATTTCATGCGAGCGCGCCGCGGGGGATCAGCCGCCGTCAGGCCCTGCTGGGAATTGTCGGCCTCGGCGGAACCATTACCGGCTTGGCCGCGCCCGCTCTGGGCAGTGAACATCCTGAGCATCCGGTTGCCGCGCCCGATGCCGTGTCCATGCTATATGACAACACCATCTGCACCGGCTGCAAGGCCTGCATGCCCGCGTGTAACGAAGCCAACGGCCTGCCTCCCGACACTTTGCAAACGGGCGGCCTGTGGGACATGCCGGCCGATCTCAACTCAAAAACGAAGAACATCATCAAGCTGTATCAGGAACCGGAGGGACCGGGCTTCGCCTACGTCAAGCGGCAGTGCATGCATTGCCTCGACCCTGCCTGCGTAACCGGCTGCCCGTTCGGGTCATTGAAGAAAAGCGACTTTGGAGCGGTGACATGGAACAGTTCGCTGTGCATCGGATGCCGCTATTGCGAAGTGGCCTGCCCGTTCGATGTGCCCAAGTTCGAGTGGGACAAATGGAATCCCAAGATCGTCAAGTGTGAGTTCTGCTACGACCGCTTGCAGAAAAACGAGCAACCGGCCTGCACCGCAGTGTGTCCCACGGGAGCGGTCATCTTCGGCAAGCGCACCGATCTGCTGGCCCAAGGCAAAGAACGGGTCGCCGCCGCGCCCGGCAAGTACTTTGAGAATCGCGTCTATGGCGAGCACGAGGCGGGAGGAACGCAGGTCCTCTATCTCTCCAATGTAGCGTTCTCCAAGATCGGACTGCCCACGCTGGGTTCGAGTTCGCTCGGTCACTATGCCACCAAAGTGACGGCGGTGATCTACAAGTGGCTTTCCGGGCCGATGCTGGTGGCCGGCCTGTTCGGCGTGGTGATCAAGAAGAACTGGAATCGCCATGAGGCGGAGGGCGCTGAGAAGGAGAAGGAAACGGGGCTTCGAGAACAGCTATGAGCAGCCCAATCACAAACGCGCAAGCCAACCCTGCGCAAGCCGGCCGAGGTGAAATCGGAAGCAGGGATGCGGTCGGCTCCACGCTGATCAACCACTGGCAACGCGGCGTGCCCGTCTATCGCGAACCGGTAGTTACGCCGTCGCTCATTTTTTTTGGCGTCCTGGCCGTGCTGGGTCTGGTGCTGGCTGCGGTGCGCTTCTTCTCTCCACTTGGGCCCTTCTCCGGCATGAACGATGCCTACGCCTGGGGAATCTGGAAGACCTTTAATGTCATGACCCTGACCGCGCTCGGTTCGGGCCCGCTTGCGGTGGGCATCGCGGCATGGGTCTTCAACCGGCGGAAGCTGCACGTGGTGATGCGAACCGCCCTGGTATCAGGCTTTCTTTTTTACGCGACGGGCCTCTTCGCCCTCGGCTTCGATGTAGGCCGCCCCTGGAATTTCTATAGCTTCGTGCTGCCGTGGCGCTGGAATGGCGAATCGGCGATGCTTGAGATTTCGATCTGCATGCCGCTGTACTGCGCCGTCTTCCTGCTATTTGAGAATCTTCCGCTGATCCTGGAGCGCTATTATTACACCGGGACCGACCAGACCCAGGCAGTTCTGCGTGGCATCGCACCATTCCTGCGCAAGATTTATCCGTTCGTGATCGTCGGAGCCTATGTGCTGCCGTTGATGCACCAGTCCTCCCTTGGAGGGTTGCTGCTTTTGGCCGGGAACAAGATCAATCCTCTCTGGCAGACTCCCTTTCTGCCGCTGCTCTACCTGCTGGCTGCAGGTTTGTGCGGGCTGGGCTTCGTGATTTTTCTGCTGCTCGTCGCCGGACTTCGCTACTCGCGGCCGCTCGACCTCGACGTGTTGGGAGAGCTGGGCAACCTGTTGTCCTGCGCGTGTTTTCTTTTTCTCGCGGTGCGCGCCGGGGATCTGCTTTGGCGGGGCCAAGTTCATGCCGCCTTCGCCTTCGACGACATGAGCGTTCTCTTTCTGGTCGAAACCGCACTCGTCCTGATTCCGGCATTTGTGCTGCGGATGAAAACGGCACGCGAGACCCCGCGAACCATGTTGAAGATGGCTACGCTCGCGTGTCTAGGTGGAATGTTCTACCGTTTTATTCCCACTACTATCGCGTTTATCCCCGCACATCGCGCTCGATATTTTCCCGCTCTGCCTGAAGTGCTAATGGCGATCGGCTACATTTCACTCGGCATCGTCGGTTTCGCTCTGGCGGTCAAGTATTTCGCCGTATTGCCGGGGGACATCAAGGACTGGAATCACATGTTCCGAAGCGCGCCCTGGCGCCGACCAATGGCGCAGGCCGGTCCCTCCGGTCAACCCGTTCAATCCGGCAAATCCGATTTCGAAGGAGAACCAAGATGGCCCGTATCTCTATCGACCCGATAACCCGCATCGAAGGGCACCTGCGCATCGATGTTGAAGTCGACGGGGGCAAGGTGCAGAAGGCATGGGCGAGTTGCACGATGTGGCGCGGACTGGAGACCATTCTTCGCGGGCGCGATGCCCGCGAAGGTTGGGTATTTGCCCAGCGTTTCTGCGGCGTCTGCACCACGGTTCATGCCATTGCTTCGGTGCGCGCGGTAGAAGATTCGCTTCAACTCGAGATTCCGGCGAACGCCCAGTACATTCGCAACCTGATTCTGATCGCGCACGCACTGCACGACCACATCGTCCACTTTTATCAGCTGTCCGCGCTCGATTGGGTCGACATCACAGCCATTCCGAAGGCCGATCCGGCGCGCGCCGCCTCAATTGCGGAGGGTTACAGCACCTGGCCGGGAAATTCGCGCCGCGAACTGGAGGCAGTGCAAAATAAAGTCAAAGGCTTGATCGGGAGTGGTCAACTCGGAATTTTCGCCCATGGGTATTGGGGTCATCCGGCAATGCACTTAAGCCCGGAGCTGAACCTGATTCTGTTTGCTCATTATCTGCAGGCCCTGGAATTCCAGCGCAAATCCTGCCAGGTGGTTGGGATTCTCGGTGGAAAAACCCCGCACATCCAGAACCTGGCGGTCGGCGGCGTGATGAACGCGATCAATCTGAACAGTCTCGCGACTTTTAATATGGACCGCCTCGGGATGTTGCAATCTCTGCTCCAGGACTTGATCCCGTTTGTGCAACAGGCCTTTTTTGTGGATACCTGCCTGCTGGCCGCTTCCTATCCGGAGTGGTTCCATTATGGACGGGGCGTCGCGAATTATCTTGCCGTTCCCGACTTGCCTACGGATGCGAAGGCGACGCACTTCGATCTGCCGGGCGGCCTTATTATGGATGGCAATCTCGCGTCCGTCCAATCGATTATCAATTGGCGCGATGAAGCCTTTCGGGCGGCGGTCGCCGAGGACGTGACGCACGCGTGGTACCGCGGCGAAGGCGCACAGACCCCATGGAAAGGTGAGACCGATCCCAACTACACCGACTTCCACGAAGATGGTAAATACACCTGGGTAAAAGCGCCGCGCTACAACGGTTCTCCGATCCAGGTCGGTCCGCTGGCGAATGTGCTGGTCGGCAATGCCTCAGGTCATCCCCTCACACGCAAATGGACGGATACCGCCTTCAAGACAATCGCCTCGGTACACGGTTTGAAGGTGGCGCCGGACGATCTGCAATCGACCATGGGGCGTTATCTCGCCCGCGGAATCCGTTCCGCCATGCTCTCCGACCTCGCATTGCAGCACTGGCAGCTGCTAGCCGATAACATTCTTAAGGGCGACGACACTACCTACTACCCGCCGCAATTTCCTTCGCATGAGTGTGAGGGCGTGGGTATGCACGAAGCGCCGCGTGGCGCGCTTTCGCATTGGGTGATCGTCGACAAAGGAGCTTTCTCCAATTACCAGGCGGTCGTGCCGACCACGTGGAACGCCAGCCCGCGGGACGAGAAAGGCGTTCCCGGACCCTATGAGACTTCTCTGATCGCGAATCCAGTGGTCGATCCGGCGAAACCGCTGGAAGTGCTCCGCACCGTACACTCCTTCGATCCGTGCATGGCATGCGCGTGTCACACGCTTGATGTCAGCGGCCGCGAGATTGCCCAGGTGAAAGTCCTATGAGCACGAGTGGTATGAAGACAAGCGCCGGTGGCGGTTTTTCTCCTTCAAGAATCTCGATTGTAGGCATCGGCAACGTTTTACTTGGAGACGATGGCTTTGGACCGCTCGCCATCGAAATGTTTCGCTGCCTTTATGAGTGCGAGGCGAGGGTCGAGATTCTAGATCTGGGCACTCCCGGTCTGGACCTCGCACCGTATTTGTACGACACAGATCTGGTTGTGATTGCGGATGCCGTTCATCCGCCACAGGGAGAAGAGCCTGGAACATTATTCGTCTACTGCGAAGACGATCTCGGGTCGTCCCAGGCGCAGCTTCGTCTGACGTCGCATGACCCGGGAGTGCAAGAGTCTTTGGCGCAGCTAAGGCTGGCCGGGCATGCTCCGTCCGAAGTGATTGTCGTCGGCGTCGTTCCCGAGTCCTGCGGTCTCGGCAAAGGTGTCAGTCTCTCAGTTTTGAACACCTGCGTGGTCGCGGTTGATACCATCGCTCGCCTGCTGATGGAGCGCTCCGTTGATTGCCGGGCTCGTCGTGATCCTGTGCCGCGAGATCTCTGGTGGTTATCCGGTTCAGCCTAAAGTCCTCTATGGTTCGGAGAATTGCCGAACACCATCCAGACTTAAGAATGCGATCTGGTGGCGGAGTTGCTTTTCGTTCTGGCGCTCAAACCCTTCAAATGCTCCGCGAGGTTAAGATGCCAATGTAGATGAAATCAGCTGAAAAGCGATGCGCCCTGGGAATGAGAGCGCAACATGCACGGGAATGATGCTGCCTCGCAGAACGCATGGTTGTATGGGGCGCCAACTGGCGCCAATAAACTCGGCGCGAGCGCGCGGTCAGACTAAACTGTCAACTCACCACCTTCCTCGGAACCAGATCGATTCAGGTGCGCCGTCCGGGCTCACCGAGAGACAGCCGAGTGGCTAGGCCAGCTTGATCAGTCGCGTAATCTGGCACACAACCGGCCCGCCGGATCGCCAACAACCTCAGTAAGACCGAGGTTTTCGACTGATTCACAATCAGTACTTCCCATCGTGGCGTTCAAGACATCGTGAAGCCGCAGAGGTACCGCTGCGACACATTCATACTCACCTCCGCCAAGGGGGCGATCCACTTATTTGCACCTGTTGTGGACAGCTGCGATTAAACCTGAGACTTGGGCACGAGTCTATTAGACGATGGCTGTGAGACGGTTTCGGTGACCAGCGACTGTATCGAAACGTTCCGATGTAACTGCCGAATCACCCGCTCGGGCAGACGCCAGGAGGGTTGCCTCTTCACTCGTGATGAATGAAGGTCCGATCACTACAGCGTCCGGTTCGTAAGTGGTCGGGGCTGACATCGCATGTCTCATTGTCTTGATTTGCCTTTCGCTCTGGTTTACACCGCAGGCCGCATCGCCCGACGGTCCTGTCCCGAGAAGGTCTCGATGATCGCCCGGGCGATGGCGTCGGCGTACTCGTCGAGCACGAAGTGACCGCCATCGAAATAGCGCAGAATTCTTCTGGAGTCACTCACGGCATGAGTCGTGAACGTACTGGAACTCTGACTCCTCTGTTGACAATGCATGATCCATTTCCTCCTGTGGCATCTGAGCGAACTCGGCTCAAATCAGTGCTTGCTGGAAGCACGCAGCACCGCCAATCGCGGTCGCATCATGGTCGTTCCTTGCGGAAGCTCTTCGCCGGTCTGCTCCCGCACCATGTACTCGGCGTACCAGTCGGGCCAATTCGGATCTGCCGCGCCGACGCGCTTCTCGTGCTCGCCATGAGCGGCAGAGGCACGCCGAAGCGCGCTCGACAAGTCGCCCGCCGAACTGAACGATGTCGCGCCAGAGTCGACGCGCCCGGGTAGCCGGGCCCGTAACTTCCTGGAGCAGCCAAACATTGCCGTCGGGATCGCTGAACGAGGCGCGCGAGCGATAGGCCTTGCGCTCGGGATCCCCTCCCCCGCCCCGGCCTTCTGGCCCGAAGTGGAAGAATTCGCCGACCTCGATGCCGGCGGCAACCAACTGGTTGCGCGCGGCCACGACGTCAGAAACGATCAGGTATGACTTGGCTGAACCGGGCGCCGCCGACGTGAGCGTCTTGCCGAATTGGACGGAACACCAGGAGCCCGGCGGCGTCAACTGAACCACCGTGGGCGGCGTCACGTCCAGCCTCCACCCGACCTTCTTGTAGAACTCCCTCGCGCGGTCGACATCCGAGACCGGAATGACAACGACCTCGAGTTTCATATCGCTTTTCGTAGCGGTCGCGCCGCTGCTGTCGTTACTACGGACTTCGTGAGTCGGATTTGCCATGTTCTTTCCTCCTCGGAATCAGGGTGCGTAACGGGTGAAGACGTAGTCGCTGTCTTTGGCGGGCTCGTGACAGGAAAAACAGGTTCTGTGGGTCGCTTCGTCGGCAGGTTTGCCATCATCGAATTGGGCAAAACCCCAGCCGCCGGTCGAAGCGTATTTTGTGGAATCCTTCACCATGAACTGGATGTTGGTTGCGGGACCGGAGACGAAAGATCCGTCCACTAGTTTCTCGACTTGCTCGGAAGAGAGGTGCGTCTCTGTTCCTCCGCGAACGCGAAACGCGTTTTTAATTGTCTCTGAAGTAGTTTGTTGCCAGGCTAGCCGGGCGATGATTGTGCCGTCCGGAAACGGGAGTTTTCCTTCCCGGTAGGCCTTGATGGCAGTATCGTTGCCCAGCTTGGCGCGAAGGTCGTTGAGCGGAGCTCCGACCCGGGCGACGGAGATCAACCTCCAGTCGCGGTATCCCGGTGGAATTGTGACGCCATAGATCGGGGTGGCGTTTTCGTCGGAGTGGCCGGATGCGGCAGTAGTGAACGGGAGAACTCCGGCAATTATTACAACTGCGACACTCGGAAGAGCTATCCTTCGCATAACGTTCCTCCTTTAGCGACAATCTTTATTCGTAAGCTAGCCCTCGTCTGAAATTTACTCTGCAGATCTCAGCGTTACGGTGCGGGCGCGTAATTGGTGAAAACAAAGTCGCGATCTTTCGCAGGCGCATGGCAGGGGAAGCAGGTCTCGTGCAGCGCCTTGTCGCCCGGCTTTCCGTTCGTAAAGTCAGCGAACCCCCAGCCGCCGGTCGCGGCGTATTTTTTGGAGTCCTTGACCATGATTTGAACATTCACCGGGGATCCGATCACGAACGAGTGAGTGCCGGGGAATACGGGGTCGAGGACCTCGTCGTTGTCTTCCGACGGGACGCGAGTCCAATGCATCGCCGCAATGATGGCACCATCGGGGAACGGACGTGTCCCTTCCTTGAAAGCCTTCATCGCTATGTCGTTGCCCACTTGAGCGCGCAATTGCTCGCCCATGCCAGCGAAATGGAGCTGCTTCACGGCGATCAATTGCCAATCGCGGTAGCCGGCGGGGATTTTGACGCCGTAGATTGGAGAGGCTTGTTCATCGGCATGCACGGAGCGGGGAGGCGTGAAGGCGATGGCGCCAGTCGCTATGGCCACTACGGTCAGGACGAAAACTATCGGTTTCATAAATATTCTCCTAAGGGTTATTGAATTCGGACAACATTTCTTGGCGCTTGGGACAGAACATGAATCGCAAACTCACTGCGCGTGCACTGCCGCATCCTCAATCGCGGCCGCGACCTCCTTCGGATGTGAGACATACATTGCGTGGCTCGCACCCGGCACCTCGATCATGTGACTATTCGCCCGCTTGCCATACCATCGCTCCAGTTCGGGATTGATGGTTCGGTCCGCTCCTGCTACCAGCATCCAACTCGGCTTGCTTCTCCATGCGGCAGCAGTGATGACGGCTTTGAAGTTGTCGGCGAGATTTGGCACTTGCGACCGAGCCATGAACGTCGCTTGGTCGGCGGGTAAATCGGCTGCGAAATATTCGTGGAATTGTGAAGGATCAAGAAAAGTAAAGCCGTCCGGCGTCTTCTTTATGCCGGTCGACTTACTGAGATCGCTAGGAAACCGCTTCCCATCTTCGGCTTCGCTTTCGCCAGCATCAGGCATATGAGCGGCCACATAGACTAGACCCACAACCGATGGATCATTTCCCGCTTCGGTTGCCACGGCGCCGCCATAGCTGTGAGCGACGAGAATGCAGGGACCGTATTGCTGGGCGATCACGCGCTTTGTCGCCGCGACATCGTCTTTAAAAGAAGTTTCGGGCTCTTGCACTATGCTGACGTTGTAGCCATCCTTGGTGAGAATGTCGTAAACACCCCTCCAACCTGAGCCATCGGCCCAGGCACCGTGGACCAACACAACGTTGCGAACTGGATGGTTTGCTGTTTGCGCGGCAAGCACGCCGGCGCTAAACAGCAACAAAACCATGCAGACAACTGTGTACGTTATCGAGCATGGCTTGGAACATCCGGCGAAAATTGTCTTTTTCATCATTCATTCCTCCGTAAGCGTTAGCGTTTTGGTATTCGGGAAAAGGTTACACGCAAGTCTCGAGCACCGCCGACGCGAGAATGGCGCAACTATTTGTTGTTCAGCTTTGACGCCAGCCCCTCAGCGCTGCAGGATTTCTACTCTTGCACTGTTGTACAGAAACAAAATGCACCAATTCAATGCGCAGCGCCATTCCACCTTGGTCGTGGTTGCCTGTTTCACAATGCCTCGCAAATGAAAACCGCTACCTAAGTCGTGGTCGCGACCATCGTCTAATGGCGCGATTCTCACGCATGGGAGAACATTCTCGCGTTCGGCTTCGCATCGTCACAACCGATGCATATAGCGAACCATTACTCACACAAATGGAGGGTTGAAATGCTCACTACACCAAAAGTCGTTATGAGCTCTGCCGTCGTCGGCATTGCCTACTTACTTCACTCACTCTCGGGCTGGGCACAGACTGCCAGAGAAGTCAAAGGGCCAACACCGCTGGTCGCAATCCAGAATGAGCCGTCCGCGAAACTAATCGTCGATCCTCCAATTCCCGAACAGTTGGCCTTGGGACGCGTATTCATCCAGTACAGAACCGAAAACCTGCGCATTCTTCCGGTGTATGGCAAAGCTGCGCTCGACGTATCCCCACGCGTTGGGCACTTGCACTATTACGTGGATGACCAATCCTGGCCCATTGTCGACTCTAGTGGCGAAACGGTGGTTCTCGTAGGAATGTCACCTGGTCCACACAAAATCAGGCTTGAATTGGCGGACTCGATCCATCGACCGATCCCAGGTTGCAGCAAGGTAATGGACTTCACTGTTCCTGCTCAGCAGCAGAAATAAAAGACGCTCGTCGTGTGGGGGGCCGAAATGACCCCCTTTTCCTCACGCCGGGAGCGGAAGTCGGGAAGCAGGTTGGGCCGACGGACCGATCTGCGCTATTGCGACGGCGGCCACTTCGTGCTCGACGAGTACGCCGACCCCATCGCCCAGGCAATCATCGAGACGTTTTTCCCGATAGCGAGACCGCGCAACTACTGAACCGAGGAGAAGGACAATGAATGCACTCGCGAAGCAGGCAATCGACGCTCACGGCGGCCTTGAACGTTGGAACCAATTCACTGCGCTTTCCGCCCACCTGATCCAGGGGGGCGCCTTCTGGGCTGCCAAGGGCAAAGCGGGGGTCCTGGCGGACGTAACCGTCACGGTTGACCTCCGCGACGAGAAGGCTTCGCACTGGCCATTCGGTTCTCCCGATCGAAGGTCGCGCTTCGAACCGCAACGAGTCGCGATCGAAGACGCGAACGGTAGCGTCCTTGGAGAACTCCTCCAACCCCGCGCTTCCTTCGGAGGACACGCCGCCACCTGGAGCGATTTGCAACTCGCGTACTTCGCCGGATACGCGATGTGGACCTACCTGAACATTCCGTTTCTCCTTGCCAGACTTGGCGTTGAGTCAGAAGAAGTGGAGCCGTGGCAAGAGTCAGGTGACGCGTGGCGTGGTTTGAAAGTCCGCTTTCCCGCGGATATCGCGACTCACAGCACGGAGCAGACGCTCTACTTCGACCGGCAAGGATTGCTGAGGAGACAGGACTACAACGTCGAAATCGATGGCACCTCTGGAGCCGCACACTACCTCTACGATCACAAAGAGTTTTCTGGCATCGTCTTCCCGACGAAAAGGCGAGTCTTCCGTCGACAACCGGACGGACGCCCCGCTTCCGGAATGTCAATTATCTCCATCGACCTCGATCATATTGTTCTCGGCTAAACGTCTCAATTAGACATTGAACAAGACAGTTGTTGGTCGGCACCGAACGTACCTATCTACGAGTGAAGGAGATTGGCCAATGAAGTCAAGGCTGCTGGGTTTCAAATAAGTCCCGTCCTATATAAGTCGCTTCCCGCTCGATGCCAGGCAAGCTGACGTTAAGGCGAGCTTGGATGAGATGACCGCCATTGGCCTGGCCGAGGTCTACTTCGGCGTCGATGACGACGCCGGGCGGCAGACCGACCTTTAATGCATGAGCCACGATCTTGACCGCCGACAGATTAACAAGCCGACCAAGCCGCGGTGAATAGCTGGGTTCGTGCCGGTTCCCGAAGTTCCGGGAACCGAAAGCTTGACATCCCAGCGTCCGTCAGAAGTCTGGGACGCTCCCCCGTCGCGCCCGCCATTGGTGTGTGCTTTCGCTGTGTAGATCACTTTTTCGATTGGGATAATGGTCATGGGTTGTGTCCTCCTCCATCACGAAGTGGTGTTATCTACGTGTTACGGAAGCGAGGCGTTAGTTTCCAGCGATGGCCGACCCTTCGCCGTTTTTTGGGGTCAGACGCATGTGGAGCAGAATGTTCAGGTGGTTCCCGACGACGGCACTGAAATTCTGCTGTACACCAACACCCTCGCCGCCGCCTTCGTACGGCGCCGCGGGAAGTCCGGCAGTTGCCAGGTATGTTCCCGTACATTGGGCACCGCTATACGCTTCACTCGCGTCAGGGTATTGGCAGTTTTGCTCTTGAACCACGGTCGGCCAGTACGTATTGACTACGGTCTTCACTAACTGAGGAAAATCCTCCCGGAACATGCTCGTGGATCCCGACGCCTGGAGAGTGGCCTCCTTCTGCCCGCTCCCGTTGGCATCCTGGAGGTCAAAAACGAAGGTGGCCTCGTGCCAGACGCGGTGGATTATAGGAGGACCATATACGGGTCCGGAATAGGCTTCAGTCGGCTCCGCCTCGACGTTGCGGTCCACCCGAGTCACGGCTAGTTCGCCGGTGGCTTGCAGTCGCCCGTCGGGCATCCGCACGACCCGCTTAGAGTGGAAACACACAAGTGTTTGATTGGCCGGGTTCTGGAGAAACTCCTTTAGGAATTTGCCACGTTCGTCAATGGACGGCGCCATTGACATAGCCGGGTAGAACCTAAAGTCGACACTGGACTTTGCGGGATCGGCGTCGTCGATTTTGAAGACTCCTCCGATCCTCGCGTAGCCGAGGGCTACGTTGATTTTCGTTTTTCCATAATCGGTCGTAGCGTCGGTGATAAGTTTCGCATCAGAATGGCGAGTGTCCACCTCCCAGGACCCAGCCAGCGACGGAGTCGGTTTCGAAACACCCAGGGTGACAACACCTACGACGAGGATGGTTGCGATTGTGAACAGAACAGCCGACTTAGACATTTTTGTTACCTCCTGATCCTGCACACACACATTTTCTGAAGCGAGGCAATTAAGCCAAAGTTGCGGGGACAAGTCTATTAGACGAACGTATCGACCAATACCAAGGTATGGGTTGGACATTGCACGTCGGCTGGTGCATCCTAGGCTCTCACGGCGTGCAGCTGCTTGTTATCCATGTGGGGAGACGCAATGCAGAGGGTCACAATTATTTGTTTAGCTGGACATCCGTGCGTTCCAATCGGGTGTAGTGCCCGCGTCATCGGCTGGCCGATGGCGTGCGCCCTGGCTTCTTTGTTGTTTTTCCTGGTTTCGTCGGCTGGCCGAATGTTTGCGCTCGACCCCACAAGTCGCATCTCGCAATACGGCCACAGCGTTTGGCGGGTGCAGGACGGATACTTCGGGGGCAGGGCGTGGACGATAGCTCAGACGACGGACGGTTACATCTGGGTGGGAACGGACGCCGGACTCTTCAGATTTGATGGCGTGCGTTTTGTTCGATGGAGCGCCCAAGCCGGCGAAGCCTTGCCTTCCAATCGGATTGTGAAGGTGCTAGCCGCACGCGACGGAAGCTTGTGGATCGGAACGGATGCCGGTCTTGTCCATTTGGTTAACAAGCACCTGGTTGTGTACCAGAAAGAAGAGTGGTTAATTCGTGACATCATGGAAGACAGTGATGGAAACATCTGGTTCGATCGTTTTCATCCTAGAGATAGAACGCATCCCCTGTGCCGCATCTTTGATGCCAAAGTCCGATGTTATGGAAGCGAAGAGGGAGTCGCAGCAATTGGAGGGGGGCCTCTTGCGCAAGACAGTTCGGGTGATCTTTGGATAGGGAGCAATACAACTCTCGTCAGATGGCGGCAGCCGGGACATTCGAAAGTTTACCGACCGGAGTCTCTGCAATCCAACGCGGGGAATGATGGCGTCGCGGCGCTAGTGCCGGCGGCAGACGGATCAATGTGGGTGGGGATGAGCGGCGGCTTGCAGCGCGTGGTGAATGGCACCCTCATGCCGTTTCTTGTGCCACATTTGAATGGCAATACTTTGAGCATACTGAGCCTTTGCAGAGATCACCAAAACAACCTTTGGGTCGGCACAACCGCTGGCATTTACCGAATTCGGGGAGCGGACGTCGATCATTACGGAGGCGAGGCAGGCCTTTCCGGAGATTTTGTATGGGATATCTTTGAAGATCGAGAGGGCAACATCTGGGCAGCCACCTCGCAGGGCATCGACATGTTTCGGAACCTCCGTGTCAAGAGCATTTCGAAACGCGAGGGGTTGAGCTCGGATGGAGTCCAGTCGGTTGCCGCGTCACATGACGGTACGGTCTGGATAGGAGGGAGCCGTCTGCAAGCTCTTCGCCATGATGGAGTGTCTTTGGAACCGGCAAGGGCACTGCCCGGAAACCTGGTCACATCCATCTTCGAGGACCACGCCGGACGCTTGTGGTGTGGAATGAGCAACAGTTTATTCGTTAAAGAAGGAGGAAGGTTTCGTCAAATCAACAGATCTAACGGCAAGCCGGTTGGAATGGTTGCAGCGATTGCTGAAGATTCGGAGCATAACATCTGGATTGAGACTTTCGCGACAACAGGAACGCTGCTCCGAATTCGCGACTTGAGAGTCATGAAAGAATTTTCGGACTCCGAAATGCCAGTAGCCAGAAGAGTTGTGGCCGATCAGCAAAGCGGAATCTGGTTAGGTCTGGCGAATGGCAATTTGGCTCGTTATCGCGACAGCAAAGTTGAGAACTTCACGTTCGGGAGTCACCCAAACTCGTTGGTTCGCGCTATGACGGTGGCATCCGACGGCTCGATACTAGGAGCAACCCAGTTTGGCGTTCTTGGATGGAAGAATGGAAAACAACAGGTCCTTACGGTGGAGAACGGCCTGCCATGCAACAGCGTTGGCGCGCTGATTTCAGACGATGCAGGTAATCTGTGGCTCTATGCCCAGTGCGGCCTCGTCGAAATCCCGAGAGAGCAAGTACATCTCTGGTGGGGGCATCCGGAAGGCAAGTTGAAGCTAAGAGTGTTCGACGCGTTCGACGGTGTGCAAGTCGGATTCGCCTCCTTCACCAACAGCGCCAAAACCCCCGATGGACGCCTATGGTTTGCAAATGGCAGTGTGGTGCAAGTCGTCGATCCAGCGCACATCCAAGCCAACACTCTTCCGCCGCCGGTGGACGTCAATAGCCTTGTGGCAGACCACAAGACTTACACACTGGATTCGGCAATTCGTCTTCCTCCACTGACGCGGGATCTCGAAATTGACTACGCGGCTCTGAGCTATGTCACACCACAAAAAGTCCTTTTTCGCTACAGGCTTGAGGGGCACGATCCCGGCTGGCAGGAACCGGGAACGAGGCGTCAGGCTTTCTATAGCGATCTGCGCCCCGGCCACTACCGCTTCCGCGTGATCGCATGCAATAACGATGGAGTTTGGAACGAAGCCGGGGCCGCGCTGGATTTTTCCATTCTTCCCGCCTATTACCAAACGGCTTGGTTCCGAGCCATATGCGCGGCCGCATTTCTATTCTTGCTGTGGGCCATCTATCAGTTCCGAGTTCGGCAATTGCAGCGGCAGTTCGCGATCGGGCTGGAAGCGCGCGTCAACGAGCGTACGCGGATCGCACGTGAGCTGCACGATACCCTGCTGCAAACTCTACACGGACTGATGTTCCAGTTCCAAGCCGTCCGCAACCTGCTGCCTCGAAGACCCGATGATGCAATGAAGTCTCTGGATGATGCAATCAATGAGACCGAGAAGGCCCTGGCTGAGAGCCGGGATGCTATTCAAGGCTTACGCTCCGAGCCAATCGCGAGGGGAGATTTAGCGGAGTTGCTGATGGCCACCAGCCATGAGCTGGCGACCTCCAAGACTTCGAATCACGAACCTCCAGCCTTCGACCTCATCGTGGAAGGCGAACGCCGAACATTGTCGCCCGCGACCAAGAACGAGGTCTGCCGGATCGCGCTCGAAATATTGAGAAACGCTTATCGGCATGCGCACGCACATCGAATCGAAACCGAGGTTCGGTACGGGGACCGTGCCCTTCGCCTTCGCATTCGAGACGATGGAAAAGGTATCGCCCCCATCGTGCTGAAGGAAGGCGGGAGCGCCGGACATTGGGGATTGCGCGGTGTCCGTGAACGCGCTGAGCGGATTGGAGCGCAATTGGATTTTTGGAGCGAGGCCGGGGTCGGCACCGAGGTTCAGCTGACGATCCCTGCTTCTGTTGCGTACGAGACCGCGCGCGATGGTATTGCGTCAAAATGGCTTCACAGGGTAGGAACTCGTGCTGACCGCTCATAACCTCATCCGAATCCTCACAGTCGATGACCACCCTCTCTTGAGGAAGGGTATCGCGGCATTAGTAAATGCTGAACCTGACCTGAAATTGGTCGCAGAGGCGTCGAACGGCAGAGAGGCCATCGCTGCGTTCCGGTTCCACCAGCCGGACATAACGCTGATGGATCTTCAGATGCCGGAGGTGGATGGGCTCGAGGCCATTGAGGCTATTCGAACGGAGTTTCCCGAGGCTCGAATCATCGTTCTTACAACGTACAGCGGCGACACGCAAGTGCTGCGGGCTCTTAAAGCAGGTGCTAGAGGGTACGTACTCAAAGGTCACGTGCACAAGGAACTGCTCGATACGATCCGCGCCGTCCATGCAGGACAAAAGCGAATTCCGCCGGAGGTTGCCGCGGAACTGGCTGACCACGCGACCGATGACCTGTTGACCGGGCGCGAGATCGAAGTGCTGAGGCTCATTGCCGCCGGCAATTCAAACAAACTTATCGCCGATCATCTCTCGATTGGTGAGGCGACTGTGAAGAGCCACGTTACAAACATCCTGTCCAAGCTAGGCGCGAACGACCGCGCCCACGCAGTGACGATCGGACTGAAGCGCGGCATCATCGAACTGGATCTCCCCCAAAAGTAGGATTGCCACCTCCAACTTTGAGGTGTTTCGCTTTCGTTGCTAGTTTCCTTACGATCTGATCGGAGGGAAATTTGCAACGACTTTTTTCGACGTTCGCCGATGGTTGGCCGGGTATCGGCCTTCTGCTTCAGCGTATTCTAACCGCTATCCTGCTGATTCGCTTCGGTATCATCGATCTCACAGGCTCATCCTTTTCACTATCAATGACTCCGCAAATCATTGGTGTGTGCATCGGAATTCTCTTCCTGATCGGTCTCTGGACCCCAATCGTGGGCGGCTTGATCGCTCTAATCGAATTGTGGATCGCCGTGGCTCAAGTAGGGGACCCATGGTTACAAGTCGTCGTCGCGATTCTGGGAGCAACGGTCGCAATGATTGGTCCCGGGGCATGGTCTATCGATGCCCGGCTTTTCGGCCGAAAACACATCGAAAACTAAGACAAAACGTCACGTTCGCCCATCAAAAGTCGGAGCGCGGCTCTTGACTGGAGATTGAGCTTCAAAGTGAACTATTTGGGGTTGTGGACTCGCTTGCGCTCGTTTCACACTCTCCATACAACAACGGAGGAGTCGGGTATGAGCTTAGCGCAGGCATTTGGTCATCAGCTGGGGTTGCCCTCGATCCCGAACTTTACACCTATCGTCTTCGTGGTCGATGAAGACATCTCGATTCGTGCATCGCTGGAACTGTTGATTCGGTCCGAAGGATTGCAGTCGGAGACGTTCGCATCGGCGCAGGAATTTCTTGCCCGGCCACGACCGCTCGTCCCGAGCTGTCTGATTCTTGCCCTCTCTCTTCCAGATCCAAACGGCTTCGAAGAGCAAAGGCGAATCGCACGCGAGCGCGCAGAAGTGCCGATCATTGTCATTTCCGACTATGGAGATATTCCGTCAACGGTTCAAGCAATGAAGGCAGGAGCCGTCGACTTTCTCGAAAAGCCGCTCAGCCATGACGTTTTGCTCGAAGCAATCCGCCTAAGTCTCGAACGCGGCCGGGTGGCGCTTGATCGCGAAATGCAGTTGCGGGATATTCGCACCTGCTTCGCGTCCCTGACTCCTCGCGAACGGCAAGTCATGGCACTGGTGGTCTCAGGCTTGTTGAACAAACAGGTCGGCGGAGAGCTGGGGATCAGCGAATTCACCGTAAAAGCACACCGGGGGCAGGTCATGCAAAAGATGAAAGCGAATTCTCTTGCCGACCTGGTGAGGATAGCTGCCAGACTCCGCCCTGCGCATCAGGCAATTCATTTGGCGTGACACCAGCGTCGGCCCTTCCGAGCCGACCTTTCTCCGGACCCCCCACACGTGCGGGAGTTGCATCCCGTTCTGCAACAATAACATACAGTGAGAGAACCGAGGAAAGGACAGAGGGCGAGACTCATCCGGTTTCATGTCTCCGAGAGCCGCGAATACACGGCGATCGTGGAGCCGAACGATTTACAAATGTGTGGCATCTTCACCACTAGAAGCGGTTAGCGAAGACTAAGTCCCCGCCGATCGGTCAGCAAATCGAACTATTCTCCGCACGTAGGTGGCGAAAAACCGAAAGTCGCGCGGCTTTTTCCATTCCTGGTTACTGCCTCGCAAGCCGACTTGAACTAAGCCGCGTTGCGGCGGACGCATTCGCGTGTTGCTGAGCCGACGTTCGAGGTGATCTGAGCTAGTTTGTGTCGCAGAGGAGGAACTCTCTGTGACCCATCTACGCC
>JBEKOW010000055.1:0-18444 GCA_049521375.1 Terriglobales bacterium
ACCAGATAGACATCGTTCACCAGGAACAGATCCTGGCGGAAGCTGGGATAGATGCGGGGGATGGTCTGCGGCTGTCCGCTGGCTTTGTAGAAGCGGCGCTCGGGATACATGGTCGTGATCTGCTTGCCGCCGCGGAAGACGTTGATGATGGCCCACTCGTTGGCGTAGTTGGGATTGTCGTCCTGCGTGTAGGACTGGCAGACGAGCGTGTAGGGGCCGATGTTGATCTTGTCGCCGAACGACATCTCTTTTTCTACTTCTTTGTTGAAGGGCGTGCCGAGAATTCCGATAACGACCAGGGCGACCCCGAAGTGGACGATGTATCCACCATAGCGGCGCGTGTTGCGGCGGGTGAGTTGGAGCATCGCTCCGAAAATATTCTGGTTGGTTTTGCCGGCGATAACGCGGCCTCCGCGAAGGAATTCAGAGATGACCGTGAAGATGACCAGCGCGGAGAGAACGGCGGCCATGACTGCATAGAAGTATGAGGGGTCTTCCCACGGCTTTACGCCGAAGAGAATCATCATCAGGCCAACCGCGACGGAGCCGATGGCGGGGAAGAGGAAATTGCGCTTCAGGCTCTCGACAGACGTTTTGCGCCAGGCCAGCAGCGGGCCTACGGCAGTCAGCAGCATCAGAAGGAGCGCTACCGGGATGGCTACGCGATTAAAGAACGGCGGTCCAACGGTGACTTTGTGTCCTTGGACCCATTCGGAAAGGATGGGAAAGAATGTGCCCCAGAGAATGGTGAAGCAGACTACTAACAGGAGCAAATTATTGAACAGGAAACTGGATTCGCGGGAGACCAGCGATTCCAGTTTGTGCTCGCTCTTGAGATGCGACAGATTCCTGATCAGGAAGAAGACGCAGACGGCCGTGGTCAACGCGATGAAGACGATGAACCAGGTTCCGATGGAGGATTGTGCGAAGGCGTGGACGGAACTGATGACGCCGGAACGCGTGAGGAACGTCCCCAGCAGCGAAAGCAGGAACGTCGCAAAGACTAGGGACATGTTCCAGACCTTCATCATGCCGCGTTTTTCCTGCATCATGACCGAGTGCAAAAACGCGGTGCCAGTGAGCCAAGGCATGAGAGAGGCATTCTCTACGGGATCCCAGCCCCAGTAGCCTCCCCAACCGAGCACGGCGTAGGCCCAGTGCGCGCCGAGGAAAACGCCGATGGTGAGGAAGGCCCAGGTGACCATGGTCCAACGGCGGGTGATGTGGATCCACCTTTCGCCGGGATACTTCATGATCAGCGCGCCGAGCGCGAAGGCGAACGGGATGGTGAAGCCGACGTATCCGAGATAAAGCATGGGCGGATGGATGACCATCTCGGGATATTGAAGAAGAGGATTGAGGCCGGTGCCGTCAGGCGGCAGCGCGCCTCGCTCGATGGCGAAGGGATGCGCGGCGAAATTGAGAATCGCTAAAAAGAAGACCTGCACCGCGGCGATGATGACGGACGCATAAGCGAACAGGCGCTGATCGGTTTTGTAGCGCAGGCGAAGGACGAATCCGTAGCCAGCCAGAAGCAAAGACCAGAACAGCAGCGAACCTTCCTGTCCCGACCAGAGCACGGCGAACTTGTAGGCGGCGGGCAATTCGCGGTTGCTGTGGTGGTAGATGTAGGCGATGGAGAAATCGTCGTTGAAGGCGGCGGCGACCAGAATAAAAGATGCGAGTACGACGATGATGAACGTTGCAATGCCGGCGCGGCGTGCAGTTTCACCGAGCCGGGCGGAAGCGGCGTCGCGTCCGAATAATGAAAGCAGGCCTGCTCCGAATGAATACGCGCTCAGGCCAAGCGCTAACAGAAGCGCAAAGCTTCCTATTTGAGCCATAAAGGTGAAATCCCCGATGAGGGTATTTTTTCAGAGATAGGGCGGGGATGCAATGAGAGGGAGACGAACCTATGTGAGTCGGCCTGCCATCCGCAATTAGCGAAAGCCCCGAAGCAAAACCAGATAATCAATGGCGAGTGCCCACAACCAAATAAAGATGCCCGCGCAACGGATGTACAGGGGATACCAGGACTTCATCACAATATTCGAGAATGGGTACGCTCGAACAAACTTGCCGCTGCCTGCGTAGCTCTTTTGTGCCCATCCAACCAGCGTCTTCGTCTTGAAGATACAGAATCCGCCGCAAACGTAGAAGCCGAGGCTCAGAGAAACTAGCGCGATCACGTTGCCGGTTGGTATAAGCCGATTGAGGATAGACCTTTCTAGGTGCCTTTTTCCAGCGGATAAGATTTCTCGCGCCACTCGCGGATGCCGCCATCCATGGAGATCACGTTGGTGTAGCCCATTTTCTGCAGGTTGTCGGCGGCCAGGGCAGAGCGGAAGCCGCCTCCGCAATAGAGGACCAGCGGCGTGTCCAGAACGGGATACTTTTCTTCTATGTCGCGCTCGATGATTCCTTTGCCGAGGTGGACAGCTCCCGCGATGTGGTCGGCTTCGAATTCGCGGTCTTCGCGGACGTCGACCAGAACGAACTTGTCGCCGCGATCCATGCGGGCCTTGACTTCGTCGGCATTGGTCTCGCGGACGCGGCTCTTGGCGTCGTCGACAATTTTCAGGAAGCGCGGGGGATGATTGGGCGCCATGGGATTTCTCCGGAAAAGAATGTTAGCAGGAAGACACCGGTTGTCAGTTCCCGATTGTCAGTTGTCAGTTCCCAGTTCTCAGTTCTCAGTTCCCAGTTCAAACCCTTTACCGTAACGGAGAACTGAGAACTGGGAACTGGGAACTAAGACTACCTCGACGCGATCTGCGCCCATTTCGCCAGCGTGCTCAAAAATGGATATGCGCCCTTGGGAGCGTCGATTTCTCCGGTCAGCGAGGTCTTGAAGGGGACCATGCGGCCGTAGAATTCGCGGGTGCTGTCTTTGTCCTGCTTGATGACGGCGCCGTTGAGTTCGAGTCCGGCGAAGAGGCCGCGGGAGCGCGAATAGGTTAGGACCTGCGCGCGCATCTTCCAGTCGGTGTCGGCGGCGGCGTGGCGGCCTACGGGGCCGGCGGCGGCGCTGGCGTCTCCACCGAGCTTGAACTTGCTGGAGAGCAGGTTATCCATGCCGTTCTTGTTCATGATCAGCATGATGACGTCGGTGGCCTGGCCGCCGATCTGCAAGCCGAAGCTTCCGCCTCCGATTACGAAGAAGGCGGGCGCGCTCCAGCCTTTTTCGGTGCGGCAACTGGCCACGCCTTTGCCATAACGGCCGCCAAAGACGAAGCCTCCGTTGAGCAGCGACGGGACGACGGCGACGCATTCGGCGGACCCGAGGATCTCTTCCGGAATGCGCTGGTCGGGAGCAGCCTGAATTTCGTTGAGAATGGTGCCGGCGGATTGCACGCGGTCGGTAGCCTTGTTATCGATTTCGGCGCGGGCCGGTTCGTCGGCGGCAACTACCGGCGCCGGAATGCAAAGGGCGAGAACGGAAAACACTGCGAAGACCACGAGGAGATTGCGCATGATGCGTCACCTGGGATTGAAATCTGAATTGTCTTGACTTTGATTCTAATTGTATTCGATGCAGGCGGCGGGCTGGGAGTAGTGATGGGCTTGAGTCAGGTCAGGAACAAAAAAATGCGGGGCTGATCACGGCGACCCTAATCTCCGTTTCCAGCCCCGTCTCCCAGGTTCTGTGGTAGGTGAATCGAGTATGCGGCAGGTGGGAGATGTCGACAAGATTACCGAGGTCATTGGCCGGAGGTAACTTGAGGCGTTTGGGACGCGCGAGCGAAGCGGGAGCCTCCTGCCGAAATCCCGAGTGAAACGAGGGATCCCTGGAACAGGCAGGTGCTGCTTATCGATTAAGACAAATGGCAAAATGGATGAGCGGAGGTCAGTGGATTCAGCGAAGTCTGGCAGGACGAATTCGCGCGTTCAACCCAGCGCTGTCAGCGAGGGGTAGCTTATTTTGCCGTCACCAGGGAATGAGTGATGGCGTGCACCGACAGGGCAATGCGGTTCTGGACTCCTACTTTTCGCATCAGTTTTGCCACATGAGCCTTGACGGTGCGTTCTTCGATGCCGAGAGCGGACCCAATCTCTTTGTTGGAGCGTCCGGCAACCAGCATCTCCAGCACTTCTTTTTCGCGGTCGGTGAAAGTGACGCGGCCCGCCGGAAAGATGCGTCCCGGAGAAGAGCTGACGCGCTCGATGAAAGTCGAGAGCACACGGCGCGACGCCCAGACCGAGCCCTGATGGACGATGCGCAACGCCTGGATGAATTCGCTGGCCGCCGCGGCTTCATCCACATAACCCTTGGCGCCGGCGGCGATGGCTTTAAGAACGCTTTCGTCATCCATGCCGGAGCCGGTCACGATAATGCGGAGATCGGGCCGGATGGCTTTCATGCTGGCCATGATGTCATACAGATTTTGGCCATTGCGGTTGCCCAGAAGGACCAGATCAATTCCGGTAAGCTGACCGAGATCGGCGAGCGAGGCGGAAACCAGTTCCAGATCAGTTTCAGAATCAAAAAGGGCCCGGAATCCAACGAACCGTAGCGGATCACTCTCCACTACGGCGACACGAATAATTGGCTTTCTGGCAACAGCAGCTTTCATTAAGTTTCCCTGTTAGGATTGCATCCTGTTTAAGCTTGCCTGAATCAGACGAGAATTGAAATGATTGGTGGCCGAAGCCAATTACGGGGGTAACCCGCAAAAGGCGCGGCTAGCGGAGGTTTTTCCAGTGATTGAAGGGCGGCAATGGCGCAGTTATGGAGGGATTCTCCTGCTCGGGATGCTAGTAACTGGATGGGCGGTCGGACAGGCTGGGACCGAGATTCAGCCGCAGACAGGGGCCTATCAGCCGAAGTTCGCGGGGGATCCGGCGCGCTCGGAATCGGAGGCGCAGGCGCTCGGCTACATGAGAGTCGTGCTGCGGGCCGAGCGAGCCTACGAGAAACGCCATGGCATGTACGCGGAATCGCTGGCGGAACTGGCGGGCACAGCTTCCTTCACCAAGCGCATGGCGCATTCTACCGACCGCGGCGACTACACGGCATCGTTCCGGCCGCACCGGGCAAAAGGCGGCGACAAGGAAGGCTTCATTTTGACCATGACGCCGAAACAGCTCGGCGCAGACCACCGGTCGTTTTACGCCGAGGAAGATGGCGTAATCCACGGGGACGATCAAAAAGCGGCGGACGCCGATTCACCGAAGGTGAAGTAGGGATGCGACTGCGCGCTACAGGATCAATTGGGCCAGAACAGAATTCCAGGTGGCTCGATGACTCGCCGGTCCGCGAACCACACCTGCTAAGCCGGACGGAGTCTCCAGTCGAGTGCTAGATCGCTCCGCCGGCGATCGAAGGGACCAGCAGCACTTCATCGCCGTCCCGGAAGCGGTATGCCGGGCCGCCCAGAAAGCGTACGTCTTCCTCGTTCACATAAATATTCAGGAAGCGCCGCACTTCTCCCGCTTCATCCCGCAAGTGCGATTTCAGGCCGGGGAAGTTCGAGTCCAGCGCGCTGAATAACTCGCCAAGATTCGCGGCCTCGCAGGTAAGACGCGGCGTTCCGCCTGTAAGTCGCCGCAGGGGTGTTGGGATTTCAACTGTGATACTCATAACTAGGCCTCCAGTATGAGATGAATTCCGTTCCCGGCTGCCAGCTTCCATATGATTTCGAGCCAGCAGCGTCTGACCGAGAGACTGACAACCGAGAACCGCGAACTACCGTGGAAAATTGCCGCTAAGCAAACGCCGACGCGGCCGTCGCCGGCAAAGCAGTCTCTGGCAGCTGTGACGCCTTCGCCGCCAGGTACGCTTCAAACTCCGCCAGCTTCGCCGCGATCGGACGCTCGACCTGGTATTTGTCCGCAAGCACGTCGGTGGTCTTCAGACCGTTGCCGGTGATGCAAAGCACCGTTGTCTCGTCGGGCAGAATGCGGTCCTGCTGGAAAAGTTTGCGCGCGGTCCCAACCGTCACGCCGCCCGCGGTCTCGGTAAAGACGCCTTCGGTTTGGGCCAGCAACTGGATTGAGTTGACAACTTCCGGATCGGAAACATCTTCCGACCATCCGCCGCTCTTGGTGATGGTTTTGATCGCGTAGTGTCCATCGGCCGGATTGCCAATGGCCAGCGAGCGTGCAATCGTCTTCGGACGCTGCGGTTCGATCTCGGCGCTGTATTGTTTGACCGCCGTCGAAATCGGCGAGCAACCCGATGCCTGGGCGCCAAAGAATTTCACATGCTTCGGCTCGACCAGTCCGAGCTGTATCAGTTCGTCGAACGCCTTCTTGATCTTGATGATCAGCGAACCACCGGCCATGGGCACGACGACGTTATCGGGCAGCCGCCATCCCAGTTGCTCGGCGATTTCATAGCCCACCGTCTTAGAACCCTCGGAGTAATAAGGTCGCAGGTTCACGTTCACGAATCCCCATGGATGCTCATCGGCGATCTGCGAGCACAGGCGGTTCACGTGGTCGTAGCTGCCGTTGACGCGGACCAGTTCCGCCCCGAAGACCTGCGTGCCGAGAATCTTGGCCGGTTCGAGATCGGAGGGGATAAAAATCCATGCCTTGAAGCCTTCGCGAGCGGATTGGGCGGCGACGGCGTTCGCCAGATTTCCGGTGGAAGAGCAGGCCACGGTATCGAACCCAAAGGCGCGCGCGTTGGCGAGCGCGACCGCGACCACGCGATCCTTGAAACTCAGCGTGGGCAGGCATACGGCATCGTTCTTGATATAGAGCTGGCGCGAGCCGATCTTCTCGCCCAGGCGTGGCGCGCTGATCAATGGCGTAAATCCCACTGGGAGGGACGGCTGATACCCGGCGGGCAGCGGCAGCAGTTCACGGTAGCGCCAGATGTTGGGCGCGCGCGATGCGAACAACTCGCGCGAAACCTGCTTCCGAATCGCGTCGTAATCGTAAGTGACTTCGAGGGGCGAGAAGCAATCTTCGCAGATCGAACGTGGTTGATTTTCGAAGGTCTTGCCGCATTCGCGGCAGCGGAGTTCGTAGCTGCTCGTCGACATCGTGAAACTTCTTTCTGCGACTGTGGGACGAGCCGGGGAAATAAATCCCCATCTACAGCAAAACCCCTTTTCCGAATGGGAAAAGAGGCTCGGGAAATGCGAATAACGTTTCGCGTACCCGAATCTCATGGTCCCCGTTACCGGGCGAGAGTTGGCACCTGTCAATCGGGATATATGATCCCGTTCCGGTTGCCGTGGCGTCCTAGGGCTCGTCCCTCAGCCACTCTGCATGAAATTCCGATTTGCTCGATTAAGAGCAAACTTGGATACTGATAATATTTGGCAGCCTGCCCTTTGTCAAGGGGGAAATCCCGGTACGTGGTGTCGATTGGTGCAACCGTGCAATTCACTCGCCCTCCTTTTCGCCTCGCTTGTGTGATGCCGGTCACTGCCCGGCACTCGGCCGCATATCAATAATTAGTATTGCCGCGGGTGAACACGGCTCGGGCACAGTACCCGGCAACGAACCGCTCTCACTGGTTGTTGCAGACGGGGCAGCCGTCCTCGGCCAACACTTCACGGGTGACTCCCATGGCAGAAGAACAAATTGATCGCCTGCAATCCTTCCGCGCTTTCATCAAAGAGGCGGAAGACGGCGCAACCATTCCCCCTGTTGGCGAAGACGATCTCAAATCCCTGCACGACGCCTGCGTGGAGATGACGCGCCGTTATTGCGGCAAAGACGGAGTGCTGAGTATCGACCTTATGGCTCGTGTCTGCAGCCGCGACGCGAATCTGCCAGCCGTGTGGTTGCGTCACACCCAACTCCGGTCGCTGGTACGTCAGGGACTGCTCGCGGAATGGCAGCACGGCGCCGCTCTGGACGAAGCCGTATTCCGGGTAGCGGCAAACATCACGATGCAGGGCGTTCGTTTTGATCCCCGGATCTTCGTTCGAGAACTCCACCAACGCGCCACGGTCTGAAGGCCTTCGCGTTTGCAAACCTCGGAATTTCGGATGCCCATGTAGGAGTCGAATGCAATAGAAGTTGGAAGCATATCTGCTGTTATGATCCAATCCCCACCCAGGCAGTAGGTTGTTCGGCTGAACGTGGAATCCTGCACCTCGGAATGCGATTGTGAAAACTGTCTCCCGGCGAACCCAACTGTGGTTGATTGGCTTGGGGTACGGCGCTGTCATCACGGTGTCGGCGGGCCTACTCTTCGTGCGATACCTGGTAGAAATAACACATCCGGCCGACGTGGCGGCCGCCGGTGGTATGTATGCCTTCGGCGATGCGATGCTCTGGCTCTTCATCGCCAGCCTGTTCATGATCCCCACGTTCTTTGCGGTGTGGTTCATGGCCAGTGTCGAGCACTTTTATAAAGCCTACTCGCAAGTCTTATTGGCTCTCAGCCTGAGTGCCCCGGTTTGCTTGGTTCTCCTCTGCTGGGGCGAAAACCATGTAGCCCGCGTGTTGGGATTTCTTAGTCTGTATCGGCTAATGTGGTCGCCATTTATTCTCGTCGGAATCGGCGTCAGCCGGTTCTTCGCCCGCTTTGATAGCGCAAAAAAACTGACTACGTATGCCCTTCTCATCGAGGGGCTTACGCTGGGTGCTGCTATTGCGATCTTGCTCAAGCATCGCTAGTCAAGCTGCGCCGCGAACCATCGCGAGATCACCGGCCGCGCTCGCTCAGTCAGTGCGCACCCGCCGCATGACGGAACGCTTTCGGCGCAGCCACGGCATGCGCGCGCGTCAGGTTTCCCCCGGTCTTGAAGCGTCCGACCAGGTCCCGTAACTGTCTCGCCATCTTTGCCAGTTGCTCGGTGGCGGTTTGCGATTCCCTGACGTTGGTTGACGTGTCCTGCGCCGCTTGTGCCACCCCCAGGATGTTGCTCGAGATCGTGCCCGCTCCCCGCGCAGCCTCGCTCACATTTCGCGCCATTTCGCCCGTCGTCGCACTCTGCTCCTCAACAGCCGTCGCAATCTCAGTCGATATTTGGCTGATCTTGTCGATCACTTCCTTGATGCCACGTATTGATTCCACCGCCCCACCGGTGTTTTCCCTGATCACGGTGATTTTTTGTTCGATCTCCTCCGTCGCCTTCGCCGTCTGTTTGGCCAGTTCCTTCACCTCGTTCGCCACGACAGCAAATCCCTTTCCCGCCTCGCCTGCCCGCGCCGCTTCGATGGTAGCGTTCAACGCGAGCAAGTTCGTCTGCTGTGCGATGGACGTGATGACCTCGATCACCTTCCCGATTTCAACGCTCGAATCGCCCAATCGAGACACGGTCTGATTGGCCGATTCGGCGGCATCGACGGCCGCACCAGCCACCCGCGCCGCTTCAGTGGCATTCTTGGCGATCTCGCCGATGGTGGAGTTCATCTGCTCGGCGCCGGAGGCCAGTGTCTGGAGGTTGGCGTTAACCTGACCGCTCGCTTCCGAAACCACGTGGGCCTGTGCCGTCGTCTCTTCGGAGTTGGCCGTGATCTGCTGGCTGGTGGCAGAGAGTTCTTCGGTCGACGACGCGACCTGCTCGGCCGTGCTCCCGATGGACTGGATCAGTTCGCGCAGGCTGTCTTGCATATGATTGATGGCCACGGTCAGATCGCCGAGTTCATCGTCGCTCGCCGCCTTCATTTGCTCGCTGCTCAAGTCGCCATCAGCAATGATTTGCGCGCGCCCCAGGATGGATTGCGCGCTGCCGGAGATGCTGCGGCTAAGAAGAATGGCCACGAAGATGCCAATCCCCAGGGCCAGAAGAGTGGTCAGCACCAGCGTCACGTTGAGGGTGCGATTCTCCGCATGCGCGGTCTCTTTGGTTTTGCCCAGCAGCATGGCCATAGAATCCTGCAGTTCTCCGACTGTCGTCTTGATCGCCTCCGCGAAGGGCGTGGCCCGGTCGGCGAATTCGTTTCCCGCATTCATGAAGGCATCGCGATCGACGCTAGCTGCGTGCCCCATCGCGGTTTCCTGAACTTCTCGCAACTTGGGAAGCTCCATTTCGATCGACTTCAGCCGGTCCCGGTTCACCTGCAGTGTCCATCGTGGCGCCAATTCATCCATCTTCGCAATGTCCGCATCGACCGCCGCCCAGTCTTCCTCGAATGTCTTCAGGGCGGCCTGCCTCCGGGCCGTTTGCGCTCCCGCAAGGATGACCTGGCGGCCTTTACTCTGGGTCTGATTCACATCTCCCATCAGCTTTCTGACAACTTCACCCTGGGGTATGCGAACCTCGAATGTGAAGTCCTCGGTTTGCTGAATATCGGCCGACTTGAGGTAGGTCATCGTGGTACCAAAGATCATTAATGCGAAAACGGCTCCGAAGCCTAGTCCCAATTTCTTGGCCAGCGTTATTTTCATTTTTTTCTCCCGAGACCAACCCTTTTTAACCGCTGTATTTTCCGGGTTTCCAAGCAACGGTCGTCTACACATAGGATCGGCTTCCGGGCCGAGAGCTTGACATCAGTCTGGTTGAAATTGGGTGTACGGTTAGGCTCGGAAGAATACGTCCTTGAATTCCACGCCGCGTCAAGAGCGTGATCGGCGGCATTTTTCTGCGTTCTCTGGGTAGCTGACGGCCTGCCCGGTCCAGGACGCTAACGTGAGTATTGATTGCGCTTCTTATCCTGATAACGCTCGACGCCCAGTTGAATCAACCGGTCGATCAGCTCCGGATAGGACACTCCGCTCGCGGCCCACAGCTTGGGATACATGCTGATCGCGGTGAAGCCCGGCATGGTGTTGATCTCGTTCACGTACAGCTTGCGCGATTTCGGCTCCATCAGGAAATCGACCCGCGCCAGGCCGGTGCAATCGACCGCCCGAAAGGCCTCGATCGCCAAGGTCTGCACCCTCTTCATTTCAGCCTTCGTGAGTTTTGCCGGAATCACCAGGTCTGATCCCTCGGCCAGGTACTTCGCGTCATAGTCATAGAATTCCTTGCAGGGAACGATCTCGCCCGCAACCGATGCTTTAGGATCATCGTTGCCGAGCACCGCGCATTCGATTTCGCGCGCCTTGTTTTTCTTTCCGCCCACGCCTTCTTCAATGACAATTTTGCGGTCGAACCGCGCCGCCTCCCGGATCGACGGACCCAGTTCCTTACGGTCATGCGCCTTCGAAATGCCTACCGACGAGCCCAGATTCGCGGGCTTCACAAAAACGGGATACTTCACCTTGCTCTCGACCAGTGTCTCGACTTTCCGGGGCGCACTTTCCCAAGCGGAGCGCAGCACGGTCACGTGCTTCACGATGGGCAAACCGGCGGTGCGAAACAGAGACTTCATGATGTCTTTATCCATGCCCGCCGCCGACCCCAGCACGCCCGCCCCCACATAGGGCAGGTCCGCAAGCTCCAGCAATCCCTGAATCGTGCCGTCCTCGCCAAACGTTCCGTGCAGGACCGGGAAGATGACATCCACGTTGATAGCGCGATCGGCCACGCGCCGGAGATGGATATCCGGTGAATCGGCGGAGTCGGTTTGCGATGATGTGCCTCCGCCTCCGCGGCGCGCAGGTTCGGGAGAAACGACTACCGACTCGCCAGTCGCAAGTAATTCGGCTCCGGGAGTTGCGCCTGGATCGCCCGCGCGCAGATGCTTGTCTCCGGCCAGTGCCCGACGGCTGGCATCAGACCCGCCCTCCAGCAACCGCTCAGCATGCTCTGCCGTCAGCCAGCGACCATCCCTGGTGATGCCGATCGGCACAACTTCATATTTGCTCTTATCAATTGCGTCGAGAACCGACGCCGCCGACAACAATGACACTTCATGCTCCCCGCTGCGTCCGCCAAAAAGAATGCCCACTCGAAGTTTTGCCATAAAGAATCAGTCTGGGCGCACTACGGCATTGCCGTCAATCGCAGGATGGGTACGTAGATCCACGATCACTCGAACTCTCGCGTAATTACCCGCGACCCCACCACCGGTCGGCGACCCGCTCGTCCCGTTCCCCGATGTCCGCCCATTACTTGACACTGGAGGGAAACGGGTGTGAAATTGGCGGAACCTCAAAGGCCTGTGCGCGCCCTCATCCGGGATATCTGTTCTCGGTGGTTCATATTTGCAGAACCCACGCCGTGCAATTCGTGGAATGCTCCATTCACTTGTAGAAACGTAGCAATTCAGCGGGTCAAACAACTTCGCATTTCTCAGGAGTCGGTGATGAATTCGAATACGGGAAGAAACACTCTCGCAATTTGCTGCGTCGCATCGGTTGCCTTCACGTTAACTGCATTCGCGGCGGCTGCCGACAAGCCGAAGCCGGCAGCCGCGGCGCATCCGTCCGCTCCGGCAGCGCATCCAGCCGCCCCGGCCGCTCATCCCGCTGGAGCTCCCGGCGGTCAGCATTCCGGCGCGCCCGCTGGTAATCGTGGGCCCGGCGGCGCGGCGGGCACGAACCGTGGAACGGGTGGTGCCAACACCAATCGTGGAACTGGCGCCAACGGAATGAACCGCGGAACCGGCGGAAATGCCAACTCCACCAATCGCGGCACAACCGGCAACGCTAATGCGAACCGTGGCGCCAGCAACCCGAATGCGAAGGGCGGCGCAGCTGGGGGAAATGCCACCCATGTCCAGGGCAACAAGGCGGGCGGCGCCAGCCAAGTCGGCAACCGCGGCAATGCTGCAGGGAATGCGGGCAATAAAGGAGAGGCAGGCGCGGCCGGCAATCATCACCAACCCGCAGGCTCCCGGACAGTCGCGCTCAAAAACGGCGGATCGGCCACCTATCGCAAGAATGGCCAGGTCCGCACCATCCAGACACACGGCATGACCATCAACCACGGCATGAATGGCCAGCGCCGCGTAGTTGCCATGCACAATGGACGCCAGGTTGTCGCCTACGGGCACAATGGCGGTTACAGCCAGCGCGCTTACTATCGGCACGGTGGACGCGAATACGTACAACGCACCTATTGGCGCGGCGGACATGCCTACGCCTACGGATATCGCAGCTACTACTGGGGTGGTCATCCCTACTACGGATACGCTCCCGGCTACTACTACGGGCCTGCCTACTACGGCTGGGCCTACAACCCCTGGCCCGCGCCTGTTTATTACAACTGGGGCTGGGGCGGCGCGCCCTGGTACGGCTATTACGGCGTTTACTACCAGCCCTATCCCGTGTATCCTTTCGCCGCGCTCTGGCTCGCGGACTACCTGATCGCCGCTAATTTGCAGGCCGCCTACGCCGCACAAGCCGAGGCCGAACAGGGCCAACTCATCCAGCCCCAGTTCCAGCAGGAGTCCTCGGATGTCATCGCGTCCCTATGGTCATCCGACCCCCTGGTGGCCGCCAGCCTCGCATCCGCCTATGGATCGAGTTCCCGTTCCTATCTGATGGCCGCCGCCGGCGCTCCCAGTAGCGGTGCCACTGCGATGCCTGCCGACGTCAAGCAGGCCATCGCCGACGAAATGAAAAACGAGATCGCGGCCGAGAAAGACGCGGCCGCGAATAAAGACAAGGACTCAACCGCCACCGGCGATCAGTTGCCTTCCGCCCTCGATCCCAAAATCCGCTACTTTGTGGTCTCCGTCGACGAAGATCTTACGGCCGCCGATGGCACCGAATGCGCACTCACTCCCGGCGACGTCGTCTACCGCAAGGGCGATAAGCCCGACGAAGACAACATGGTCGATGCCACCGTCAAGAGCGCCAAGAAGAGCGAATGTCCCGTCGGCGTCGCCGTCGCCATTGAGGTCACCGACCTGCAGGATATGCACAACAGCCTGCGCCAGACTATGGACGAAGGCTTGAAGAAACTGGCCGACAACAACGGGAAGAACGGCTTGCCGGCTGCTCCTGACACCAAAACAACGACCGGCGAGGTTCCGCCTCCAGCGCCCGATTCCAACGTCAAAGACGACCTGGACAAAACGCAGAAGGATGCCGATCAGGCCGAAGCCGAAGCCAGGCAATCGAATTGACGCCTTGAGCGCCCGCAAGACGGAATCAGCAACCATTATGAGGAGGAGTTTGCAATGCAGCAGAAATCTGGCATCGCCATCCTGTTAATCGCCCTGGCCGTTGCCGTCTTTACCCCGACCCTGGTAAGCGCGCAGGTACCTCTCGAGGACCAGCTCAAGGCGCAATACAACATGGTGAAAATGGGGCAGGACTCGAACGGCGCGGCCGTCATCGAGGCGGGCACGATTCTCAACATCAAGAAGGGTGGCATTCTCAGCGTTCCTTACGGCGATCAAGCCGTCGCCACCAAATATCAGGATGGAGCTGTCCACTCGCCGAACGCCCTGGGAATGAAAGCCCGCGGAAGCCTTCTTGGGAAACTCGGCAAGCAGCAGACCACGCAGTTTTTCCAGGTGGGAACAAAAGTCTATCCATCAAAGATTCTGGTGAACGCCGACAAGGATCAAGTGGTGATGAGCATCGTCGCCTGCGATTCCTGCAACAACACCAGCCCAACCAGTTTCTACAAAGCAGATGTCGTCTTCCAGTTCGGCAAAGGAGCCCTCGCCACGCTGAGCGCTCCCCAGGTCGAAGATGCCATCGCCGGACTGCTAGCCATCGATGAAGGCGGCGACCAGGGCGGCGGACAGCAGGCTGGCAACGGTAACGGCAATGGCAACGATCAGGGAAACAATCAGGGCAATAATCAGGGCGGCGGACAAGCACAGCAGCAAGCGCCTCCACCCGAACCGGCGCAGATTGAGAAAGGCCAGACTCCCGATCAGGTAAAAGCGGCCATCGGCGTTCCCGACAAAATCGTCAACCTCGGCACAAAACAGATCTACGTCTACAAAGACATCAAGGTCACATTTGTGAACGGAAAAGTTTCCGACGTGCAGTGAGTCGGTGAAGTCAAATCAGAAGTCAAAAGTCAGATTTAAGAAGCAAATCCCGTGGCATTTTGAGGGTTCAACTTCTTCAATCTGACTTCTGACTTCTGACTTTTGACTTTACAGAATCTTCTTCCCGAACGCGGAGAGCGCCAGCTCGACCGCCAGGTCCGCGGTCTGGTTGCGTTCGTCGATCACCGGATTCACTTCCACAATCTCCAGGCTCAGCATCCGTCCATGGTCGGAGATGATTTCCATCGCCAGATGCGCTTCGCGATACGTCGCCCCTCCCCACACCGGAGTGCCCACCCCGGGTGCATCTTCGGGATCGATCCAGTCCATGTCGAGCGACACGTGATAGCCCACGGTGCCGCGTCCCGCCATGCGGAGCGCCTCTTCCATCACCGCGCGCATGCCGCGCTCGTCAATGTCGCGCATGGTGAAGACCTCGACTCCGGCCTTACGGATATTCTCTTTTTCAATATTGTCGACATCGCGAATGCCGACCAGCACGCAGTTTTCGGGCGCGATCTTCGGTGAGAAATCGAAAATATTCGCCAGTTCGAGCGGAGGCAACCCCATAATCGAAGCCAGCGGCATGCCATGCACATTGCCGCTCGGCGAAGACTCGGGCGTGTTTATGTCGCTGTGCGCGTCGATCCACAGCAGGCCGATTTTCTGCCCCTGTCGCCGGTAGAACTCCGCCACGCCAGAGACGGTGCCCGCCGCCACCGAGTGATCTCCGCCCAGAACCAGCGGAACTTTGCCGGCCTCGAGCGCCTTGATGACCATGTCCGCACTCTTGAGGCAGGTCGCGGTAATTTCTTTCAGATATTTGGCGCTCGCCGCGCCTTCTTTTTTTTGCTCAGGGATGGCGACGGCAATGTTGCCGGCATCTTCCACGTTGTGGCCAATGGCTTCGAGCCGCGCCTCCAGCCCGGCGACGCGTACGGCGGATGGACCCATGTCCACGCCGCGGCGCGACTGGCCAAGGTCGAGGGGAACGCCGATGACTCGAATCTGACGCGGACTGATGCTGCTGAACGTCGTGGTTCGCAAGGGCATAATCAGGTTTTCACTCCCGAAACTCTCGCATTGTACCGCGCTGAGTCAACAGGAAGCAGCGAGCGCCATGCACTCCCGCAGCTAGCTCGATCTCTTCGAAATAAGTCGTCGAACCAAATGCCCTTTCCACATCCACAATCCCGAAAGAACCATTACAGGGAAGAAAACAAACCGGGTTGGGCGGGCATAGCCCGGTAGCTTTTCAAACGGACTATAGATATAACCCAGGATCGGAATGCTGACGACGATGTGAATCCAGCGAACAATCGCACGTTGGGTTGCGTCTTTCATGACGAATTTGCGTTCCATTTTATCGGCCGACAGCGGGTAACAGGTGAAATTGTCCCCTACACCCGGAGCGCGCCCCGGAACGCCCGGCCGGCATAGTACGACTCCGCGCCATTGTGATAGACGAAAACCATGTCGAAGCGGCGATCGCAAAAGAGAGCGCCGCCGAGTTTCCGGATAGCAGAAGGCGTTTTCACCCAGCTCGACGTTTTCGTGTCGAATTCGCCCAGCTTCTGCAAGTCGCGATATTGTTCTTCCGTTAGAAGCTCAATGCCCATGGCAGCCGCCATTTCAACCGCGTTGTTTTTTGGCTTGTGTTCTTTTCTGGAGTCGCGCGCTTCGCGGTCGTAGCAAAGGCTCCTGCGGCCATTCGGACTCTCCGGTGAACAATCATAAAAAATGTATTCGCCCGTTTTCCTGTCATGGGCCACAACGTCGGGTTCGCCGCCAGTTCTCTCCATCTCGTTCAGCGACCATAACTTGTCAGCATCAGCTTCCAGCTTTGCCTGCACTTGAGCCCACGCCAGGCCCTTATGGCGGTGCATGTTTTTCTCAAAACGAACTTTCAATGCTGCGAGCAGCTTTTCCACTTGCTCCCGGGCCAGGAAATTTTTCTTGTCTTTATCAGCTTTCAATGTTGGACTCATTGGTCCCTACCCCCCCTCTGGTGCGGTATATTGCAATCAACAACTTAGCGGAAAATTCCCGGCAAAGTATTCAATCTTATAGGTTTACAGTCAAAGTATTGAGCCGATGCGAGTTAGGGTCGCTTTCCCGCCGGTTTTCTCCCTCTATCTCCCTAAAGTATTGATTCTACGAAGCATAGATTCTAAAGTATTCAAAATAAACGAGTTGTTTTCAATTTCTCCCGGCCCTACCGACTGCGCAACTCGGCCGGGCTATCCGTCGCGGGGGGTGACATTCGGCTGGTGTCACAAGCCTGATGATTCTACTTCGCCGCGCTAGAGTCAAGAAATTCCCTGGATTTTGGGACTGCGAAGCTCATAAATATGCGACCCATGAGCGAAAAGAGTGCGAATAAATATGTTTGGAATACATACATGGGTATTTATATACTTGCCACACGTTGGCATGTATACGATACTGGAAGTGTGCCCCTCCACGCAGTCCCCGGAGTTCATATGGTCTGCCATCGCCTATTTTGCGTTGGTGGCTTGGGGGGTCTTGTTTAGCCTCGCCGAGCGTATCGGCACTCGTAGTATGTGGCACATTCCGAAGGCCAAACTCAAAAGGTGGGCGCTAGCTTCCATGGTGCCTGCCATCATCCTCGCGTTTTCTAATCGGCCCGACAAGATATGGATTGTCGTGTTAGTGGCTGCTTTTTTGTTCTGCCTCGCATACGGACTCAGTGATTATTTACAAAAACCGACCCGCAATGTAGCCGCATTCCTGTTGTGCTTTTCGCTAGGCTCCGCCGTCATAGGATTAGGAGCGTGGCACGCATGGCCCGTGTCTGTAGTGCCTTTCATCTCAATAAAAATCGAGCCATCCGTCTTTCCCGTGTCAGTGTCGCCACACTCCGTCTTGTCCATTCTGCCACTACACCCATATCAAACATTTACCGATACCTCAAGCGAACTGCATGTTTATGAGAACCCTTGTTCTATTGAGCGGCCATGGCCTTCACAGAAGGAAATCGACAGTAAGTCGGATGATTCTCATGAAGAGGTAAGGCACATTAAAATTACTAACCACGCACAGGAGACGATTGAGAGCGGAAAGATAGCTTTTATTGTGCGCTACAACCAATCTTTTGGTGGAGGGTGTATGGCTCCTCCAAAATCAGACGCATCGCAGACCGATGTAATATCCATTCCAACGTTGGACTCAGGAAAGGCGTTTGAGTTCGTATCGGTCAATCAGACCAACAAGTGTGCTTGGCTCTTGCCACCCGATAGCATCACAGTAAAAATGGCGAACGATGATAGGACTGAAACAATCCCGCTAAAACTAGAGCCAATCAATATCCCGAATTGGATATCAACTCCGTTCGGGCCAACCTCGATATCATGGGAAGGTGTGCCGACGCGAAATCCAGGCTACGGGATGGTTCGCTCGGGAGCTAGTTGCGACCAGCCTACGCCAACAGCGGCAGTCCCAATCCAGCGCCAGCATGACATTCAGGTATTGCCCTCCGAGAATGTAGGACTTTCTGATCGGGCTGATGTGAAGGTGACCAGGGCGAGGAAGGACAAAGTTAGTTCCGCCTCTCCGCCAACGACAGCAGCCATTGGAAACGTGGGGGAGAAAACGGAAGCAATCCAATCTGCTGTTCGCCGGGTGTTGCGTTTTCCTGATGCTGATATTGATCCACGAGAACCACGAACGATA
>JBEKOW010000056.1:0-18407 GCA_049521375.1 Terriglobales bacterium
CACCGAGCACGTTCCCGTACCGCTCGTCATCGTGTACGTCGCGCCAGAATTGCTACACGCCCCGGCACTGGTAAAGGTCACAGGCAATCCTGAACTCGCCGTCGCCGCCACCGTAAAGCTGCTGTTGTAGGCCGCCGATGACGGAGCGTTCGTCGTGAAGGTGATGGTCTGCGCCGCTGGTGATGCGTTCACCGTTTGCGTGACCTGAGGGGCCGCCGCGTAATTGCTGTTACCCGCCTGGTTGGCGACCACCGAGCACGTTCCCGTACCGCTCGTCATCGTGTACGTCGCGCCAGAATTACTGCACGATCCCGCGCTCGTGTAAACCACCGCCAAACCTGAACTGGCCTTCGCCGCCACCGTGAAGCTGCTGTTGTAGCTCGCGCTCGCCGGAGCATTCGTCGTAAAAGTAATCGTCTGACTCGCCGGAGTCGCATTCACCGTCTGCGTCACCTGGGACGCCGCTGCGTAATTGCTGTTGCCCGCCTGGTTGGCAATGACCGAACACGTGCCGGTCCCACTCGTCATCGTGTACGTCGCTCCCGAATTGCTGCACGACCCCGCGCTCGTGAAGACGACCGCATTGCCGCTCCCACCGCCCGTCGCGGCTACCGTAAAGGTACCGTTATACGGAGCGCTCGCCGGAGCGTTCGTAGTAAATGTGATCGTCTGCGCCGCTAACGTCGCGCTCACCGATTGCGTCACTTGTGGAGCCGCTGCGTAATTACTGTTACCGGTCTGGTTCGCGATTACCGAGCAGGTCCCGGTGCCGCTCGTCATCGTGTAGGTCGCTCCCGAATAGCTGCAAACTCCGGAACTTGTGTAGATAACCGCCAATCCCGAACTGGCCGTCGCTGCCACCGTGAAGCTGCCGCCGTAAGGCGCGCTCGCCGGAGCGTTCGTCGTGAACGTGATTGTCTGGCTGGCTAACGCCGCCTTGGTGGTTTGTGTGACCTGCGCTGCGGGGGAGTAATTGCTGTTGCCCGGCTGGTTTGCAATAACCGAGCATGTGCCCGTCCCGCTCGTCATCGTGTACGTCGCACCCGAATTACTGCAAACCCCGGAACTTGTGTACACGACCGCCAATCCCGAACTCGCCGTCGCCGCCACCGCGAAGCTGCTGTCGTAAGCCGCGTTTGCCGGAGCGTTCGTGGTGAACGTAATTGTCTGGGTTGCTGGCGTCGCATTCACCGTTTGCGTCATCGGAGGCGCCGCCGCGTAGTTGCTGTTCCCAGGCTGGTTCGCAATCACCGAGCATGTGCCAGTCCCGCTCGTCATCGTGTAGGTCGCGCCCGAATTGCTGCACGAGCCGCCGCTGGTGTAAACCACCGCCAATCCTGAACTCGACTTCGCCGCTACCGTGAAGCTGCTGTTGTACACCGCGCTTGCCGGAGCGCTCGTCGTAAAGGTAATCGTCTGGCTTGCCGGCACGGCGTTGACTGTCTCCGTCACCTGCGTTGCCGCCGCGTAGTTAGTATTCCCCGCCTGATTCGCGATCACGGAGCACGTGCCGGTGCCGCTCGTCATCGTATACGTCGCTCCAGAGTTGCTGCACGATCCTGCACTCGTAAATACGATGGCATTGCCGCTCCCTCCGCCGGTTGCGGCAACCGTGAAGCTGCTGTTGTAAGCGGCACTCGCGGGAGCGTTGGTCGTGAACGTAATCGTCTGCGCCGCCAGGGTTGCATTCACCGTCTGGGTTACCTGAGGTGCCGCCGCATAATTGCTGTTTCCGGACTGGTTCGCAATAACGGAACAAGTCCCTGACCCACTGGTCATTGTGTAGGTCGCGCTCGAATTGCTGCACGATCCCGCGCTCGTGTAAACCACCGCTAACCCCGAGCTGGCCTTCGCCGCTACGGTAAAGCTGCTCCCGTAGGCCGCGCTCGCCGGAGCGCTCGTTGTAAACGTAATCGTCTGACTCGCCGGAGTCGCGCTGACCGTCTCCGTCGCCTGCGTCGCCGCCGCGTAATTGCTGTTCCCTGCCTGATTCGCAATGACCGAGCACGTGCCGGTCCCGCTCGTCATCGTGTACGTCGCGCCCGAATTGCTGCACGACCCTGCGCTCGTGAACACCACGGCATTACCACTGCCACCGCCCGTCGCCGCCACCGTGAAGCTGCTGCTGTAAGCCGCGCTCGCGGGAGCGTTCGTCGTGAACGTGATCGTCTGGCTCGCCAGCGTCGCCGTCGTTTTCTGCGTGACCTGCGCTGCCGCGGAGTAGTTGCTGTTACCCGGCTGGTTCGCGATGACCGAGCACGTCCCGCTTCCGCTCGTCATCGTGTAAGTCGCACCCGAATTACTGCAAACCCCCGAACTTGTGAATACGACTGCCAGTCCCGAACTCGCCATTGCCGCCACTGTGAAGCTGCTGTTGTAGGGCGCGCTCGCCGGAGCGCTCGTCGCAAACGTGATCGTCTGCGCTGCTAATGTTGCGTTGCTCGTCTGCGTGACTTGCGTCGCCGCCGCATAATTGCCGTTGCCCGGCTGGTTCGCGATCACCGAGCATGTCCCACTTCCGCTCGTCATGGTGTAGGTCGCACCCGAATTGCTGCACGATCCCGCGCTGGTATACGCCACCGCTAGTCCCGAACTGGCCGTGGCTGCGACGGTAAAGCTGCTGTTGTAGGGCGCGCTCGCTGGAGCGCTGGTTGTAAAGGTGATCGTCTGGCTCGCTAACGTTGCGTTCACCGTCTCCGTAACTGTCGCCGCCGCCGCGTAGTTGCTGTTACCGGGCTGGTTCACGATAACCGAGCACGCACCTGTCCCGCTCGTCATGGTGTAGGTCGCGCCGGAATTGCTGCATGATCCCCCGCTCGTGTAGACCACCGCGAGCCCCGAACTGCTCTTCGCGGCCACCGTGAAACTGCTGTTATAGACCGCGCTCGCCGGAGCATTCGTAGTAAACGTGATCGTCTGGGCAGCCAGCGTCGCGTTCACCGTCTCTGTCACCGGAGTCGCGGCAGCGTAGTTGCCGTTGCCGCCCTGGTTCGCAATGACGGAGCACGTACCCGTTCCGCTCGTCATCGTGTACGTCGCGCCCGCATTGCTGCACGATCCCCCGCTCGTGTAGGAGACCGCCAGCCCCGAACTGGCCGTCGCTGCCACCGTAAAGCTGCTGTTGTAGCCCGCGCTCGCCGGAGCGTTCGTCGTAAACGTAACCGTCTGCGAAGCCAGTGCCGCGTTCACCGTCTCCGTCACCTGCGTCGCCGCCGCATAGTTGCTGTTGCCGGACTGGTTCGCGATCACCGAGCACGTCCCCGTACCGCTCGTCATCGTGTACGTAGCGCCGGCATTACTGCATGACCCGGAACTCGTAAACACCACTGCCAGCCCCGAACTGGCCGTCGCCGCCACTGTGAAGCTGCTGTTGTAGGCCGCGCTCGCGGGAGCGTTCGTCGTGAACGTGATCGTCTGGCTCGCCAACGCCGCCTTGGTGGTTTGCGTGACCTGCGCTGCCGCCGAGTAGTTGCTGTTCCCCGGCTGGTTCGCAATCACCGAACATGTCCCGCTTCCGCTCGTCATCGTGTAGGTCGCACCCGAATTGCTGCACGATCCAGCGCTGGTGTAGACCACCGCCAATCCCGAGCTCGCCGTCGCTGCCACCGTAAAGCTGCTGTTGTAAGCCGCGCTCGCTGGAGCGCTCGTCGTAAACGTGATCGTCTGCGCCGCCAGCGTCGCGTTGCTCGTCTGCGTGACTTGCGCCGCCGCCCCATAATTGCCGTTGCCGGGCTGGTTAGCGATCACCGTGCATGTCCCGCTCCCGCTCGTCATCGTGTAGATCGCGCCCGAATTGCTGCACGATCCAGCGCTGGTGTAGACCACCGCCAATCCCGAACTCGCCGTCGCTGCCACCGTGAAGCTGCTGTTGTAGGGCGCGCTCGCTGGAGCATTCGTCGTGAACGTAATCGTCTGCGCCGCCGGCGTCGCGTTGCTTGTCTGCGTGACCTGCGGAGCCGCTGCGTAGTTGCTATTTCCAGGCTGGTTCGCAATGACTGAACACGTTCCCGTCCCGCTCGTCATCGTGTACGTAGCGCTCGAATTGCTGCATGATCCAGCGCTGGCGTAAACCACCGCCAACCCCGAACTGGCCTTGGCCGCCACCGTAAAGCTGCTGTTGTAGACCGCGCTCGCCGGAGCATTCGTTGTAAAGGCGATCGTCTGCGGAGCCGGTGTTGCGTTCACTGTCTGCGTCACCGAAGCGGCCGCTGCGTAGTTGCCGTTGCCAGCCTGGGTTGCGATGACCGAGCACGTTCCCGTCCCGCTCGTCATCGTGTACGTCGCGCCCGAGTTGCTGCACGCGCCCGAACTCGTGTAAGAGACCGCCAGTCCCGAGCTGGCTGCAGCAGCCACTGTGAAGCTGCCTCCGTATGCCTCGCTCGCCGGAGCGTTCGTCGTAAACGTAATCGTCTGCGGAGCCAGCGTCGCATTCACCGTCTGCGTCACCGAAGCCGCCGCTGCGTAGTTGCCGTTGCCAGACTGGTTCGCGATTACCGAGCACGTCCCCGTCCCACTCGTCATCGTGTACGTAGCGCCCGAGTTGCTGCACGACCCGGAGCTGGTGAACACGACCGCCAGTCCCGAGCTCGCCGTAGCCGCCACTGTGAAGCTGCCCCCGTACGCCTCGCTGGCCGGTGCGTTCGTCGTGAACGTAATCGTCTGTGGAGCCAGCGTCGCATTCACCGTCTGCGTGACCTGCGCCGCCGCCGCATAGTTGCCGTTCCCCGGCTGGTTCGCGATCACCGAGCACGGACCCGTCCCGCTCGTCATCGTGTACGTCGCGCCCGTATTGCTGCACGATCCCGCACTCGTATAAGCGACCGACAGCCCCGAACTAGCCGTAGCCGCCACCGTGAAGCTGCCCCCGTAGGCCTCGCTCGACGGAGCATTCGTACTAAACGTGATCGTCTGCGCCGCCAGCGTCGCATTCGCCGTCTGCGTCACCTGCGCCGCCGCCGCATAGTTGCCATTCCCCGGCTGGTTCGCGATCACCGAGCATGTTCCCGTCCCGCTCGTCATCGTGTACGTCGCGCCCGTATTGCTACACGATCCCGCACTCGTATAAGCGACCGGCAGCCCTGAGCTGGCCGTGGCCGCCACCGTGAAGCTGCCCCCATACGCCTCGCTCGACGGAGCATTCGTACTAAACGTGATCGTCTGCGCCGCGAGCGTCGCATTGGTGGTCTGCGTCACCTGCGACGCGGCCGCATAGTTTCCGTTCCCCGGCTGGTTCGCGATCACCGAGCACGTACCCGTCCCGCTTGTCATTGTGTAAGTCGCGCCCGAATTGCCGCACGATCCCGCGCTCGCGTAGACGACCGCTAGTCCCGAACTGGCCGTCGACGCCACCGTGAAGTTGCTGTTATAAGGCGCGCTCGCCGGAGCATTGGTCGTGAACGTAATGGTCTGCGCGGCGAGAGTCGCATTGACGCTCTCTGTGACCTGCGTCGCCGCCAGATAATTGCTGTTACCGGCCTGATTGGCGAGCACCGAGCATGTCCCCGTCCCGCTCGTCATCGTGTAAGTCGCACCCGAATTGCTGCACGATCCCGCACTGGTAAAGGTGACCGCGTTACCGCTGCCGCCGCCCGTCGCCGCCACCGTAAAGGCACTGTTGTAGGCCGCACTCGCCGGAGCGTTCGTCGTAAACGTGATGACCTGGCTTCCCTTCCCGATGGTCAGCGTAAACGTCTGCGTAGCGGCCGAGCCAATCCCGTTTTGCGCAGAGAAACTGAAACTCACAGTCCCGGTAGCGACCGGAGTGCCGCCGAGCGTTCCGGTTCCATTCCCGTTATCGACGAAAGTAATGCCAGTCGGGAGCGAGCCCGTTTCCGTAATACTGGCATTCGGGTATCCCGAGGTGGTCACCGTGAAGGCCCCAGCCGCACCCACATTAAAGGTCGTGTTGTTCGCGCTGGTGATCGTCGGCGCCTGATCCACGGTCAACGTGAACGGCTGCGTTACCGGCGAGCCAACTCCGTTCTGCGCAGTAAAGCTGATACTGAACGCGCCGCTGCTCGTTGGATTTCCACTGAGGGTGCCGGTGCCGTTTCCATTGTCCGTGAACGTCACGCCCCCCGGCAGACTCCCGGCCTCGCTCGTCGTCGGAGTCGGAATGCCCGCCGTCGTCACCGTGAAAGAACCTTTTGTGCCGGCCACGAACGTCGCCGCATTTGTGCTGGTGATCGCGGGCGGCTCAGTCGCCGGCCAATTCGTCACCAGGTTGTAGCCATTCACGCTGCCGATGCCGGTCGGGAAGTCCCATCCAACCGTCGTAGCATAAGCAGGCTCATAATCGCTGTCCGACGTGGACAGCACTCCATTCGCGCCCTGCGGCTGGTAGCAGTTGATCTTGCCGATACAGCTCACATCCATGTCGCCCTGCGTCACGTCGTAAAAAATGCACGAACCACCGACGTTGACCCCCAAGGTCGAATTACACGCCGCATCGCCGGTCGTGCCGTACTGGGCGGCCGCCAGCATGTAATAGATGAAATTAGGATTCCCCTGCCGCGAGCCGGCTTTCTGGTTTACGAGCGCTTGAATTCCGGCCATGATCGGCGCGGTGAACGACGTGCCCCCGGCGGATGGCCACGCGGAAGGCGCTCCCGTACAGGGCACTCCCGTGGGTCCGGAATAGCAGTAGGTGTAAGCGTGCATCCACGGTCCATTCGCGGCGAACAGCGCCACGTCGGGTATGTCGCGCACTCCGTCGCTCGGATTTCCGAGCACGGACTGGTAGACCGGCTTCGGCCAGCCTGCGCAGGTTCCGCTCACCACCCCTGAACTGGAAGGCACCCCCGTGGCGCACCCGCTCGGTCCGCCGCTCCCGCCAATCGTGTTCAGGTAATTGGTGTCTCCTTTGGTGCTGTTGCAGAACCCGCTCGGCCCGTAGGTCTCGCTGAATCCTTCGAACTCCGCGAGCAGCGAACTGGCGCAGGAGTCATTCCATGGAATCTCCGGAATATAAGACTTGGCCGACTCGTAGGTCTTGGAATTGGTGGTCCTCCAGTAAGTCGCGTTTGTCCCCGCGTAAGTGTCGCCAAAGTCTGTACCGCCCACGGCCACGTCATAAGGACTGGACGCCCATCCGCTGACTCCGATCCCGTACGACGCGTCTTCCTCCCCTCGGCCGCAACCCGCCGCCGCATCGTCCCCCGAGGAAACGAAAACCGACACTCCCTCCGTCACGGCCTGTTGGTATGCAGAACTGAAAGCTGCATTGGATGCGGCCCCATTGGCGGCCTCGCACTCGCCATAACTTATGCTCAGCAGCGGAGGCACGTTGCCCCCGTTCAACATATTCTGGATTGCGAGCAGTCCACCGAAAGTTCCCGCGTTCGCGCACGAAGCCAGTACGATCGCCGCATCCGGCGCGGCCGCGCTCGCGTACTGGGCATCGATGATCGCTTCCCGGTCGTCCCCGTTGTCCCCCGGATCGGCGCAATTATTCGTTCCACTCGGAGGCGCGGGATGGACCTGCGTAAGGGTCGCATCCGGGTACCCCGTCAGGCCAAACGCGGTGCGGAACGACGTCCAGTCATCGACCGTGTAGACGTCGGTGTCCTCAACCGCCACGATCGTCTGCCCCTGGCCCGTGATGCCCTCGGCGTAAAGTGGATTCAGGTTATAGATCGTTTCCAGATCGCCCGGCACGATCAGGTAATACTTGCTTCCATTTTCCGTGACGCTATACTCCGCCCTGGGCTTGAAGTTGGTATGCGGGAGAAAGTCGTGCAGTGAAACCACTCCGGTAACCGCGGGCGCAAGCGCCGCCGGTATCTGCGGATCGCTCATGTTGGCGATGTGTTTCACGCCATTCACGTTCAGATTGTGAATCTCGGTGTGCAGGGCCTCCCGCAGCTGGGCCGCCGTGCCGGAAAAATCAATGACCATTCCGCTGGGGTAATCCACGTTGACTCGCAGACCATGCGACCGCATCCAGCTCTTGATCGTCTCCCGGTCCTGCGCGGCTACGCCGAACCGCTCACCAAACTCCTTCGCCGTGAGCCAGCGGTGAAAGTTGGGCGAGGACTGGTCGTGAAGATCGTTGATCAGCTTGCCTAACTCCTGCTCCTGCTCCGGTGAGCGCTTCAGCAGCAGCAGCATGTGCTCAATCAATAAGTTGTCGTTCACCCGTCCCAGGTCGTTTTTCGCCCGCGCCTCGGGACGCGTATTGCCCCCCATGGTGACCAGCTTGCTTTCATCGACGGCTTGCGTGATCAGAATCGGCGCGGAAGATTGCGCGCGCGCGTTCGGGGCTGCTGACAGGAATAGTGCCGCGAGCACAGTCAATAAAGTGCCCGCCACGAAACCTTCACGACACATGGGAAACCGCTTTGCAAAGAAGGAACGCACAGTTATTCCCTTCCTATGCCCACTCGTCATGAGTCGTTTATTCTCCCTGCCCAACTCGATGGATTGATTTATAAGTGCAGAATGAATGGGGTATACAAATGATCTGACAATTTACTGCAAAACATCGAGTAACTCCAGTGCCTGCGACATCATTCCACCCGCTTCGCGACATTGCTCGCGGATCGCTTCCTGGGCGCGCCCTCGCTTCCGCTGACGAATGAATCTACGCGGGAGAAGACAAACGAAAACGCCCCAGCCTCTCGTGAGAGATGGGGCGTTATCGTTGAACAGCCCTCCCCCAGAACTGCTCGTTCCCAACTCTATTCCGGGGGATACAGACCGTAAATGGCACCTACGTGTTACCGCCGAAACACCAGCGTGCTACCGGCTAGACAGAGGATTTTCGTGGCATGTCCGGATTCGGCTTCATCGAGCCCAATCCGGCCCCTCCCGTGGGCAGCGGTCTACGCGTGGCGTGAAAAAAAGGGGGACCTGCTACCCGCTCGGTAGAATACTGTATCTGCGCCTCAGCAACCTCGTAGTTATCGCTTTGTAAATACATAGATTCGCGCTCTCCGCTCCTTCCTCAGCGCAAATTTTATATAGCGTTCCTCGATGCCGGCGCATGTGTTGCTCCTCTTCGGACGAGATACCAACAACTTAGCTGCCTGCCATCCAGATTTCATTTTTGGCACAACAGATGCATTACTCAAGGCTGTTCATTGCTGGCGTGCGAGCAATTTCTCAGGATCCTCCTCGGCCGCACGCCAGCAATTCCTGAACACCCGATAAAATTTTTGGAGGAAGCAAATGAAGAAGCTGCGCGTCCGTGTGTCTCCCGTCTTGCTGGTCGGTATTTCGATTTGTCTCTTCTCAACCTTTGGACTCGCCCAGACCTGGGTGCCCACCGCGACTCAGGCCATTGGCCCTGCTCTCGCCAATGCCATCGATCAGGGCCCTTTGCCCGCCTCGACTCCCATCCACGTCAACGTTGCTTTACAAATCCCCAACCGCGCCGCCCTGGCCAGCTACGTTCAGAGCGTCACCAACCCAGCCAGTTTGCAATATGGACAGCAACTGCAGCCCTCCGACTTCGTCGCCCAATACGCTCCTTCCAGCGCGCAAGTGCAAGCGGTCGCGAGTTATCTCAAGGCCCAGGGATTCCAGAACATCGAGGTCGAGCCCAACAACCTGATGATCGCCGCCGATGGCACCGCGCTCGCCGTCCGCCAGGCATTCAATACGCAGCTTGAGGCGTACCAGGTGGGCACGTCCCCGGTCTACGCCAACCTGACCGCGGCGCAAGTCCCGGCCAGCCTCGCCGGAATCGTAGCCGCGGTCCTCGGTCTCAATAACGCCGGAGTCATGAGCACAACTCTGCCCTCGGTACCCAACTTCCCCGGCTCGTATCGCCCCGCTAACTTCTGGACTGCCTACGACGCCGGCAAAACTCCCACCGGATCGAAGACCGCCATCGCCATCTTTGCCGAAGGCAACGTTTCCGGCGTAATTAGCGATCTGCGCCTCGCCGAACAGCACAACGGATTGAAACAGGTTCCCGTCAAGGTCGAGCAGGTAGGCATTGCCAGCCCTGATACCTCCGGCGTCGACGAGTTCGACCTCGACACTCAATACTCGAGTGGCATGGCCGCCGCCGTCTCCACCTTATATATCTATGACACAACTTCGCTGACCGACTCCGACACGGCGCTCATGTTCAATCGCTTTGCGGCCCAGAATCTGGCCCGCGCCGGCAGCGCCTCCTTCGGCATCTGTGAAGTCTTCCCGTACCTCGATGGCTCCATGCTCGCCGACGATAACGCCTTCCTCGAGGCCGCCGCGCAGGGGCAAACCGTATTCGCCTCCGCTGGCGATACCGGCTCCTCTTGTGGCATCGCCGTCGGAGCCAATGGCGTTCCCGGAGCCGGCGCTCCCATGGTTGAATATCCCGCCTCCTCCACTTATGTAATGGGTGTCGGCGGCACGACGCTCATCACCAACAGCGATGGCACCTACGATCAGGAAATCGCCTGGTACGCCGGCGGCGGCGGCCTCAGCCAGTTCGACGGCTCCGGATTCTGGCAGTCCACCGTGAACACTTTCTCCACCGTCGGCAAGGGCGTTCCTGACATCGCCATGGACGCCGATCCCAACAGCGGAGTCTATCTCTGGCTCGACGGTACCGAGCAGTGCTGCTACGGCGGCACCAGCCTGGCATCGCCTCTCGCGCTGGGAGTCTGGGCCCGTCTGCAAAGCGCGCACAACAATAAAATCGGTTTCGCCGGACCCGCGCTCTACAACGGCGCAACCCCCGCTCCCAGTGCCGCCTCTCCCACCGGCTTCCACGACATCATCCTCGGCGGGAACGGCCTCTACACCGCTCTGCCGGGCTACGACTTGACCACTGGCCTAGGCACGTTCGACATCTCGCTGTTGAACGCTGCCATCGCCAGCCCCAAGTAGTTTTTCAACCAGTAGTTTTCCAACAAATAGCTTTTCAACAAGTAGTTTTTCAACGAAGTCACCCTGAGCGAAGCGAATGGATTCGCGAAAGCGAATCCATTCGCGTAGTCGAAGGGCCCCTACCACCCAAGAACGGCCGCCCAGCTACATCCCACTGCAATAAAATCATAAACAACTGAAAATAAACGAAATAAAGAACTTGCCTTCCGTGTAGTGTTATAGTTAACTATATCACTAGTTAACATCTGTGCCGCCCGCGCGGATGAATCTCTAAAAAGGAGTTCGCAAGATGAAATTCGTCAATTTCCTGCTTTCCGTCGTCCTGTTCTCGCTGTCCGCCTCGGCTTTCGCCCAGTCCGACGCGCAAAAGTCCTTCGACAAACTGAAAACCCTCGCTGGATCCTGGGCAGGTCCCGTGACCACCGACCCGCCCATGTCCGAAATGGGGAACAGCACCCGCACCCAGGTCACCATGCGCGTCACCTCGCGCGGAAACGCGCTGGTACACGAGATGAATGAAGATGGAAAGCCGCTCGATCCCGAAAAGTATGACCATCCCGTCACCATGTTCTATCTCGAAAACAGTCGGCTGCTCCTGACGCACTATTGCGACGCCGGCAATCGCCCACGCATGGCGGCCCGCACCTCGCCCGACGGAAAAACCCTGGACTTTGATTTTCTCGATGTCGCCGGTAGTCTGCAGTACGGCCACATGCAGCATGCCGTGTTCACCATCATCGACGCCAACCATCACACCGAGGACTGGACCTACCTGATGCCGGGGGATAAAGCGATGCATGCTCACATGGACCTGCAGCGCGAAAAATGACCCCAAGCGTATCTTTATTACGGAAATCTGGAACCGGGTTATCTGGAAACTTTGATGGACCGTGAGTGGAACGACAGTCAGCCGATTTACCGCCAGCTTCGCGACCGCATCGTCGCGATGATACTTGATGGCGTGCTCAAGGAGGGCGATCCGCTGCCCTCCGTGCGCAATGTCGCCGCCGAGTATCGCGTCAATCCGCTCACCGTCCTCAAGGGCTATCAGCAACTGGTCGACGAGCAACTGGTCGAGAGCAGGAGAGGTCGCGGCATGTTTATCAATTCCGGCGCGCGCAAGCTGCTGCTACAGGGCGAACGCCAGAAGTTTCTTGCAGAAGAATGGCCGCGGGTTCAAGCCACCATTCAGCGGCTCGGCTTGAAAGCGGAAGAATTGCTGAATGGCAACGCATCCCACCGGTCTCCGTCGGACGACGCAAAAGCAGAAGAGGATCCCAAGTCATGACCGTCATCGAAGCCCGCGGACTCCGCAAATCTTTCGGCACGACCATCGCGCTCGACGGCGTCGACCTGCGCGTCGAAGAGGGCCGCATCCTAGGGCTTATCGGGCCCAATGGCGCCGGCAAGAGCACGGCGCTCAACGCCATTCTCGGCCTCACTCCCTATCAGGGTGAGCTGAAGGTCCTCGGACGCAATCCCTGGAACGAACGCGATCTTCTCATGCGCGACGTCTGCTTCATCGCCGATGTCGCCGTCCTCCCCCGCTGGATCAAAGTTTCCCAGGCCATCGACTACGTAGCCGGCGTCCATCCGCGATTCGACCGCGGCAAAGCCGAAGGTTTTCTCGCGAAGACTAACATCCGGCGCACCAGCAGAGTCCGCGAATTGTCGAAGGGCATGGTGACTCAACTTCACCTCGCGCTCGTCATGGCCATCGACGCGCAATTGCTGGTGCTCGACGAGCCCACGCTCGGCCTCGATCTCCTCTATCGCAAGCAGTTCTACGATTCCCTGCTGAACGATTATTTTGATCGCACCCGCACCATCGTCGTGACCACCCACCAGGTCGAAGACATTGAACACGTTCTCACCGATCTGGCGTTCATCGACCGAGGCCGCATCGTCCTCAACTGCAGCATGGAAGAATTCGAGTCCCGGTATGTGGAAGTAGTTGTACATCCGGAGAAGGCAGCCGCGGCCCGCGCGCTCCTGCCCATGCGCGAGCGCCACGCCCTCGGACGCACCATCCTCCTCTTCGATCTAAAGTCCGATGGCAAGCCCACTGGCGGCGAGCGGTCGCAACTCGCAGGGCTCGGCGAAGTCCGCACGCCCAGCATCGCCGACCTCTTCGTCGCCGTGATGACCAAGCCCGCCGCACAGACCCAGGGAGCAGCCCAATGAATCCTCAATCCGACGCCATGCCCGAATCTTTCGACCAGCAGAAAGCCGCGCCCGCGAACCTGTCGCCAACTCGCCCGTTTTTCTGGTCTGTGCAGCGTGAATTGTGGGAATACCGTTCCATCTATATCGCTCCGCTAGCCGCCGCAGCCGTCGCTCTGTTCGCCTTCCTGATCAGCCTCTTCCGCCTGCCGCATAAAATGCGTACCCTCTCCGCGCTGGATGCGGCGAGCCAGCATGAAACTCTCGTCATGCCGTTCCATCTCACGGCCGCTCTGATCATGGCCGTAGCAATCATCGTCTCCATCTTCTATTGTCTCGACTCACTCCACGGCGAGCGCCGCGACCGCAGTATCCTGTTCTGGAAGTCGTTGCCGGTTTCTGATCTGACCACGGTGCTCGCGAAGGCAAGCATCCCCATCATCATCCTCCAGTTGATCTCCTTCGCCATCACCGTCGCGACGCAGTGGGTCATGCTGCTGCTGAGCACCGTAGTCGTATTCGGAAGCAGTCAAAGCGTCGCCACGCTCTGGACCCAGGTCTCGCTCTTCCGGATGTCGCTCGGTCTGCTCTACCACCTCATAACCATGCACGGATTCTGGTATGCGCCCATCTATGCCTGGCTGATTCTGGTTTCGGCCTGGGCCCGGCGTGCGCCCCTTCTGTGGGCAGTCTTGCCCTGGCTCTCGATCTTCGCCGTCGAAAAGATTGCCTTCAACACCTCGCATTTCGCCTCTTTTCTGGCACACCACTTTGAGGGCGGTGCCGAGGCCATGGGCCCTCCGGGCATGTTCCCGATCGATTCCGGCATGATGATCACTTTCGGGAGATACCTGACCGCTCCCGGCTTGTGGATCGGCCTCGCATTCGCCGCCGCCTTTCTAGCCGCCGCCGTCCGCCTGCGCCGCTATCAGGGACCGGTCTGATCCGCTTGACCGCGCGTAGCAATTCGCACCTCAAGGAGAAAACGACGATGGGCACATCAGTAATAGCAATGGAACGAATCGCAAGCCCGGTAAGCGATCCCAAAGCCCGAACCACAGGTGTCGTCTATCTTCTTTACTTCCTGACGGTAATGTCCGCCCAGTTCGTTGTAAAAGGGATTGTTGTTTCCGGCGATGCCGCCGCCACGGCCAACAACATCCTCGCGCACGAGTCGTTGTTTCGGCTGGGATTCGCCATCAATCTCGTCGCGACCGCGCTTTACATCGCTTTGACGGTTCTCCTCTATGAATTGTTCAAGCCCGTCAACCGGACCCTCGCTCTACTGGCAACGTCGGTCAGCATCGTAGGTTGCGCCATTCAGGCGACCAGCTATGTGTTTTATGTCACCCCGTTCGTCCTGCTGGGAGGAGGTCAATACCTGAACGTATTCCGATTGGACCAGTTGCAGGCGCTCGCGCTCATGCTTCTCAAATTGCGTTCTCAAGCCGAACAGATCGACCTCGTGTTTTTCGGGTTCTTCGACTTCTTCATCGGATGCCTCATTATGAAGTCGACCTTCCTGCCTCGCATTCTGGGCGTGCTCATGGCCTTAGCCGGTTTAGGTTGGCTGATCTTTCTCGCGCCTCCGCTCGCGGCCCGTCTGTCGCTCTTCATTCTGCCGATGGGTTTTATATCCGAACTGCTGCTGTTGTTGTGGCTCCTCGTAAAAGGAGTAAATATTCAGCGCTGGAGAGAGCAGGCCACCCACTCAGTATCAGCCGCTTAATGAAAGTCGGGTGCCCGAGGTCCAGCTTTTGCGACCTGGGATTCCCTCACCGCTGACTCTATAATTCCCCGTGGGATTCAATTCATGAAAACCTTTTTCCTCGGATCATCGTTCGCAGTTCTTCTCATCGCGGCATCCATTGTCGCAACCGCCCAGACTCCCGCCTGGCATGACGACCTCGTTGACCACATGGCCGGCGACTGGAAAATGGAGGGCTCCGTCATGGGCAAGACCGGTCACCACGATGTGCAGGCGGAGTGGGTGCTCAATCATCAGTTCCTGCGCATCCACGAAAAGACCGCTGCCGGCGCTCCCGCCGACGAGCACAAGTATGAGGCAACCTGGTTCCTGGGATACGATCCCGTCAGTGACCGTTACGTCCTTCACCTACTCGACGCCTTCGGAGCCCGCTTCTCGGAAACCCTCGGCTATGGCACGCGCGACGGCGACGCCATCCATTTCATCTTTGAATATCCCGACGGCCCCTTCCACACTACCTTCCGCTGGTCCGCCCAGAAAGATTCCTGGGAGTGGCTGATGGAACAAAAGAATAAAGAAGGCAAGTGGACAAGCTTCGCCGACCTCACGCTCACCCACGCTGCGCATTAAGCACAGATCGCGGAGCGCCCTGTTGCCGGAGCGCAGTTAGAATCTGCCAACTTTCAGCGGAAATAAATCCACAGCCCGACCACGGTCGCTACCAGCACCAGGCTGAAGATAATGTTCATCGCCCGTTCCGCCGTTGTCTCCGGCGCTGGCTTCGGCCGCGCGGATTGCAGCGGGATCACATCCATCTTCTCGTCCACCGTGGCGAACGTCAGCCCTGCAATCTTGTGCCTCTCGGGAGCCGCTGTTACCAGGCTCACCGCCACCAGCACAACCGAACACACCACGAACATAAAGATGGCGTAGTGCAGAAAATTCATCTTCACCAGCGTGTACATGATTCCGCTGAACTCAGTCCCTTTGGCCGCAAAAATCTCGGCCACAAACCGCACCGCACCCAGCACGAATCCCGTCAGCAGCGATGTGATCGCGCCCGCCCCATTCAGTCGCGGCCACAGAATGCCCAGCACGAAGCAAACCGCGATCGGCGGGCTGATGTATGCCTGCACGCTCTGCAGGTATATATAGAGCTGGCTGCTGATCAGGTGAATGAACGGAACCCACGCCAGCCCCAACACCACCATCACGCCCGTAGCCATGCGCCCAAAAAGCACGAGCTGTTTTTCGCTCGCGTCCGGCTTCAGTTTCTTGTAGAAGTCCAGCGTCGCCAGCGTCGAAGCCGAGTTGAACACGGAGGCCATCCCTCCCATCAGCGCCGCCAGCAGCGCGGCAATCATCAATCCCACCAGTCCGGTCGGTAGAAGATTGATGATCAGCGTGGGAAAAGCAATGTCGCCGTTGGTGATCTGGCCTGCGGCATTCGTCGTGAATAAACTCCGATAGAGCGCGAACGCAATCAGTCCCGGCAACACCAGCAGAAAAACAGGCAGAATTTTCAGAAATCCCGCAAAGATCGTGCCCGCCTTGGCGTGCCCTTCATCGCGCGCCGATAGCACCCGCTGCACGATCACCTGGTCCGTGCACCAGTACCAGATCCCCAGAATCGGCGCTCCCAGAAAAATTCCCGTCCACGGAAAATCCGGATCGCTCACCGGCTTGATCATGTGGAAGTAGCTGTCCGGCACCGCCGCCCGCAGCCCCGCAAATCCTCCCACGCGATGCAGTCCAATCGCCGTCAGCGCAATCGCGCCCGTCAGCAACACCAGCGTCTGCACCACTTCCGTGTAAATGACCGCCGACAGCCCGCCCGCAATTGTGTAGATGCCGGTAACGATCACCAGGATGATCGCCGCCTCCATCGGACTCCATCCCACCACCCGCTCCAGCACAATCGCCGCCGCCCACAGGTGCACCGAAATCTTTGTCAGAACGTAAGCGATGATCGAGATGCTCGCCAGGTAGACTGCGCACTGCCGGTTAAACCGCCGCTCCAGAAACTCGGGCATGGTAAATACGTTCGAGCGGAGGTAAAACGGCACAAAGACCCAGCCGAGAATCAGCAGCATCAGGCACGCCAGCCACTCGAAGTGCCCGACCGCGAGCCCGGTGCTGGCCCCCGACCCCGCCAGGCCGATAAAGTGCTCGGTGGAAATATTCGACACGAACAGCGACGCGCCGATCGCGAACCATCCAATATCGCGCCCGGCCAGAAAGTAATCGGTCGAGCTGCGCTCCTTGCGGGCGAAATAGAAGCCAATCGCAAAGACAATCAGAAAATACAAACCGATGATGGCGAGATCGACGGTCGCCAGGGTGCGGTGGGTAACGGTCACAAGATGATTCATTCTTCCGATCCGGTGTAAGCCCCAAATCCTATACCGCGGCGCGGCCAAACTCTAGCCCGCTCGTAAAGCGATTTAGCTGGCGCCGCTCATCATAATCCTTCGGCCGCCTGGGAGGAAAGAAAGCGAAGCGCAGTCCACAGGGCAAAACCCAAAATCGAGGTCTTCCTGAGCGGAGCCAGAGCCTCACGAAGTGAGGATCTGGCGAAGTCGAAAGATCCCTTCGTTCTCCCCACTCTGTCCTCGACACGTTATTCAGAGTCTCCGTAAGTTCTCAAGTCAGTCCATACCAATGGGCCTTGCTGAGAGCGGGCAGCTTGGAGCTAAGAGCTGGAAGCAAAAAAAAAGTGGGACGCGAGCTTTATGCGTCCCACATGGGAAGAGAGACTTCTTTTGGAGCCCTGCGCCGTTAGCGTGGCCGTTTACGCACGCAGGCGCCCCCAATTTCGTTTAGCGATGGCCTCCGCCAGAATGCCCACCGCCCCCGTGCGATCCGCCACCACCGTGTGACGATCCGCCGCCGTGACTGCTGGGCGCAGAATGCCCGCCCATGCTGGGAGCGGATCTACCGCCATAGCTCGGAGCCGAACGTCCGCCATAACCCGAATACCCGTGGCCGCCGTAGGGGTTGCCGTAGGAACGCGGCGTCACAATCGGCTGCCTCATGTTGAGCGGAGGCCGCGACCCGCTATAGCCTCGTCCTTCCGGAGCCCGTCCCTCCGACCGCGAGTAACCACGACCCGAGCCGTACGATCCCCGGTTCTCTTCGCCGGATGACCGGCCTATCGAAGACTGGCCGCCCGAAGACCGCGGCGCCATCGGCGAAAATTTCTGCCACCCGCCGTTACTGGCGCCACCACCCTCTCGACCCGCCGGCGAGTTCGCAGTATTGCCCGGTCTCTCTGCCGATTCCGGGCTCGGATTGCCGCGCGCCTCCGTATTCGAGCGCGCCGAATTTTCGCTCGGCCGGTCGAATCCCCGCCCGCTCTGCTCCGATCGGGCATTACTGGTCGCACCCGAGTTGTTGCGGCTTTCGAGACCATTATTCCGGCTCTCCGTGCCGCGTTGGCTTGCGCTCCCATTGATCGGTGAAACCCCGCTCTGCCGCATGGCATTCGAGACCTGAGCCTGTTCGCGCGCAAACGAATGTCCGCTACTCGCGGTCGTAGTTCCGCGGCTGGAGAAAAAGTGCTCACCCCCGCCGCGATTCGCCAGCGTCGACGCTGCCGCCGGACGCCCGCTCGCGCTCAAGCTGGCCCGCGTCGGCGTAACCGGCAGATTCCCTGTAGCCAGATGTGCCCCTTGCAGCGACGCGTGGCTCACAGTCTGGAAGTGCCCTCCAGCCC
>JBEKOW010000057.1:0-19035 GCA_049521375.1 Terriglobales bacterium
GCTTCGGGCGCCAGATCGCAGAAAACCCGATCCGAGCGCTGCCCGCAATCGAGACAGCTCTGCGACATATATTTCTCCCCTGTAGCCTTGATACGCGTGGGGAGGCGAATAAACAGTGATTCGAGTCACCCAAAATAGTGACCCTTCGCACAGGGAAATGGGTTCGTTTCCGGCGGGAATGGGTTTGTTTCGAAAGGTAGAACGCAAAAGCCCCAGGCCAAACCCATCGTCCCGATTCAAGCAGGAAAATGAAAGCCGGGAGCTAGAGCCAAAAGCCGAGAGCCCAACTATCCGGTTGTAGCCAGCGACCGCAAAGCCGCCTTGTTGCGAATTACCAGCGTCGATCCCTTGGTCTGCAGAATCTGCCGCTTCTTCAGATCGGCAAACAGCCGCGTCACCGTCTCGCGCGAGGTCCCGATCATCTGGGCAATCTCTTCGTGCGTCAAAGCCAGCTTCAGCCGGGGTTCCTGCTTTTGTGCCTCGCCATTCTTCGAACTCCACTCGATCAGTAGCTTTGCCAGTTTCTCCGCCGCCGAATGCGACAATCCAAGCGAGCGCACTTCATGGCACGCCACGTTGTACTTTTCGCTGAGCTGCTCCGCCACCTTGAAGCACGCTTCGCTGTGCTCTTTGAGGAAGCGCAGAAAATCTTCCCGCTTCACAAAATTCACCTGGCACGGATCGATCGTCTCCGCCGTCAATTCGTAAGCCTTCCCCGAAACGGCCGCGCTCAGTCCCAGCACTTCGCCCGGCTCCGCAATCTTCAGGATGAGCGTCTTGCCATCGCTTGCGCAGATCGACAGCTTCACCCGGCCCTTGCACAAAACAAAAATCCCGCGCGGGGCCTGGCCTTCCACAAACAGCACGGCTCCCTTCGGGTAGGCGGTCGCGTACTTGATGCTCTCAAAGGATTGCAGCGCGGCGGTGGGCAGGTCGCAGAAGATGCGGTCGGCGCGCATCTTGCAAGTAAGGCAGCTTTCGATTATGTCCAGACCGTATGGTGACAGCATGTGGCGCCCCCCTTGTGACTCCCTCCGGGTTCCCCGCCATGGTTGCCTGACGGTCACCGGTGTGACGGGTATCACGCATTCAGTGTGCGTCCCCTATTAACTTGCGGCGGTGACTCGTGGCACATGTGGGTGTGATAGCTGTCACAGGGCGGATATGGCCCGGTCGTGCCCCCGCGAACCTGCTGTTCTGCTGGAATTTACGCCGCTTTCAGGGCATACTAGGCGCAGCCGTTCCCCCGGCGGGAAGCCATTTCCAAGGACCCTTCATGCCCACGCTTCATGACGCGAGCCAGTCCGAGAGCCACCTCGAACACGCTCACCTCGACCAGCCCTTTGGATTGCCCGTCCCGCCCGAAGCCGCCGTCCAGCGCAAGCGCATGTTGATTGCCCTCGGTATTCTCCTGGCCGCGCTCGCAGCCGTCATCCTTAAGGATTGGGATTTCTGGTTTCCCTCCAACGGAGAAACAGCCGTAGCCGCCGTCCGCATGTGGAAAAGCGTGATGCCCCAGGAGACTCCCACTCCGGCTCCGGCGCCTTCTGAAAAGAAGGTCGCCAAGTCGATAGCCCCCGCGCCCATCCCGGATCAGCCCATGTCCGCGACGACCCAGCGCGCCGTCCTGCCGCCCCTCGAGGTCGAAGTCGTTTCCGGCAACCATCGCATTAACGTTGGCGCCGGGAGCACTGCCATTCGTGTCGATCCCGGAGCCGGCCCCAGCATCGCCACCGGAACCACCTCCGCCCGTTCCGCCGTTCCCGTCGCCAGCGGACCCGGACGCGTCGAACTCTCTCCGCAAACCGCCCAGAGCGTCAGCCTCAGCGTCCCTCCCGACTACCCGCTGCTGGCCCGCCAGATGAAGGTCCAAGGCGCGGTCAGTTTGCGCGTGCTCATCGCCCGCGATGGCACCATCCAGGAATTGGAGATTTTGAGCGGCCCCGATATCCTCGCCGCCGCCGCCCGCGAAGCCGTGAAGCAGTGGCACTTCAAGCCCTACCTGCAAAACGGCCAGCCCGTCGAAACCCAGGCCCGCATCACCGTAAACTTCACCATCTCCACCAATTGAGCGGATCGAAATGCACTTACGGTTTGAGCACCCTCACCGTCAAGTTGGCCGGGCCTGAGTTTACAAAGCACCCAGGATTAGGCAGTCCCGCAGCGGAGCATCCCAGGTTCACCACGATCGAGTGCGACTGGTTTGCGCTGGCATTCGTCACCTGCGAAGTGACTGCATAAGCGGCCGAACCTGCCCATCCCCCGCCGTTTTGGCCGATCCCCCAATTCCAAAAGCCATTCGGATCCGTTCCATACCCACTGTTAGGGGCCACGCCGTCGATCAGGAATTGATATTGGCCTTCCCCGCTCTGTAATCCGGTCTGCGCCACGACGTCGACCTCGTAAGTACACTTCACACCGGTAGCTCCCGGACAGGAAATGCTTTCCGTGTACATGTTCGCCGTTGCCTGGCAATCGCTTGTACTACAGGAGGCCTGCGCAAAAGGATAGGCTGGGCTGGCGTCATAGTACGTGCCGTTGAGCACATGCTTGAGGAGGGTATTCGGGGCCCCCTGGGCGCGGGCTGGAAAACCGCTGTTCAGGAACATGGCAAGCGTGAGGGCGAACGTGCATCCCCTTGCGACAGCCTTCATCGACACCTGTGACTTCTCCATTTTCGGGCTCCTTAGAGTTTTCGACGGGATTCGTTCCGTGGCTGGCGGCTTGCGCTGCTGCCGATGACCTCTTCGCGTGCGCCATCACAAAAGCGGACACGCGCCAAAAATAAAACGGGCGCCAGATTCTTTTGGAATCCTGACGCCCGGGCAGCCCTCCCCCAGAACTGCTCAACCGCAATGTAAGACTAGTCCATCCGCCTGAGTATGGCCCTCGGGTGCTAATCGGAACCACCAAAGTGTTAGCCCCGCAAAGCGCAGATTACAAACCAGAAATCCAGCTCCGGATGCGCTCCAGATAGGCGTTCCACGCGCCCTCGACCGCCGGAGAGAACCGCTCCCCCAATTCGAAGTTTTCGCCCGTAAGAGTCAGCAGCCAAGCCTTCGGCTCGGCCTGAAAATAGCGTGCCGCCAGTTCCAGCAGGGATGAAGGCTCCAGGTCGTGCGACAAACTCCCCGGATCGAACGCAGGGTCGCGCCTGATTCGCAAAAGGCGGATCTCTCCCGCAGCCCCCGCATGAGACGCATCCAGAAATAGCACCCGCTCGGCGCAACCCACCGCTTCGCTCATCTCCGGAGTAAGCTGCTGCCCCGCCAGCACCACCACGTCCAACGAAGACAATAATGGCCGCGACGACGGCGACGACGCGGAAGTCGAAGACGAAGCCAGCTCACGCTCAATCGCCGCCGCCGCCTTCAACCCGACGCCGTCATCCGAACGCAGCGGGTTCCCAAATCCAACAATCAGGCAGGAAGGCATGAACGCCGCCGTCTCACTGCACGGCCTCCGCGCCCGCCCGGGCGCACTGCCCGTCGTGCTCGCTTGTATCTCCGGAGAGCCCGATTGCCCCAATGATCTTGCCGCCCACCATCAAAGGCAATCCGCCCTCGACCGGCACCGCTCCTTCCAGCCCCAGCACGCGCAGCCCCGCGCCCCCGCTCGCCAGCGCATCCTGAAATACTTTTGTCGGACGCTTGAACAGCGCCGCCGACCGTGCCTTGTTTACCGACACCTTCGCGCTTCCCAGTTGCGCGTTGTCCATCTTCTCGTAATACACCAGGTCGCCATGCGGATCGACCACCGCCACCGCCATCAGCAGACCATTCTTCCGCGCCTCCTCTAAAGCCGCCGCCGCCGCTTTCTTCGCCACCTCAACGCTTACCGGCGTTCCATAGGGCACCACCAAAGGGTTAGCAGGAGCCTGCTGCCCGAATCCGCAGCGCACACTCAATACGAATCCGAACACTAGGACCAGAATAGAAAGTTGCTTTCGAGATACCGGGACACGCTTCACTAAGAGGTGTTTCACAAATCCATGGGAGAACATAACCGCTCCTTTCTGGAATCCTCGACTCTTCCGAGTCTAAGGTATCGGGTTCCGAGTCTCGGGTCTCGAGCCACGAGTATCGAGCTACGAGTCACGAGCATCGATGCTTGTCTCTCACGCTCTTGTTTCGCGCCTTGCTGGTTCCGCTGGGCTGGCTGCTTGGCTGTTGATCGTGATGTTCATACTATCCATCAACCAATAAAAAAGGGAAGAGCTCTCACCTTGCTCTTCCCCAGCTTCCAGGAGGAGGGAAATCAGTTGTTGATCTTGGTAACCTGGGGCCGGAGCTGCGGAGACTTGGGCTCGTAGACGCAGAAGGGTTCTTCGGCCAAGTAGTCTCCGGTGGCAGCATAGGCGCGGGCGCGGCATCCCATGCAGACGTTGCGGAACTCGCAGCAGCCGCACTTTCCGGTCAGGTTATTGGTGTCGCGCAGTTCGTTGAAGACCTTGGCGCTGGCCCAGATGTCGGCGAACTTCTCCTTGCGGAGATCGCCGGCGATGGCGGGCAGATATCCGCAAGGGAAAACTTCTCCCTCGTGCGAGAGGAAGCAAACGCCGGTTCCGGCGAGGCAGCCTTTGGTCATCGCGTTCATGTCGTTCGGGTTCCCGCCGGGATGTCCCGCCGGATGGCCGGTGTGATTGCCGCGCGGGGCGGCTTGCGGCTTGAGCAGGATTCCGGTGCCTCCGGGCATGAGCGTGTCCGCGGGCCCGATGGCATCGGGAGGGGTTGAGGCTGCAGGCGCGGCTTTGGCGGCCGCTTCAGCGGCGTGCCGATCGGCAACGCGGCGCTGGCGCACCACGCGGAAATAGTGGGGAGCGCAGGTGGCCTTGAGTTCGATTCCGCCTTCGAGCGACTGATCGTAGAACCAGTTCAGCATCTGCTCGTATTCTTCGGGCGGAACCATCTGATCGGTGGCGATATCGACGCCGCATCCGACGGGGACGAGCAGGAAGGTGTGCAGAGCGTCGGCTCCGATGGTCTTGCACATATCGAGGACGCGCGGCAACTGGTCGGCGTTGTGGCGGGCGATGGTCATATTGATCTGCACCGACATGCCTAAATCTTTCAGGTTGCGGAAGCCATGCAGGGCGGCTTCGAAAGCTCCAGGAATTCCGCGGAAGCTGTCGTGCGTGAGGGCATCGGCTCCGTCGAGGCTGATGGAGACGCGCTTCACGCCGGAGTCGACGATCATGCGGGCGACTTCCTTGGTGACGAGCGTTCCGTTGGTGGCGAGCGCGACGCGCAGCCCTTTGTCATTGGCATACTTTGCCAACTGGAAAATGTCGGAGCGGTAAAGCGGCTCGCCTCCGCTGAGCACGAGAATGGGATTGGAATGGGCGGCGATCTGATCGATGATGTCGAGCGCTTTGGCGGTGGGCAGATCGGTAGGAGAGCTGAGTTCGGTCGCGGTGGCGCGGCAATGAACGCAGCGGAGATTGCATCCCTTGGTGACTTCCCAGAAAATCAGGCGGGGCTTGAATTCGCCCTTGGCGGAAGGCTGCGGCTGCTGGGAGGGTGCGCTGTTCATGTGTTTGTTGTCTTCTTTGGTTGGCTCTAGAACCTTCATGGATGACCTCACCCTGAGAGGAAGATTAGGGCAGGTACGAACCTCGGGCCGTGATATAAGTCACGGGCGATTGTGACGAGTATCACGGGGCGGGTCGGGCCGAGTCTGGTGTTTGCTAGTTAGTATCGGGAAGCCGCGAGGTGCGGTCTTTTGGAATCAGAGACTTAGGAGGATATTTTCTGTTTTGGCGGGAAGATGCGGGTTGGCGGCAGGGACCCTTCGACTGCGCGGGGCTGCGCTTCGCTTTCCCCGCTTCGCTCAGGATGACTCGACGGTCGACATTATCCTGGCGCGCCGAAAGAGGGAGCAGGAGAAGACGATGGTAGCCCGGAAGGCTCGCAACCCGAGTCTCGCGACCCGAGACGCAACCCGCTGCGAGAAGCGGGGAGCCAGAAGCTAGCGGCTCGCCGCCAGAAGCTCCCTACTTCTCCGCCTTCTCCTCCAGCACGTCAAGAATGCCAGTGGCGCAGTCCAGAATCTCCTGGTCCAACTTGCGATTGGAGGCGATCGCCTCGCTGATCGGAATCGAGATAATCTTGTTGCCGCGCAGGGCCGCCATGTGTCCGAATTCGCCGCGATGCACCATGTCGATCGCGCCCAGTCCGTAGCGCGTAGCCAGCACGCGATCGAAGGCGCTGGGCGAACCGCCCCGCTGGATGTGGCCAAGAACCACCGAACGCGTCTCGAATCCGGTGCGCTTCTCGATCTCGCGCGCCAATACCGAGCCGATGCCGCCGAGTCGCAGATGGCCGAATTCGTCGCGTCCTACGTCCTGCAGAACCGGCGCGCCGTCGTGCATTTCGACGCCTCCGGCAAACTTGGCCCCTTCGGCCGCGACAACGATGCTGAAGTACCGGCCGCGCGAGTGGCGCTGGCGAATCAGTTCCGCGACCTGTTCGATGTCGAATGGCACCTCGGGAACGAGGATCACGTCGGCGCCGCCGCCAATCCCGCTGTACGCCGCGATCCATCCCGAGTCGCGCCCCATGACCTCGACCACGATCACGCGGTTGTGCGCTTCCGCCGTAGTGTGGACGCGGTCGATTGCGTTGGTGGCCACGTTCACAGCGGTGTCGAAGCCGAAGGTGAAATCGGTCCCTGCCAGATCGTTGTCGATGGTCTTGGGAACGCCGACCACCTTCACGCCCATCTTGAAGAGCTTCTCCGCCACCGAGAGCGTGTCATCGCCGCCGATGGCAATCAGGGCATCGCAGCCATGCAGCTTCAGGTTTTCTATGCAGCGCTCCAGCCCTCCCTCGTGCTTGGCCGGGTTGGTGCGCGAGGTGCGCAGGATCGTCCCGCCGCGGGGCAGAATTCCACCCACGGTCGAGAGACAGAGTTCCATCGTCTTGTCTTCCAGCAAGCCGCGCCAGCCTTCCATGAAGCCGACAAACTCGTCGCCATAGTGGAACGTGCCCTTCCGCACCACCGCTCGTATCACCGCATTCAGGCCGGGACAATCGCCACCGCCCGTCAATACCCCGATCTTCATTGCCTGCTCCTGCCGTATAAGTTTGCGCCACGGGCGGGTTAACTCCACCGGTCTGGCCGTGGGAAATGGGTTGAAATATCAGGGTATCACGGTCGCTTTTACTACGGGTGCACGATGACTTCGACCGCGCGCATTTCCGTCGACGTAACGGGATGCAGGCGTTACAGGTTGGACGCCGGTCACGGCGCCGAGCGCTCACGCGGCAGCCTCGAGGGGACGGCACACACGCTACCCGCAGAAAAATTTTCCGACTCCGCGCCGAATGCATGATTGAAGCGGGCCCGGTAGTTCTCCCACGCGATGGTCGCCGTCAGTTCCACCAGTTGCGCCGCGTTGAATTGTTGACGGAGATTTTCAAACAGCGCATGCGGAATTTCCGCGGGCGTCTGCGTCATGTGGTCCGCAAATTCCAGAATTTGCTTTTCTGTCACGGAGAAAAGCTCACTTGTCCGGTAGTCCGCGAGGGCTTCGATCTTCTCCCGCGCCACGCCCGCCGCTCTGCCGACCGCAGAGCCGATGTCGATTCAAAAAGGGCAGCCCACGAGCGTGGCGACGCGAATTTCCGCGAGATGCTTCAGCGCGCTATCGACCAGGGAACTTGCGCCGAGCGCCTGCTCCATTTGCCCGTAGCCCCAAAGAATTCTGGAGTGGTGGGCGGTGATCTTTGTGGGTTCGATCACGCGTCCCACCTTGCGTTTCGTCACGCTGTAGACGATGCCGGTAAACAAGCCCGCAAGCCAGCCTTGTTTTCGCGGGTCGGCTCCCTCAATTCGGGCCATCGGATTCACCTCCACGGTTCTTCGATGAAATACGATCCGCAAAGATACATGCCGCAGGTTACACTTGCCAACAAGCATGCGCGTTCTCGGCATTGATTGCGGCACGGAGTACACAGGTTATGGCATCGTGGACCTTCTCTGCGATGCAGTGCCCAGTTCGCAACGCAACGGCAATGCTCACCGCAACCCTGCGCACCGCGGCAGCGACCGACTGGTCTGCGTCATTTGCGGAGCCATCAAGGTTTCTCCGCGCGATCCGATGCCGATGCGACTCTCGATCATCGCTCGCGGGCTGGAGCAACTCATCGCCGATCACCGTCCCGACCGGGTTGCGATTGAAGACGTCTTCTACGCGCTCAATGTAAAGTCCGCATTAAAGCTCGGGCAGGTTCGCGGAGTCGCCATGCTGACCGCGGCATCCGCCGGTCTCGAGGTTGCCGAATATTCGCCGCTCTCGATCAAGTCCGCCGTCGTCGGCTACGGCAAGGCGGAGAAACACCAGGTGCAGCAGATGGTCGCGCGGCTTCTGTGCCTCGACGAGATTCCTCAGCCAGCAGATGCCGCGGACGCGCTCGCCATCGCAATCTGCCACCTGCACACCGCGGCTACTCTCGACCGGCAGTCAGGTCGCGAGCCGCGAGTTGCGGGCCGCGTTGCGGACTAAAGCCTGGTTCCACTCGATAGCCATTTCAAAAATTCGCGAGGACAGCACTTCACAGGCCGCTTTCAAAGGCGGCAATTCGGCTCCCCGTTACTATCGGCCGTGCCCGATAACTGTTTTCGATCTGAACACTCGTTAGTACACAGGTCACGTATAATTCCCGATTCCCACAGTATTCTTGAATGAGCCGTCCGCTAAAACGGGCGTTTCAAACAAAATTCAATCAGGAGAATTCATGGGCCCCCGCCATTTTCTCGCCATCATCCTGCTCGTTTCCGTCTCATCCGCTTTGCATGCCGAACAAGCTTCCTGCACCTTCGATACTTTCACCGCACCTTCGAAATACACGATAAACGCCGTGCAAGGCATTGGCGACGACGGCACCGTGGTGGGTCAACTGCAAGACATCGCTACGCAAGCTCTGGTGGGCTTCGTGCGCTCGCCCAGCGGAGTCATCACCGTGTACTCGGCGCCAAAATCGACCATGACCGGCTTGTATGGAGACAACTCGACTGGCACCAACGCCGGTTCCTACCAGGACAGCAGTACGAAAATGCACGGCTTCACGCTCACGAACGGCACCTTCGCGCCGGTTAACTATCCGAGGGCAGCCAATACCTGGCTCTTCGGAGTCAATCACGTCGGCGCGCTGGCGGGCAGCTACGGAGGAGGCGGATCGGTCAAAGGTTTTCTGTATTCCAACGGGCAGTACACCAGCATCGCGTATCCCGACGGCCAGGTGACCTACCCGATGGCAGTGAATGATAAGAATGCCGTCGTCGGATCTTCCGCCAGCGGGTGGGTGAACAACGGCTTCCTGTGGGAGAACGGAAAATTCACGACCATCAATTTCCCGAAATCGCGGTTCGGCACGATTCTCACGGGCATCAACAATTCCGGGCTGATCGTGGGCAACCGCATTTCGGCGGACAAGTCGTGGGGGTTTATCTACGAGAACGAAGCGTTCAAGAGCATCGTTTACCCCGGGTCGTTTTACACGGTTGCGGGCGGCATCAACAACAACGACGTCATCTCGGGACAGATCTTTCTGAATTCCTCGGAGTCAATTGGATACACGGCAACGTGCAAATAGCCGGAACTTCGATCTGGGTTCGTCGCGCATTGCGCTGAGCTCTCGGGTTATGGCCTGGGAGCTCAAGCTGCTAGCCCCTTGACACTGGCAATCGTATCCCCAATGATTACAGCGGCCCATGCCGCATCGAATCTATCTGCTTGTTCTGTTCATTCTTCCTTCCCTGGCGTGGCCGCAGCCGCCCACCGCTTCGGGGGAAGCGAGCGCGGCCCTGGTGACTTTCACGCTGGATTTCCCGGCATCGCAGCCGGAGCATTATTCGATTCGGGTCTTCTCCGATGGCCTTGCCCACTACCAGTCCACCGGGCGCATCTCGGCGGACAGCGACGAAACGGACAGCTTCGATCTGGATTTCCCGCTCTCTTCCGAAATGCGGCAGAAGGTATTTGCGTTAGCGGATAAGGCGGGATACTTTCAGAAAGATCTGGATTCTCACCACAAGGGACAGGCGTTCACCGGCAAGAAGACGCTCACCTATAGAGATGCGAGCCGAACGGGGCAGGCCACCTACAATTTTTCGTCGAACACGGCCGCGCAGGAACTCACCAGCCTGTTTCAGAATCTATCCGCGACGCTCGAATTCGGACATCGCATCGACTACGACCGGCGCTACCAGAAACTCGCGCTCGATGCGGAACTCAAGCGCATGCAGGAGATGGCGCAGACCCGGATGCTGGTCGAAGTATCAGCGATCCAACCGATCCTGCAACAGGTCGTTGCCGACCAATCGGTGGTCAACGTGGCCCGCGCCCGCGCCCAGCGCCTGCTTGACGCTGAGGGCAGTCGCTGATTCCATCTTCACACAACGACAATGCCCGCGTAGCCGACAACTCTGTCGCGATCGCCTGAGACGTCGCCGGAAGTCGCATAGCGAACGAGCGTTGCGCCCGTCGCTCCGAGAATCTTGGCCGCGGTCAGCATGACGACCGTCGGTCCAAAACCGCACATGCTGATGTCTTCCGCCATCACGACTTCCCACAAGCCGCGCGCGTCAATCGCGAGCACGCGCTCGATTGCCTTGTGGTCTTTCACGCGAGTCAGCGCGTCGGACTCGTAGTGGTTCATGTCGCTGGAGGCGATGATGAGGGCATTCTGCTCGCTTGCGCCGATCGCATCGGCAACGGCCTCGCCCAATCCGCGCAGAACGCCGAAGTCGCTCGTTCCGACAGCGATGGGGACGATGTGCAACGATTTTTGCCGCGCCTGCAAGAAGGGCAACTGGACTTCGATGGCATGTTCGGAGCGATGAGCTGCGCTGTCTTCCTGAAGCGCCGGGAAGCTTTGCAGGAGGTCAGAGCCCAACTTCTCGCTGGCGGCGACTTCGCCGAGCGGCGTCTGCCACGCGGTTGTGGTCATGATCGAGAGAGGAACGCCCTTGCCGGTGTGGTTCGGGCAGAGGATGATGCAATGCTCCGGAATTTGCAGCCGCGAGTAGACAGCGCCCGCGACAGCGCCGGAGTAGCTGTATCCCGCATGCGGAGCGACGCAGCTAATGGCAGCCACGGGCGCGCCCGAGGCAGGAGATGCGTATGCTCGAACCTCGCGCAGCAGTTCATCCGAGCGTCCGGGATAAAATCTGCCGGCCACGGCGGGGGTTCGTACGGCGGTTGTCATAGTAGCCTCGTCACAAGACCGCGCTAGCTTCGTCCGTCTCTTAATGCGCGAAACAACGCTGCGGTGCGATCGAGCGGCAGGGCTTCGGCCCGAATCGTTGGCTTGACGCCGCTTTTCGCCAGCGCAGCGCGCAACGCAACTTCATCGTAGGCCGTCTTTAAGTTATTCCAGAGTGTCTTGCGCTTCTGCCCGAAGCACAGTTTCAGGAACGCGATGAATTCGGCCTCAGGAACCTGCAACGCTTCCAGCTTCGGCTTGATGGTAATCCTCACCACGCTGGAATGCACGTTGGGGGGCGGAGAAAATGCTCCCGGAGGAAGGGTGAACAGTTTCTCGACTTTTCCGTAGAGTTGGGCGGTCGCCGAAAGTAAGCCATAGTCACGGGTTCCGGCGGATGCGGCCAACCGGTCGGCAACCTCTTTTTGCACCATGATGACGATCGTCGAAAAGTAGCGGTGATATTCCAGCAGCCGCAGCAGAATGTCGGAGGTGATGTAGTAAGGCAAGTTGCCGACGACACGCGCCGGCTCGGGAGAGAAACTCAGGCCGGGACGCAGCGTGCCCGGCTTCGGCCCGAACACGGTGTCGAGTTCGATGGTCAGAACGTCGCCTTCGATGATTTCCACATTCGGTTGCAGGGAGAACTTCATGCGCAGTTGCGCGGAGAGCACGCGATCCAGTTCGACGGCGATCAAGCGCTGCGCGGTTTGAGCAAGGATCTCTGTGATCGCGCCGCGGCCCGGCCCGATCTCGAGAACGGTTGCCTGCGAAACGTCGCCGAGCGCTTCCACGATGCGCAAGGCCGCGGGTTCGCTCGCCAGAAAATGTTGTCCCAGTTTCGGCTTGCGTGTTGGCTTCTCCGTGCTTGCGTTCCTGGACACGTTGACCCTCTTTCTCTGCGGCTTTAGACTGAAACGGCGTGGCAACCTGCAATGAGTAATTTGAACCTGAATGGGATGACCCCACAATCTTCAACTACAAGTTACAAATTGCCAATCGCAACTGCCCAGCCACCTCTCGACGGCAATAGTCATCATAACTTGAGCCAGGCATTTCTCAATTCTGGCTTGCGAGGCCCGCAATGCATATCGCTTTTGTAGCTTCCGAGTGCGTTCCTTACTCCAAGACTGGCGGTCTCGCGGACGTCGTCGGCGCTCTGCCGCGCGCTCTGGCCGCGCTGGGACACCAGGTCAGTGTTTACCTTCCGCTCTATCGGCAAACAAAGATTTCCGATCCGGAAACCGTGGTGCACAGCATCACCGTGCCCTTCGACGACAAGTATCGCTTTTGCTCGGTCGTGGCGGGCGCCGCGAGCGCGGGTATCAAATTCTATTTTGTCGATTACCCGCCTTACTTCGATCGCGAAGCGCTCTACGGAACTTCCGCCGCCGACTATCCTGACAACGCCGAACGCTTCGCGCTGTTCTCGCGCGCGGTTTTGGAAGCGTCCAAGGTGCTGGGCGTTCCTCATGTTTTTCACTGCCATGACTGGCAGGCCGCGCTGGTGCCGGTCATGCTGCGCACCCTTTACGCCGAGGACCCTGCGTTTCGCGAAGTGGGCACCGTCTTCACGATCCACAACATGGGATACCAGGGCCTGTTCCCACCGGATATTTTGCCGCTTCTCATGCTCCCATGGGACCTGCTGACGATCTCCAAGATGGAATTTTTCGGGCAGGTCAATTTTCTCAAAGGCGCGCTGGTGTTCTCCGATTACGTAACCACCGTTAGCAAAAAGTATAGCCAGGAGATTCAAACCACCGAGTACGGATTCGGGTTGGAGGGCGTGCTGCGCAATCGAGCCGCGACCGTGACCGGCATTCTGAACGGCGTCGATTACGACGAGTGGAGCCCGCAGACCGACAAGTTCATCGCCGCAAAATTCTCGCCTCAGGACCTGAGCGGAAAGCTCAAATGCAAGCAGGATCTGCTGAATGCTTACGGAGTCACGAATGCTGATCCAAAAGTTCCTGTGATCGGGATCGTCTCGCGGTTCGCGGCGCAAAAGGGTTTCGACCTGATCGCGCAGATCATGGATCGCCTGGCGCGCGAGGAGATGATCATGGTCGTCCTCGGCGCCGGAGATAAGCTCTATGAAGAAATGTTTGCACGCCTGAACAAGCAGTTTCCGAACAAGATTGCCATCAAAGTTGCCTACGACAACGCGATCGCGCACAAGATCGAGGCGGGCGCGGATATGTTCCTGATGCCGTCTCGCTACGAACCCTGCGGCCTGAACCAGATCTACAGCCTGAAGTATGGGACGGTTCCCATCGTGCGAGCTACGGGTGGACTTGACGACACTATCGACCCATGGGATGCACGCACTGGGAAGGGAACTGGATTCAAGTTCAGTGAATATGTCGGCGAGGCGCTTCTGGCAACCGTCAAGCAGGCGCTTGCGGCTTATCGCGACCAAGCATCGTGGCAGACGCTGATGCGCAACGGCATGGGCCGCGATTTTTCGTGGGGCGCATCGGCGCGCGAGTATGGCAAAGTGTACGAGCGCGTGCGGCAACTGCGAGCGGCGTCTGTGCAGGAGAGAGCTGGTGTGAAAGTAGAGGTGTAGCGCGCCACCACGGACTCATCGCTTTAGCCTCGGGCCGCCAGAGTGATTTAGAATCTCCTCGAGGCGAATGGCTGGCGAATACCTTGCCGGCTCAACTGCCTGTCGCGAGATGACCCGATCCCCCGATGAGCCGATAACCCGCACCATCTTCCATGTCGATATGGACGCCTTCTTCGTGTCCGTCGAAGAACTTTACGATCCCTCGCTGAAGGGCAAGCCGGTGGTGGTCGGCGGTCAGCGCGACGAGCGCGGAGTCGTTTCGGCCGCTTCCTATGCGGCGCGCAGATTCGGCATTCATTCCGCGATGCCTCTGCGCACCGCCGCGAAGCTCTGCCCGCAGGCTGTTTTTGTGGATGGGCATCCGGAACGGTATCGTGAGTATTCAGGACGGGTGCATGCGGTGCTGGGGCGTTTCTCTCCGCTGGTTGAGATGGCGTCGGTCGATGAGGCCTATCTCGACATGACGGGCACGGATCGGCTGCACGGGCCTCCGTTGCGCAGCGCGCATCGCCTGCATGCGGAGATGAAATCGGCGACGCATCTGAATTGTTCGATCGGCATTGGCACGTCGCGGCTGATCGCGAAAGTTTCCTCAGCGAAGGCAAAGCCGAATGGAGTGCTCTGGGTGCTGCGCGGCCAGGGGGCGAAATTTCTGGCGCCGCTCGATGTGGGCGATATCCCCGGGGTCGGCAAGGTAATGGAGAAGAGTCTCCATGACATCGGGATCCAGCGCATCGGCGACCTTGCCAAGCTGGAAGAAGGCGATCTGGAGCGGCGTTTCGGAAAATGGGGACTGGCGCTGGCAGGGAAGTCGCGTGGAGAAGATGCGGGCGGATGGTTCGATACCGAAGTGGGCGAACATACCGACGCCAAGTCGATCAGCCATGAGCATACATTTGATGAAGACACCGCGGACATCGAGCGGCTCCAATCGACGCTCATGCGGCTTTCCGAGATGGTCGGGCGCCGTCTGCGCGAAGGAGGATATTTTGCGCGCACCATTCAGTTGAAGCTGCGTTACAAGGATTTCACTACGCTCACCCGCGCGCACACCCTGGAACAGCCGACCCAGATGGACCACGAGATTTTCGAGCAGATACGGCGCCTGTTTCTCCACAACTGGAAAAAAGGCGCGCCCGTGCGGTTGCTCGGAGTGCAGACATCGAATTTTGAATCGGGTCCCGCGCAGATGGATCTGCTAGAGCCTGCGCGAGACGCGCGGTGGCAGAAGGTGCTGGCGGCTGCCGATCATCTGCGCGACAAGTTCGGCGAGTCGACGATCGGGCTTGCGACCGGGATGAAGGGGAGCTTCCGGGAACGCACGCATGAAAATCCGGTAGGGCTGCCGGGGAAGAACGAACGCGGCAAAACGGATCGCCCGATGCCAGAGGCGGGATCGGGGAACAAATCCGGGACCGGTTAAGCGCGTCGCTGGCAAGAATCAGGGCGTAAGCTCGTTGCGCGTTGGCGCGGCGAAGATGCTACGAAATGTATTCGCGGATGTACTCGTCGCGCGAAGTGGCTAGCTGGTGCGCGTCTCCATCGAAGATAACTTTGGAGTCGCGCAGAATCAGGAAGCTCATGGGGACATCGCAGAGCTGTCCTTTCGGCAGAGCCACCATCTTGTTTTCCTTCTGGTCGAACTGGTGGGTCGCCATGGTGAAGGCATCCTGCAGCCGGTGGGTCACCATGAGAGCGCTCGTCTTGTACACGTCGCGCTGCTTCATGATCAGTTCGACGATGGTGTTGGAGGTGACTGGATCAAGCCCGCCGGTGGGCGAGTCGTAGAGCAGAACTTCCGGCTGCGTGATGATGGCGCGCGCGATGGCGACTCGGCGGCGCATGCCTCCTGAGAGTTCCGATGGGAACATGTCGTACGTTCGTTCCAGTTCGACGAAGCGGAGGGCTTCCCGCACCCGCTTTTCGATCTCATCGAAGGGGATTTTTTCTTCCATCAGGCGGAAGGCGACGTTTTCCCAGACCTTGAGCGAATCAAAGAGCGCGCTTTCCTGGAATACGATGCCGACGCGCCGGCGCAATTCGAAGAGTTGCTGTTCAGACATGGTCGTGATCTCTTCGCCGAGCACGATGATTCGCCCGCTATCGGGCCGCATGAGTCCGATTGCGAGTTTGAGCAGGATGCTCTTGCCCGACCCGGCAACTCCGAACAGCGCCTTGGTTTCGCCATGAGGGAGGCGGAAGGAGATTCCGTCGAGCACGACCTTCTCATCGAATGCGATCGAAACATCCTCAAATTCGAGAGCGTAGGCGGAATGCTCGCTGGCAGTCGACGCCGATTGTTCCCCGGGCAGCGTAGGTGCCGACATGACTACCGGACTCCGAAAATAGCGAAGATTAATTTTGTGACGAAGAAGTCGACAATCAGAATCAGCACAGAAGAAGCTACCACAGCCTGCGTAGTCGAACGCCCCACGCCTTGCGTGCCGCCGCGCGTCGACATGCCGTAGTAACAACCTACGGTCGAGATGATGAACCCGAACAAGAACGGCTTGATGAGTCCGGTGAAGACGTCGCGGAAAACCAGGATCTGCCAGGCGGACGTCCAATACTGGTTGGTGTCGAGGCCGAAGAGAAGGTGCGCGACCGCCCAACCTCCGACGAGTCCAAGCAGATCGGCAATAATGGTCAGGAAAAACAGCATGAACGCTGTCGCGCCGATGCGCGGCGTGATGAGCTTCTTGGTCGGATCGGTGCCAAGCGCGCGCATGGCGTCAATCTGCTCGGTCACGATCATGGATCCGAGTTCGCTGGCCATTCCGGAGGCGTTACGGCCAGCCACCATCAAACCGGTGATGAGTGGTCCAAGTTCGGTGACCATGCCCAGCGACACCAGTTGGCCGATGAGTGTGATGCCGCCAAAGCGCTGCAGTGTGCTGGCCGAGTTCAGCGCCAGAAGAGCGCCGACGGAGAGTCCCGTGAGAATGACAATGGGGAGGGATCCCACACCAACCAGATCCGCCTGCTGCAACATGTCCCCTACGTAAACGGGGGGCCGGAAAAAGTTGGCGACCGATTGGGCGGAGAGCAGCGTGTATTCCTGGACCGAAAGGGCGAAGTCTTTGGCGACTTCAAAAGGGGAAATCAGTTCGAAATCGAGCGCCATGCCGTTCAGGGAACTATAGCAGGATTACGTCATCCGGGTGATCGGTGGATCACAAGGCTGACTCGGTTTTCAGATCGCCCGATGACCCGATCGGTCCTAATGGTTTTTCTTGCGGATTTCAATCGCCAGACGCTTGATTTTCTGGTTCAGCGTGGAAAGCGGGACCCGGAACCGCTCCGCGGCTTCGGTCTGGTTCCAGCCGCATTTTTCCAGCATATCGATGATGATGCGCCGCTCGCAGTCTTCCATGATGCCGAACAGCGTTGCACCCGTGCTCGTGTCGATCGCGGGAACTGAGCTGCCACGGCCTACGATGTGATCGGGTAGAAGGTCGGGTCTGATGGTTGGATCGGAGGAGAGCACGACCGCTCGCTCGATGGTATTTTCCAGTTCGCGGACGTTGCCGGGCCACGAGTAGCTTACCAGCGGCCGCAATGCTTCGGTGCTTATGTGGCGGCGCGGGAGGTCGTTTTCCTCGGAGTATTTTTTCAGGAAATGCTCGACCAGCAGCGGAATGTCTTCCCGTCGTTGGCGCAGCGGCGGCAAGTCCACGGAAATCACGTTGAGCCGATAAAAGAGATCTTCGCGGAAGCGGCCATCGCGAACCATCTGGCGAAGATCGACGTTGGTGGCGGCGATGATGCGCACGTCCACCTGCACTTCCTGAATACCGCCCAGGTGCATGAACTTGCGATCCTGCAACACTCGCAAAATCTTGGCCTGAGTGTCCATCCCCATAGTGCCGATTTCATCGAGGAAAAGTGTGCCGCGATCGGCAACCTCAAACAGTCCCTTCTTCGATGAAACGGCGCTGGTGAAGGCCCCTTTCACGTGACCGAAGAGCGTGGATTCCAGCAAGTCGGGCGGAGTTGAGCCTGAGTTCACGGGGACAAAGGGCCGATCCCGCCGCGTGGAGTGCAGATGAATCGCTTTCGCGATCAGTTCCTTGCCGGTGCCGCTTTCGCCTTGCAGCAGAACCGTGGAGCGGCTGGGAGCGACCTGTGCCACCAGATCGAAAATCTTCAGCATGGGCTCGCTCTTGCCCACTATGTTCTCGAAGTTGTAGCGCTGCTTGAGTGCGCGCTTGAGCTGGATATTCTCTTCTTCCGCCTTCTGGCGCGCGACCGCGCTACGCACGTCGGCGAGAAGTTTCTCGTTGTCCCATGGTTTCTGGATGAAGTTGGTCGCGCCCGATTGCATGGCGCGTACCGCGTTTTCGACCGTGCCGTAGGCGGTGATCATGATGATTGGCTGGTCGGGATGCAGCACGCGAATCTCGGCGAGCACATCCATGCCGTTCTTGTCGGGGAGAGCGAGGTCGAGCAACACAACGTCAAAGCTGCGTTCCCCGATCTCGGTGAGGCCTTCGCGGGCGGTGCCCGCTACCACAACCGCGTAGCCCTCGAGTTCCAGCAAAGTCTCCAGTGACTCGCGGATCTCCAGTTCGTCATCGATGATGAGAATCCTGCCTGCGTTCTGCGGAGTGCTTTCTCCTGCCTGCGTTCTGCGGAGTGCTTTCCGGCGCGCTGCGACGCGAAATGACTGCGACTTCAGACATGGGCTGCCTTCCTGACCAACGGGAAATCGAGCGTAAAAGTTGTTCCTTCGCCGGGGTGGCTCTCCACGCGAATATTGCCGCCATGTTCCTGGATGATGCCGTAGGAGACTGAGAGTCCGAGGCCCGTGCCACGATTCTGGCCCGGGGCCGGGGCGGTTTTGGTGGTGAAGAACGGGTCGTAGATGCGGTGGATATGTTCCTGCGCAATGCCGGAACCGGTATCGGTGACGCGTACGCTCACGAAATCCCCGTTCATGGTCGCGACATTCAGGACTCCGCCGCCGGTCATCGCATCTTTCGCGTTCAGGAACAAATTCAGGAACACCTGCTGCAGGCGCCCGGCGCTTCCCTGGATCAAGGGAAGATTCTCATGCAGTTCCGATTGCACTTGCACTCCCGCTACTTTGAACTGGTGGTCGAGCAAGGCGAGCGTGTCGGTCACGACCTTATTGAGGCTGATTTCGGCGAATTCCGTGCCGGTGGTGCGCGAGAAATTCAGCAGATTGTTGACGATCTCGGAGGCCCGGAACGTCTGCTTGGTAATTTTGTCGAGGAGCGAGGCCTTCGGCGCATC
>JBEKOW010000058.1:0-17863 GCA_049521375.1 Terriglobales bacterium
ATGCGTACCTTCCACATCGGTGGTACGGCATCACGAGTTTCCGAACAGTCGCGCCTCGATGCCAAGAGCAACGGCCTGGTCCGCTTCATCAACCTCCAGACCGTCAAGTCGAAGACCGGAGACCTGGTAGTTATGAACCGCCAGGGCTCAATTGCGGTCGTGGACGAAAAGGGCCGCGAGCGCGAGCGTTACGCGGTTGTGTACGGCGCCAAGGTGAAAGTTACCGAAGGCGGTCCGGTTCAGCTTGGTCAGGCTCTGGTCGAGTGGGATCCCTACACGTTCGCGATCCTCACCGAAATCGGCGGCACGGCGCAGTTCAAGGACTTGCAGGAAGGCATCACGCTCCACGAAGAAGTGGACGAGGTCACCGGCCTGTCGCGTCACGTGGTTGCCGATTCGCCTGACGAAAAGCGCCAGCCCGCGATCGTCATCAAGGGCAAGGCCAGCAAGCGCTATCTGATGCCGTCGCGCGCTCACCTCATGGTGCAGGACGGCGACACCGTCTTCCCGGGCGATGTGCTCGCGAAGATCCCGCGTGAGACCACCAAGACCAAGGACATCACGGGCGGTCTGCCGCGCGTGGTCGAATTGTTCGAGGCGCGCAAGCCGCGCGAAACCGCCGTCATCAGCGAAATCGATGGCGTGGTTCGCTTCGGTGAAGTCGCCAAGGGCCAGCGCAAACTCTATGTGACCGCCGACAACGGCACCGAAAAGGAATACTCGGTACCACGTGGCGTGCACATCAACGTGCAGGAAGGCGAGCGCGTGCGCGCAGGCGAACCGCTCATGGATGGCCCGCTCAACCCGCACGACATTCTGGCCGTGCTCGGCGAGAAAGAGCTGCAGGCTTATCTGGTGAACGAAATCCAGGAAGTCTACCGGCTCCAGGGTGTGAACATCTCCGACAAGCACATCGAAGTCATCGTCCGCCAGATGATGCGATGGGTGAAGGTCGAGGACGTGGGCGACACGCAGTTCCTGCTCGAACAGCAGGTGGACAAGTTCCGATTCCACGAGGAGAACGAGCGTGTGATCGCGCAGGGCGGCAAGCCTGCTACAGGCCGTCCGCTGCTGCTCGGTATTACCAAGGCCTCGCTCTCCACCGATTCCTTCATCTCCGCCGCCTCCTTCCAGGAGACGACGCGCGTGCTGACCGAAGCTTCCATTCAGGGAGCCGTCGATCATCTCCGCGGCTTGAAGGAAAACGTGATCGTGGGCCGCTTGATTCCGGCCGGCACCGGCATGGAGTATTACCGCAACGTGCGTCTCTCTCCGGAAATGGAAGAGGCCGCGAGCAAGGTGCAGGAGGAAGTCTCGCAAGCCTACGAAGATGCCGAACGCGCGCTCGAACTCATGCGGCACGAAGGCGAGACCGAAGAACTCGCCGCGGAGTAACGCGGATCGAAACCATAACGGGGGCGACGAGAGTCGCCCCTTATTTTCATGCGGAGTTTGCTGGCGTGGAGAGGTCTTCTCGCCGGCGCATGTCCGGCAAAGCTCGGCAGCGATCGGAAGTCAAAGATAACAGCACGTCGAACGCAATGGCTTTAGCATTGGAATCACCGCGCTTGATCGATCCACCCAACGATCGCAACCGCCAGCCCGAGCCGATCCCTGGTGGTCTAATCCTCGCGCCTGCGTTGGGACGTTTCTGGCGTCTCTTCCGTTTGTCGATCTGGCGTGCCTTCGAGCACGACGCGTTCGCCACGGCGAAAGGCGGCGCGTATTCCTCTATTCTTACTTTTTTCCCCTTCCTGCTGGTCCTCGGTTCCGTCATGGCGACGGTTCGACGAGGCGATGTGTATCTTCGCGAGATCTCTTACGCGTTGGGAAGAATACTGCCGGCTGGCAGCGCGACTGTACTCTCGTATCTGAGAGGCAGCACGGAGCGTCCCGTGGGCCTGCTGATCACTACTTCGCTCCTCACCATGTGGACTGCCTCCGGCGTCATCATTTCCTGGATGGACGGTTTTCGCCGCGCCTACCAGCTCCCCAAAACGTGGGGCTTGGTGAAAGAGCGCCTGATAGCGATGTCGCTGGTCCTAATGGCGGGCCTGCCGCTGACGTTCTCAACCATCCTGGTTGCTTTCGGCAGCCGCATTGAAACTCGCATCCTTTTCGAGCTTGGCCGCGAATTCGGCCCGCTGATTCTGCTTTTGTGGGGCCTGATTCGCTGGCTGATCGCCATCCTTACCAGCATCGCTGTGATCCAGTTGATCTATCACAATGCCGTGCCGCGCACCCAACCCTGGCACAGCGTATTGCCGGGAGCGGTTCTCGCAACCGCCATGTGGCTGCTCTCCACCGCATTCTTCGGATGGTATCTGCAGCGCTATGCCGACTACAGCGTCATCTACGGTTCGCTCGGGGTGGGAATCGCGCTGCTGACATGGATGTACCTGATCTCGCTGGTCGTGCTGATCGGCGCTGAGTTCAATGCTATGCTCTTCCCTCGCGGCCTGACAAAAGTCCCGCCCAGATCGATAACGAACAATGAACCGCGCTGACCCGTGAGAAGGACCGCGAAGTGAGAAGCCGCAAAATAGATCTCGTGGCAGGCGACCTGCCGGCCACTCTCGTCGAACAGAGCGAGGAGCCCCTTCGCCGCGCGAAAATCGTCTGCACCATTGGCCCCGCGTCTGATTCTGAGGACTGCATCGCGGATCTGATGCGCCTCGGCATGGATGTCGCGCGCCTCAACTTTTCCCACGGAACCCATCCCGAGCACGCGCGGCGCATTCAGCGGCTTCGCCGCGTCGCGGTCCGCCTGAAGCGGACGATCTGTATCCTGCAGGATCTGCAGGGGCCGAAGATCCGCACAGGTCGCCTTGAGGACGGCAAACCCGTCGAACTAAAAACAGGCAGCCTGCTAACCATCACTCCGCGCAAAGTCACGGGCACCGCCGCGTTAGTGTCCACCGACTTCGTAGGACTGGCGCGCGAAGTTGAGCCTGGCTCGCGCGTGCTTTTGTCGGACGGTCGCATCGAACTCAAGGTGCGGGAAATTCACGGCGACGATGTAGAGTGCGAAGTCCGTAACGGAGGCTTGCTCGCTCAGCATCAGGGAATCAACCTGCCCGGCGCTGCCGTGGCCATTCCCGCTCTCACGGAAAAAGACAAAGTCGATCTCCAGTTCGGATTGAAACATGGAGTCGATGTCGTCGCTCTGTCATTCGTTCGCTCAGCCGACGATATCCGCATGGCGAAGAGCCTGATGATCGAGTACGGGAAGTCGGTGCCGATTGTCACGAAGTTGGAAAAGCCGCAGGCCATCGAGCGCCTCGAAGAGATTCTGGAGATGACTGACGGCATCATGATCGCGCGCGGGGATCTCGGTGTGGAATTACCGCCCGAGCGGGTCCCGATCATTCAGAAGCACGTGATCCAGCGTGCCGGACTCTGGCGCACGCCGGTCATCACGGCCACGCAGATGCTCGAATCGATGACCGAAAACCCGCGCCCCACAAGGGCGGAAGCGAGCGACGTGGCCAACGCCATCTTCGATGGCACCGATGCCGTTATGCTCTCCGGAGAAACTGCCAGCGGCCGCTATCCGCGCGAAACGGTGGCGATGATGGCGCGCATCGTTATCGAAGCGGAGACCAGTATCGCGCAATTACCGCCGGCGCCCCGACGTCGTCATGAAAATCATCGTTATTCGGTGGCCGAAACGATCTGTGAATCTATCGCTCATGCCGCCGAAGACTTGCCGATGCGCGCCATCGCGGTTTTCACCGAAAGCGGCAATACCGCGCGCATGCTCTCCAAACACCGTCCCAAAGTTCGGATCTACGCCTTCAGCCGTAATCTCGACGTCTGTAACCGCATGAATGCGATGTGGGGCGTCCATCCCGTTCACAAAGATAAGTGGGAGTCGGCGGAGTCGATGCTCAAGACTGCGGAAGCAGAGTTGCTGCCGAAGGGTTTAATCCGCGCTGGCGAAGTTCTGGGGTTAGTCGCCGGAACAAAGTTCACCTCCGGCGCCACCAACTTTATGCGCCTGCACACGGTAGAGGAGAGCGAGTCATCTGTAAAACGCCGCAAGAATAGGTAATTTGCCAAAGTGATCTGTCATCCTGAGTGGCGCATAACGATCCGACGGCATGTGGATTAAAGAGGAGTGAAACGACTGGATGCCCGAATCTCCCTCCGAGCAGTTGCATGAAAATACATCCGAGCCTGCGGTCCGCGGATACCTGCACTCACCAGCGACTCCCAATGGCGAAGCACTGATCCTCACGCACGGCGCGGGAGGCAATTGCGACGCTCCCCTGCTGGTGGCACTTAGCGAGATATTCTGCAACCATGGCTATCTGGTCCTGCGCTGCGACCTCCCGTTTCGCCAGGAACGCCGAACTGGCCCGCCGTTTCCAGGCAACGCGGAACGTGATCGCGCCGGCCTGCGCAATGCAGTGGCGGCGATGCGTACAAGGACAGAAGGGAAAATCTATCTGGGAGGCCACTCTTATGGGGGCCGTCAGGCCACTATGCTCTGCGCCGAAGAACCGGATCTGGCCTCGGGCCTGCTATTGCTTTCCTACCCGCTGCACCCGCCGAGAAAGCCCGAGCAACAGCGTATCCAGCATCTGCCGAATCTCCGAACACCAAGCCTGTTTGTCCACGGAACTCGCGACCCGTTTGGAAGTGCCGAAGAAATGAAGAATGCCCTGAAACTGATACGAGCGCCGTGGAGATTGCTAGAAGTCGAAGGTGCCGGCCACGACCTCGGATTCAAGGGGAAGCCGAAAGACCATGAGTTGCTGACTCGTGTCGCCGTGGAGTTTGCGGCGATATTCAAATCGTAACGCAACCGGCCAAACAGTACGTCCTCACCGGGGCTTTTTTCTCTCTTCGATCATCACTTTGCGCAGGGCCTGGTTAATGCGGGTCTGGTAGCCCCGGCCACCCCGCCGGAAGAATGCCAGGAGATCGGCATCCAGGCGCAGCGTAACCGGCATCTTCAAAGGCCTGTACATGCCTGCCAGTTCCTCTGGCAGGTCCCGTGGATGCTTTTTCGACCCGGCTGAGGCCTCGATTCCAGCCACTCTTCGGGATGCCTTCGCTTGCTTCCTAACTCGTTTACGTGGTTTCATTTAGGTCCTGTTGTACGTACACAAGTATAATAACACAAAGATCGTCATAGTGTTCCACGTGGGACACTATGCGATTTTATGCGAACCGGTTGTTCCACCCCGCCCCAAACCCCAACCGGGCTTTCTACGCCGCCGGCTGTTTCTCCTGCAACACGCCGTCGATGGCTCGCAACTCCTCGACCGAAAACTGGAGGTTCTTGAGCGCAGCCACATTGTCGTCCACCTGCGAAACCTTGCTGGTCCCCACCAGGGCGCTGGTGACGCGCGGATCGCGCAGCACCCAGGCAACCGCCATCTCGGCCAGAGTCTGGCCGCGCCGCTGAGCGATTTCATTCAGGGTCCGCACCTTGGCCAGCAGGGCTTCGCCAATATCCTTCTTCTTCAGGAAAAAATCGCGCGCCGCTCGCGAGTCGCTGGGGATTCCCTTGAGGTACCTGTCAGAAAGCAAGCCCTGCGCAAGCGGACTAAAGACGATTGAGCCGACTCCTTCTTTTTCGAGCACATCGAACAGTCCCTTTTCGGGTTCGCGCACGAACATGGAATACTTTGGCTGATGAATGAGGCAGGGCGTGCCGAGTTGGCGCATGATCTTCACGGCCTCTTCGGTTTGTTTCGCATTGTAGGCTGAGATGCCCGCATAGAGCGCGCGGCCCGAGCGCACCGCCGTGTCGAGAGCGCCCAACGACTCTTCCATGGGCGTGTCGGGATCGGGACGGTGATGATAGAAGATGTCGACGTAAGCGAGGCCCATGCGCTTGAGGCTCTGATCGAGGCTGGCCAGCAGACTCTTTCGGGAGCCGAGATTGCCGTAGGGCCCAGGCCACATATCCCACCCGGCTTTGGTCGAGATCAAGAGTTCATCGCGGTAGGGGAGAAAATCCTTCCTGAAGATCTGGCCGAAGTTCTCTTCGGCTGAACCGTAGGGCGGGCCATAATTGTTGGCGAGATCGAAATGTGTGATACCCAGATCGAAGGCGCGGCGCAACATGGCGCGGGAGTTTTCAAAATTGTCAACGCCGCCGAAGTTGTGCCAGAGGCCCAAAGAAACTGCGGGAAGCTTTATGCCGCTGCGCCCGCAACGGCGGTATTGCATGGAGTCGTAACGATGGCTGTCGGCGGCGTACATGGTTGCTCCCCTGCGAGGGAATCTCGTGAAGTCGAAAGTATTGTACGACTCAGTCGTATTTTTCGTAACGGATGGAAGTGCGCTCCCAGCCGAGGGACTTGAGCAGTTCGCGGTTGGCCTTGACCATCTTGTCGAGACCGCAGATATAAGCATGCATGTCTTTGCGATCACCGACGATTTCTTGCACGTGCTCCTGCACATATCCTTGCAAACCCTTCCACGCGGCCGAGGGGCGGCTGAGCGTAGGCGTGAAATGAAAGTTCGAATGCGCGGCAGCAAGGGCTTCGAATTCATCGCGATAGTAAAGGTCCTGTTCGAAGCGTGCTCCAAAGAGCAGCCAGAGTTCGTGTGCCTGGTGCCGTTCCGGATCAGCGAGCAGCCACTGCAGCATGGAACGGAAGGGAGCAATGCCAGTCCCGGTCGCGATGAAGACGGTGTCGCGCATGGGAGGATGGAGTGTGAAATCGCCGAACGGTCCTTGAAAGGTAATTTCCGCACCTGCGACAAGGCTGCAGAGATGGTTTGACATGAACCCATTGTCGACGCGGTTCAGGCAAAAGGCTACGCGGCTATTTTCCGAAGGAGAGGACGCGATCGAGTAGGCGCGTGTGATCTCCTCGCCTTCGGGTGTGTTGGCTTTGAGCGAAAGCCATTGCCCAGGAACAAATCCGAAGCCCGGCGCATTCTTAACTTCGAATTCCAGGTGCTTCGTAAACTCCGAGAGTGGAAGAGCGCGCACGAGTTGCGCTGTTCGAGTTTGAAATGTTGCCATCTTTTTTTAGATGATGCGAATGCGTGTATGGTCGCGCATCCGACGAAAGCCGATCTGCAAAGATACCATTTTCTATAAAGTTCGCTTGAAGAATGGTACGGCGAGTCCCAGAGTGACGAACGCAAACAGCGACAGGAACAGCAGGTCGGGCGCGATTGCCGCCAATCCTGTTTCCTTCAAGAGCAGCGACTTGAATCCATGAACAGCGTAAGTGAAGGGATCTGCGATGGCGATGACCTGCAGCCATCGGGGAAAGGCTTCAATCGGATAAATCGCGCCGCTGGGGAAAAACAGCAACGTGTTCAGGATTCCAAAGGTTGCTCTGGGCACGAGCGGGTCTTCCACCCGTACCATCATCAGGAACATCATGGTGTTGAACGCTGTCGCCGTCAACACGATCATAAGCAGCAGTCCGAGAATCGTCTGCACATGGAAGATTGTTCCTACACCTGCGAGCAGCGACCCGATCATGGTGATGACGATGCCGGTCAGGATGCCCTTGATCGCACCCGCGCCATTCAGTCCGAACACCAGCTCGGTTTTCGTGATCGGCGTGACGAGGTAGCCTTCGTGAACTCCGCGGGCTTTGTCGTCGATATAGAGCATTCCGCCGCCGATCATTGCGGAGACGAACATCGCCAGCGCGATCGAGCCGGGCAGCAGGAATTTCATGTACTCGATGTATGGATACAGCTCAACAATGTCCAACGCAGTTTGCTGTAAGAGCCGGGGCGAAACGTCCGGCTGGTTCAGCGCATCGGTGAGGGCTGTCATGCTGTCTTCGAGCGTGGAACTCATGAAGTTGTCGCTGTTATCCACGACCAGCGCGATTCGAGGATGATTTTTTTCGTAGACAAGCTTGGAATACTGCGGCGGAATGATGACGGCTCCGTCGATCTTGCCGTTGCGAACGTCCTCGCGGGCTTTCACTTCATTGTCATACGGAATTGTGACAAATGTCCGCGAGGTTGCGCGGACCGAATCGAAGGCCTCCTTGATCCGGATCGCCTGTGTCCCGTGATCCTCGTCGACGATCCCCATCTTCGCGTCGCGAATCTTGCCGCCGAAAGCATTTCCCAGCACGATGAGTTGCACCAGTGGGAAAATCATCGAGACCATCATCAGCGCCGGGGAACGGAAGAACTTGCGCATCTCGCGCTCGATAATCGCCAGTGTACGATTCATGGCTGCACCCCCGGGCGCGGCGGCATCGCGAACGTATATGCCGCTTTCACGAGTTCGTCGCGCAATTGCCGTCCCGTGTAATGAACGAATACGTCGTCCAGGGTTGTGTTTTGCACGGTGAGGGTGCGGAGCTCTACGCGCGCTACGACGGCCATCTCGACGAGATCGGTCGTGGTACCGGAGCCATTGGCGGTGAGAACGCGGAACATTCCGGCGCTTTCGTTCTGCACCGACGTTACTCCCGGCAAGCCGCGAAGGCGCTCTTCCCAATCGACGGGCGGATTCTCGAACTGTACCTCGATCACTGTGGATCCCGGTACCGTCGCCTTCAACGCTTCCGGAGTGTCGAGCGCCACGAGCTTGCCATGATCCACAATCGCGATGCGGTTGCAGAGACGATCGGCTTCGTCCATGTAGTGAGTTGTGATGAGCACGGTGAGCTTGCGTTTCGTCTTGATATTGGTCAACATCTCCCACACGGCAACGCGCGAAACGGGGTCAAGTCCGGTAGTGGGCTCATCGAGAAAAAATATTTTTGGACTGTGGACCAGGCCGCGGGCAATCTCCAACCGGCGCCGCATTCCGCCCGATAGAGTCTTCGTCTGTGCTCCGCGCCACTTGGTGAGATCTACGGTTTCCAGCAGATCGTCGATTGCTTCTTTTCGCTGTTTTGCTGGAACGTCGTAGAGCTTGGCGTAAATCGACATATTCTCTTCGACGGTCAGGTCGAGATCGCTGGTCAGAGCCTGGGGAATGACTCCGATCGTGCGCCGTGCCGCGTCGGGGTCTTTGCTCACATCGTGCCCCGCGATTCGCGCCGAGCCGGAAGTAATCGGGATCAGCGTGGTCATCATGCGGATCAGCGTGGATTTTCCCGCGCCGTTCGGTCCCAGAAGCCCGAATATCTCCCCTTCTTTTACATTGAACGAAACGTCGTCGACGGCGGTGAAGTCGCCATACCTCTTGACGATGTGATCGACCTCAATGGCATTGGGAGCATCGGCCGCGATCTCGCCGCGCAAGCTGAGTTCGGAGGAGGCGACACTCATCCCATTCGCGTTCTTGAGATCGTTTCCGTCTATCTTCTCGTTCGTGCCGCCGTTCATGGTTTCCCCGCAGCTTCAGCGCTCTTGACGCCAGCGTCGGACTTCAGCAGCGCCGGCGGCACCAACACCTCGGCCGTCATGCCCGGCACGTAAGCCCCCTTTGGGTTGTCGAGGCGTACTTTTAACAGGAGTGTGTGGATGTCCCGCTTTCTGCGATTGACGTCCCGCTGCGTAGCAAAGTCGGCCTCGGCGGCCTTGTAGAAGACTTTTCCGGAGACTTCGGATCCTCCGGGCAGGCGTATTTTCAGGGTGTCGCCGAAACCGATGTGATCCGCCTCGGTCTCTGGAATCGGGGCTCGCACCCAAGTGTCGCTGAAATCCACCACCGTCACGATCGCCTGGCCCGCCATCACGACTTCACCTTCGCGGGCCGCTCGCACCAGAACGGTTCCCGTCACGGGCGCATAGATTTTGGTATAGCCCAAGCGAACCTCGGCTTCCTTTAGCTGCGCGACGGAGTTTTCCATTTGGGCGCGGGTTGAGGCTACCGTACTGGCGGCTGCCGCTGCCTGATTGGTGCGCGCCAATGCCGCGTTCAAACTTGCCTGCGCCGCGGAAACCTGCTCCTGAAGCGACTGCACGCTGGCCTGCTGTGCCTTCAGGTTCATCTCGGCTTGTACTTTCTCCTGCTCGGAAGCCACGCCCGCTTCAGCGAGGCCGATGGTGCGGCGGCTATCGCTCTCGATACGAGCCAGTGTCGCTTCGGCCTGAGCGAGTTGCGCTCGCGACGACTGCAATTGGGATTGCGCATTCGAAACGTCGCTTGCGGTCGATCCCTTAGTGGACCTCCGCGTGTATTCGTTCGCACTCACCTGCGATCGCAGACTGGAAATTGTTGCCGCAGCGGCGCGCTCCTCGGCTTCCAGTTCTGAGGGGTCGAGCACGGCAATCAGATCGCCCTGCTTTACCTGGGTTCCTTCGTCGACCAGCAGCTTGAGAATTCTTCCCTGAATCTGCGGGCTCACTACGATCTGATTCGCGTCTACCGTTCCCACGAGGACGAGGTCGCTTCCCCGGGGAGTGGAGAGAAAATAGTAGGCCGTAGAAATCGCCAGGATGACTGCCAGTAAAATAAGAACTTTATTTCGAGCGTTCATTCGAATCTCCTACGCTTTGTCGTCTTGAAACTTTGCGGCGTTCAGGCCTTGCTTAAACAGCGCCGCCGAGACAAACTCCAGGACAAACTTCCTCCGCTCGGCAATTCTTTCGCGGGAAAGAGGATCGGTTTTCAAGAGCATTTTCATGGCGGGCGCGGTGCTGAAATAAAAGACAATCACTCCCACCATGGAAGGCAGAAAATCCATGGGATTCACCGCACGAAATTGCCCTTTTTCGGCGCCTTCGCGCAACATCTGCGCCACGCGGCGGTAGATGGGCGCAAAATATTCGCGCGCGATGCGGAGCATCTGCGGGTTACCCTTTGGACCAACCCGCATCCATTCCCCCTGCACCACCCGTGGGAACCGCGGATTCGCGGCGATATAGTCAAAGTAGTGACCCACATATTGGAGGAGTTTCTCGCGTGGCTCGAGTTGGCTATCGAGCACCGGCATGACACGGTCGCGCAGTCCGCTGAATACGTGATCGAGCACTGCTTCGTAGAGCGAGTCCTTGTCCTTGAAGTAGTAGTAAAGGAGCGCCTTGTTGACGTGGGCGGCGCGCGCAATCGCGTCGGTGCGCGCGCCGGCAATGCCATGCTCGGCGAATTCGGCGACCGCGGCGCGCAGGATGGCGGCACGGCTTTTTTCCGGATGACCTCGGGTGCCCATGCGAACGACTGGCCGGCTTTGGATGTTACGGTTGAGCCGGCCGTCTGCCTCCGACTTCGCGGCGATCGTCCGAGTCTTGTTGGGGCTGAGGGTGGCTTTCATACTTAATTAACCAGTTAGTTAGATTGTACGGTTGATTGTTCATCCCTGCAAGCCTTTTTGTGTGCCACGTTCCCTAGCAGGTTGCGGAAAAACTCTGATTCCGGCCGGGTTGGGGAAGGGCACGAGTTCCACTCGTGCCGTAACTGCCGCGGAATCAATAGCGGCTTCCAGCCGCTGGGGGAATGCTGCCCTGCAAAAACGCTTTTTCAGCGGCCTGCTAGGGGACGCCACTCCCGGATGGGGCCGGAAAGGATGTTGGGATCCAAGTCACAGAGTCTGGCGGGCTTGGCGGGCCGGCATGGCGCGGTGGTTTTTATGCCGGAAACATTCACGCAAACCGCGGGCGCGAAACCTCCCTTGGCAGGCTCAGGGCCCTCTCGGCGTGTGGCAAAATAGCGCAAAAAAGGCCTACAAAAACCTCTACTTTACTGCGACCTCCCTGACAAATCCGACATCTAAGCGTGGCAAGTGTGGGGCTTTCATCCCAGGGGCCGATCCGGGAGGTGTACTTGCTTACTTTTCAAAGCCATGCCACTGTCGGAACCGGTCTGCTGGAGCGGATCGCGGATGCGCGACAGCGCAGTGATGCCCTATTCAGCATCGTTCGTCCGGCTTCGATGTACGACCGGCCGATCCCGGAGCGCCACCGCATTATTTTTTATGTTGGACACCTCGAAGCTTTTGACTGGAACTTGCTTTACGAGAGCGTTTTTGGTCTGAAGAGCTTTCATCCCGAATTCGACAAGCTGTTTGCCTTTGGCATCGACCCGGTGGATGGAGGATTGCCCTCCGACCAGCCTTCGGATTGGCCCTCGCTGGAAAGTGTCCGCGAGTATGTGTCCAGGATTCGACTCGCTTTGGACGCCAGGCTTGGCCGAATGCAGGAGGGGAACATCGACGCCAACGACGCGTTGTCTCTGGACAAGTTGTTGAACGTGGCGATCGAGCACCGCCTGATGCACGTCGAAACGCTGGCTTACATGCTGCACCAGCTTCCGCTGGACCGTAAGGTACGACAAGCCAGCCCGCCGGACCCGCCCACAGATTCCGTAGATCATGGGATGGTCGAAATTCCGGAGGGGATTGCAACCCTCGGTCTGGAATCCAGGAGCGAGAAGTTCGGATGGGATAACGAATTCGAGGGTCATGCAGCGCATGTGCCGGCTTTCGAAATTGATCGCTACCCGGTCACGAATGGGAAGTATCTGGACTTCATTGCCGCTCGGGGTTATGAGGGGCGCGACCTCTGGACGGAAGATGACTGGAATTGGAAGAGCGAGCAGGGAATTTCGCATCCTGCATTTTGGAGGAGGACCTCGGATGGCTGGCTGTTGCGCACGATGTTTGACGACATCCCCCTGCCTCCGGATTGGCCTGTCTATGTGAGCCAGGCAGAGGCGTCCGCCTACGCGCGATGGGCCGGGACGAAGCTTCCTACAGAAGAACAATGGCATCGCGCTGCATATGGGACGGCTGATGGGCGCGAGCGAACTTACCCCTGGGGCGAAGCGGCTCCGACCGCGAAGCTGGGTAATTTTGACTTTCAGCGTTGGGACCCCGCTCCGGTCAATGCATTTCCGCAGGGGCAAAGCGCTTTCGGAGTCCGCGACCTTCTAGGCAACGGCTGGGAATGGACTTCGAGCAAGTTCTCTCCATTTGCTGGTTTCGAACCATTCCCCTTCTACCCCGGGTACTCCGCGAATTTCTTCGATGGCAAACACTTCGTGATGAAGGGCGGCTCGGCGCGCACCGCCGCGTGCATGTTGCGTCCCACTTTTCGAAACTGGTTTCAGCCTCATTACCAATATGTGTATGCAGGATTCCGCTGCGTACGTAATTGATTAAGCAGTCAGGGCCAGACAAAAGCTTATTGATAAGGAGCTGAACCATGATCGTGCCAGCCATCACTCCGAACGCGACGTATGATTTCGCAGACGAAGTGCGCATGGGACTAAGCCGGCGGGGGCAGAAGGAACTGCCGTCCAAGTACCTGTATGACGAGGTGGGCTCGGCTCTGTTTGAAGTGATCTGCTACCTGTCGGAGTATGGTCTGACGCGGGCCGATGAGCGCCTGCTACGGCGGCACGCAGATGAGATTGTGAACCGTGTTGCGGGGCCGGTCGACGTGGTCGAGCTGGGTAGTGGCAGTGGCAAAAAGACTCGCTACTTACTGGAGGCACTGTCTCGCCGCCAGCCGACATCCTATTATCCAATTGAGATATCGCGGGCGGCGCTGGCCATGTGTGAACGTGAACTTCGCGATATTGACGCGATCAGCATCGTGGGATTCGAACGCGAATATCTCGACGGCTTGCGGGAGGTGGCGGCCTATCGCAAGAGTGGCCGGCACCTGCTGGTGCTGTTTCTCGGCAGCACGATTGGGAATTTCGATAGAGCGGCCGGTGTGAAATTTCTGGCCGAGGTGCGTCGCATTCTCGAACCGGGCGATTCGCTGCTTCTGGGAACGGACTTGGAAAAGCCTGCCGAGCAGCTCATTTCGGCATACGACGACGAACTGGGAGTTACAGCCGCTTTTAACCTTAACCTGCTCGCCCGCATCAACCGCGAACTGTACGGTGATTTTGACCTGGGCCAGTTCGCCCATGTGGCGAAGATCAATCAGGACGCGCGCAGTGTCGAAATGCATCTACGGTCGAAAAGGCATCAGACAGTGAGTATTCCCGCGGCAGAGGTCATGATCGAGTTTCAGGAGGGAGAGACGATCTGGACCGAAAGCAGCCACAAATATTCCGCCAAGGAGATATTTCAGACCGCGATCAACAGCGGTTTCCGTTGTGAAGCGCAGTGGATCGATGCGGAATGGCCCTTCGCCGAAAACCTGCTGGTGGCGGAGAACAACAAGCCGGTCATCGTGAGCCGCAATTCAAATCTTTAGGGGATACGGGCTAACTGGCGACTTGGTGGCAATCTGATCCCTCGGCGTTCAATCGGCTGGCATAGGCGAAGGATTGGGAAGCGCAGTCAAGAATGGCGCGCCCGACGTTTCTAGCGGTGACTCGAGCCATTTTTTTACTTCGGGCAGTGCTCGACGCATCGCCGTCTCACCGACGCGCAGCAATTCTCCGGCACGCTTGAAGTCATCGTAGTCGAAGCCGGCTACGTCGGGTTCGATTACCAGGTCGGCGGCCCCCCTCCAGTGATTGCTCATGCGGTCCTGGGCGATGGCGAAGGATTGGCCGATGACGTCGAACAAGTGCCTTGGGGCGGTTTGAGTGGACCACTGGCCCTTGAGGTGGACGGCTAACACACGGTCGGCGCCCATCTGGCGGAGGGGTTCGGTTGGTACCGGGTGCGACAGCATGCCGTCGACGAACCAGCGCCCTTCGACGTTTACCGGCAGGAACATGCCGGGATAGGCGCAACTGGCGCGGACCGGATCGATGAGGGGCCCGGTGCGGAATACGGAGCCTTCTCCAGTGCTGAATTCGGTGGCGGTGACGCCTAGCGGAATGCGGAGCTCCTCGAAGGTCTTGCCTTTGAGGGTGCGGGTCAGGAAAGCGGTCATGCGGTCGTTGCTGGCGAACCCGAAGCGCGAGAGAGTCCAGCGGGCGAAGGTGGTAAAGCGGACTTTGTGGGCGACCTCTTCGAGTTCGGCAATCGAGAGCCCGCTGCAGTAGGCTGCGCCGATGAGAGCTCCTACGCTGGTTCCGGCGATCATGCGGACGGCGATGCCGGCTTCTTCGAGGACCTTGAGAACTCCGACGTGGGCGATACCGCGGGCGAATCCGCCTCCAAGGGCGACGCCGATTACGGGGGCCGGTGTGACTTCCGCAGTCTTCCGGGAGAGTTCGCGGCTGAACGCCTGTACCGACCGGATGACCTTCCCCAGACTCTTCACAGGAACCCCACGTTCCTGGTTTGCGTTGGCCGCAAACCCCTACATCCAAGCTTTAACTAGGATGCCACAGGGAAGTTGCGCGTATAGTCCACCGACGTGCCAGTTCGCGGCTAGTAAGTGTGGTTACTTCCGCCCGAAGGTGAATGGACTGAGACACATGCAGTGTTACTAAAGTGCATGTTCATGGCCGTTTACCGGCCTTTCGTGGGCGCATGCTTGCGCGGGACCCGTTTCTGGCTGCTTCTAGGGTGAACCCTGCTGCACCGCCTTCCTACAGCAAGATAAGATGAGAATTCAAGCTTCGCGGAGTGGGGAATCGGGAAATCACCGAGCGTCTGAATGGGGCCGAATCGAATGGCAAGCTACATTGGCGCGATCGATCAGGGGACGACCAGCTCTCGCTTCATCGTATTCGATCGCTCAGGGCGAACTGTGGGGATGGCGCAACGGGAGCATGAGCAGATCTATCCTCGTCCGGGATGGGTGGAGCACGATCCGGAGGAGATCTGGCGTTGTACGCAGCGGGTGATTGGCGAGGCCATGGAAGCGGCTTCGCTGCGTCCCGGCGATCTGGCGGTGATCGGGATCACGAACCAGCGCGAGACTACGGTGGTGTGGAACCGCAAGACGGGCCAGCCTGTCTACAACGCGATGGTCTGGCAGGACACGCGGGTGGCTCCTCGGGTCGCGGAGCTGACAGCTAACGGCGGGCAGGATCGTTACCGCGGCAAGACGGGACTTCCGCTGGCGACTTACTTCAGCGGACTGAAGATCGGTTGGATTCTGGAGCATATTGCGGGCGCTCGCGCGCTGGCGCGGGCGGGATACTTGCTGTTCGGCAACATCGATAGCTATCTGATCTGGAATCTCACGGGCGGAACTGACGGAGGAGTGCATGTCACCGACGTTACGAATGCCAGCCGCACGCAGTTGATGAACCTGGGCTCGCTCCAGTGGGATCAGGAGATCCTTGAGGACTTCGGCATCCCGCCGCAGATGCTGCCTAAGATCGCGTCGAGCAGCGAAGTGTATGGCGAGGCGAAGCTGCCGGCGATTGCCGGAGTCGCGATTGCAGGAGATCTGGGCGACCAGCAGGCGGCGTTGGTGGGGCAAGCGTGCTTCAAGCCGGGAGAGGCGAAGAACACTTACGGCACGGGATGCTTCCTGCTGATGAACACGGGCGAGAGGCCGGTGGCGTCGACGTGCGGCCTGCTGACCACGGTTGCTTACCAGTTTGGAGGCCGCAAACCTTGTTATGCGCTGGAAGGCAGCATCGCGATTACGGGGGCTCTGGTGCAATGGCTGCGCGACAATCTCGGGCTGATTGAGAAGAGCGCGGACGTGGAAGCGCTGGCGCTGACGGTTTCCGACAACGGGGGCGCGTATTTCGTCCCGGCGTTTTCCGGGCTGTATGCGCCTTACTGGAAAGACGACGCTCGGGGCGTGATTGCGGGGTTGACGCGCTATGTGAATCGGGGGCACCTGGCGCGGGCGGTGCTGGAAGCGACCGCGTTTCAGGTTCGCGAGGTGGTCGATGCCATGGAGAAGGATTCCGGCATCACTCTGGAGGTTCTGCGCACCGATGGTGGAATGGTGACCAACGAGCTGCTGATGCAGTTCCAGGCCGACATTCTGGCAAAGCCGGTGTTGCGCGCGATGGTGAAGGAGACGACCTCGCTGGGCGCCGCTTATGCGGCTGGATTAGCGGTCGGCTTCTACAAGGATACGGACGAACTGGTTGCCAACTGGGCTGCGGACCGGCGATGGGAAGCGTCGATGGATGAGCGGGCGCGCGAGCGGCTGTATCACTTCTGGAAGAAGGCGGTGACGCGGTCGTTTGGGTGGGAGGAAGGCTAGGGTTTTGGGGGTGTTCACTGGTTGGTTAGTTACTACATGATATCGGGTACCCCCTATGGCCGGTCTTTTATAATCAGAGACTTAGCGGCATATTCCCGCCAGATCATTGAAGAATGAGGAGTTAGCGGTCAGATCTCGATTCAGCGTGGGATTGCGGAATTTGTTTGTGCAAGTCTTTGAATAATAGAGAGTTAAATTCAAGATGCAATCTACAGTCGGCAATGAGCTTTCGGATCGATTGACGAACTCGCATGGGCAGAGTTCCGGGCTTGCTGTCTGGAAGAAGCGATTGACCGGGCTGAAGAGTGTGGGTGAGAACTCAGTCGTCCCTCCGGGACTCAATCATATTGTGCGGCCACCCGGCGCTGAAAGCGCCGGGCTATTATCGGTCGTCCCTCCGGGACTCTGAGTAATTTGTAAGTATCGATCCCGGTGAGCGCCGGGCTATTGTCGATCGTCCCTCCGGGACTCCGATTAGTAAGGGATTGAACTGCAGCGCAAGGAACACTAGAGCTATGAATCGCAGCGAAATGTGGGCTCGCGTCGAGGGGCATCCCGAGGGCTGGGACATGGTTGTGGTGGGCGGGGGCGCAACTGGGGTGGGGGTGGCGATAGATGCGGCGGCGCGCGGGTACGAGGTGCTGCTGATCGAGCAGAGCGATTTCGGGAAGGGAACTTCGAGCCGCAGCACGAAGCTGGCGCATGGGGGAGTGCGCTATCTGGAGCAGGGGAACATCGGGCTGGTGATGGAGGCGCTCAAGGAGCGCGGGCTGCTTTTGCAGAACGCTCCTCACCTGGTGCGGGACCTGGCGTTTGTCGTGCCTAACTACGATTGGTGGGAGGCTCCGTTTTACGGCATCGGATTGAAGCTTTATGAATTGCTGGCGGGAAAGTATGGCTTTGGGAGTTCGCGGATTCTCTCGCGGGAAGAGACGCTGCAACATCTGCCCACGCTGAAGACGGAAGGACTGCGCGGGGGCGCGGTTTATTACGA